>DAOTYP010000178.1:0-25617 GCA_034434975.1 Anaerolineae bacterium | reverse complement strand
GGGAGAAAGGCCTGGCAGAAATCATCCACATGGCAGAAAAGATGTAGTAAACTATCCATGAGGGACTCCTCCGAGCGCTGGAGTTTTGGTAACCCCAAGTTTACCCCGGCGGAGTCCCTTATCCCGAACTCACGTGATGTTAGTAATTCTAGCGCGATAGTGGAGGAGAGCGATGGAATGAACACCATCATTCTCGGCGGTGGCGTAACTGGCCTGAGTACGGCATATCATCTGGCGAAGAAGCGCGCCGGACGCATCATCGTGCTGGAGCGAGGGTGTATTGGCTCCGGTTCGAGCGGTCGCGCTGCTGGAATCGCCACCGGATTACTCTGGAGCGAAACTGGCGTGCGCGCCCGTGCCATCAGCCTGCGCCTGTTCCGCGAACTCTCCGACGAGCTGCCCGGCTACACCTTCCACGCTACAGGCTGCTTGAACCTGTTTGACGCTGCCAGTTGGCCGGAACGCGCCGCTCTGTTGCCGCTCTATGATCGCTGCGGTGCGCCGTATGAGGTCCTCGACGCCCCAGCTCTGCGGGCACGCTGGCCCGACCTGCATCTCCCAGACGACTACATCGGGCTATTTGATCCGCTCGGCGGTTATAGTGAACCCGACGAGTACCTTCCAGCACTAGCGCAGCGCTGCCGCGAATTGGGCGTCGCGATCTGTGAGCGGACCATGGTTCAACGCTTGCTCTTACGAGGCGGCAAGGTTGCCGGGGTGCAAACCGCTGCTGAAACGCTCGAAGCCGATGCCGTGGTCAGTACACTTTACGCCTGGACAAACCTGATCCTGGAATCGGCCGATCTGCGCCTGCCGATCAAGGCGTTTGTCCATCAGCGGTATGTCACCACTCCGCTGCCCATTCCGCTTGCCATCCCTGCCGTGAATGTTAACCCGCTCGACGGCTACGTCCGGCCTGCTGTCGGCGGTCGGTTGTTGCTCGGCATCGCAACGCCCGAGCGGCTCGAACATCGCGTCACCTCGCCGAGTTTCTCACTGGATGAGCTGAGCGTACCCGAAACGCTGAAGGAACGCATCACCGCGACGTTTACCCCCTATCTTCCAGCCCTAGCAGCAACAACCTGGGCTGAAGCGCGAGTCGGCTTGATCTGCTTTTCCATAGATGGTGAGCCGGTGCTTGGTCCGGTTGCGCGCTTGCCAGGCCTGTTTATCGGTGCAGCCTTCCACTCCGGCGGCTTTGCCTATAATCCGGTGGCCGGTATGTTACTCGCTGAGTTCGTCGTCGATGGGCAAACCAGCATCGACGTGCGCGCCTTCAGCCCGGATCGCTTCGACCCGACCGAAACAGCGACGTACCTCGCTGCAACCCTCGCTCAGAAAGACGTCGTCAAGCGCCGCCACTAATGCCCCAAGGCTTTCCAGTTGAGGCATTCTTGGGGTGAAGGTATCTTGGCGGTGGTGTCATGCAGGGAGTCAATGCGGGTCGCAGCCTGCTGGATGTCCTGGCCGCGGTTCCCGATCCCAGGGGCAGGCAGGAACGTCGCTACCCCCTCGGGTCCTTGTCGGCGGTCCTGATCCTGGCTGCTAGGTGCGCGGTGTGAGTTTCTGCAGGGAACGGCTGCCGGACCGGGAGGTTGCGCCTGGGCTGAGTGCGATCCGCCACCTGGCCCTGAACCTCTTCGCTTTCTTGACAAAAGCCGGGCAGCGTGGTATAGTATCGCTTGACAGTTGACAAGAGAATAGTCGCAGGGGGAGCTGGGTAGAGCCCGGCTGAGAGGGCGCCCCGTAATGGCGCCGACCCCATGAACCTGACCTGGGTAATGCCGGCGTAGGGATGCGCAAGAATTGGTGCTGACAGGCCACTTGCCACCAGGCAGGTGGCCTAAACTTTTCGCCCAGGCAGATAAGGAGGTTTTATGCGTGCGCTCGTCATCGCCAACGGCCCTACGGCAGCGCTGCCGCGTGGCTTTGCGCCTGACCCTAATGACCGCATCATCGCCGCGGATGGCGGCGCGATCCATGCCCGGGCCTGGGGCTGGCTACCCCACGTCGTCGTAGGCGACATGGATTCACTGCCGGAAGACGAACGCGCCCGGCTGGAAGCTGCAGGCTGCCGCTTGCTTCAAGTCCCCGCCGAGAAGGATGAGACCGACTTAGAACTGGCCATCCGCTTAGCAGTAGAAGAGGGCGCGCGCGAGATTTTGATCTTCGGCGCGCTGGGGGGCCGTCCCGACCAATACCTGGCCAACGTCATGCTGTTGGTGTTGGCCGCCCAGCTGCAGGCCCCAGCCCGCATCCTAGATGGCCAGCAAGAGATCCGGCTCATCAGCGACGGCCAGGAAGCCGAATTCAGCGGAAAGGTGGGCGACACCTTATCCTTGATCCCCATAGGAGGCGATGCGCGGGGGATCACCACCGAGGGCCTGTTCTATCCCTTGCGAGAAGGGACGCTTCGCTTCGGGCCGGCGCGTGGGATCAGCAACGTCTTCACCGCGTCCCAGGCGCGAGTAAGGTTGCAAGAAGGCTTCCTGCTGGCCGTGCACATCCGCCAAGAGGAATGAGACCAACTTTGTTGATTTCTTGAAGGAGGATTCACGCATGGGCAACCCGGTAACGGTCGCGATAGAGGTTCTACCTTTCTGCGATGATCCGTATCCCGTGGTGGACCGGGCGATTGAGGTCATTCAGAGGTCAGGTGTCAAGCACCTGGTCGGCCCGATGGAAACGACCATGGAGGGCGATCTAGATCGGCTCCTAGAGGTGGCGAAGGCGGCCCATCGCGCTTGCTTTGTGCCCGGAGTAGAGCGGGTCGTTACCTTCATCAAGATCGGCGATGCGGTCTCGGGTTCCACCATTGACGACAAACTGGCAAAGTACAGGTGAGGAAGATGAGAGCGTTAGCAGGCCAGAAGCGAGAGTGGGAAAGGATGCTCGCGGGCAGGCGCGCCGATAGCAGGCGGCGGCTGGCGTTAACGGTCTCGCGCTTCGGCCCACCTGCCGCGCTGATCGCGCTCCTCATTGCGCTATGGCAAGTGATAACCTGGGTCGGGCAGATGCCGGAATGGCTCCTCCCCTCCCCCGCGCGCATCTTGCAGACGGCCTGGGAGGTGGGGCCGGCCCTTGTCCCCCACATCGGCCAGACGCTCTTGGAAACCTTCTGGGGCTTGGGGCTGGCGTTGACTGCCGGCCTCCTGCTGGCCTTCGCGATTGACCTATCGCCCCTCCTGCGCCGCGCCCTTTACCCGCTTCTTGTTGCTTCGCAGACCATCCCCATCATTGCGCTCGCGCCGCTTCTGGTCGTCTGGTTCGGCTTCGGCATGGTCTCCAAGGTCGTCGTGGTCGCGCTGGTTTGCTTCTTCCCCATCGCCATCAACACGGCTGACGGCTTGCGGGCCACCGACCCGGAGCATGTGGCATTGCTGCGGGCGATGGGCGCGAAGCGAGGCCAGATCTTCCGCGTCGTGCGCCTCCCCAGCGCGCTCCCCCCTTTCTTCTCCGGCCTGCGTATCGCCGTGACCTACGGCGTCATCGGCGCGGTGATCGCCGAATGGATCGGGGCCAGCCAAGGCCTCGGGATCTACATGATCCGCTCGGCCAATGCCTTCCGCACCGCGCAACTTTTCACGGCCATCGCCGTCGCCTCGCTCCTCAGCATCGCCCTTTTCCTGCTGGTGAGCGGCCTGGAACGGGCCCTTTTGCCCTGGTATCACACCGCCAAACGCGAGGAACAATGGGAATCTATGTGAGTTGCCTTCGCTCATCAAATAAATACATACGTCCCAGAAAGGAGATCATCTACCGTGTCTAACGCATCGTCTACACCCACCGCCCAGGCCCTCTTTGATCAGATACGGCACGACCTGGCCCCTCTGATGGAGCGCATCGTCACCCATCGCTACCTGGACATGCTAGAACGCAAGGAGGTGCCTTGGGAGGCTTTGAAGCCGTTAGCCACCCAGCAGTACATGATCGTCAGCAACGCCATCCGCAATATGGCCCTTTTGGTCTCTCGTTTCGCCCATCTCCCCTCCAAGAAAAAACTGAACGAGTTCCTACAAGCCGAGTTCGCAGTACAGGAGGCGGTGCTCGCCTTCGCTGAGGCGGTCGGCTTGAGCGAGGAGGACCTGCGACGGGCCAAGGTGCTCCCCGATGTGATGGCGTTCAGTTACTACCAAACCTTCCTCTGCCTGTACGGCAGCGACGCGGATTTGATCACGGCTTTCTTCTTTGACGCGCACGTGTGGATCAAGAACGCGCGCCGCGTCGGCCAAGCCCTGCGGAACTCCTATGGCCTCAGTAAGGAAGCGGTGCGGTTCTTTGAGATGTACGTTGACTATGAGCCTGTTGAAGGTGAGGTGATCCCGCTGGTGCAAGCGGCACTGGATCGCGGCATACCAGCCCATCAAATCTATGAGGCTACCCGCCTGTTGCTAGAGTATGAGTTGCGCTATTGGGATGCGATGGTCGCAGCCTCTGCAAAGTGAGAGGCCTGGCAGGACGCCCATGCTCGCCTAATGCGAAAAAACAAAGTAAAGTAAGGAGGTATGGCATGTTGCGCGCGTTGCGTTTGCTCGTCTATCGGCATCGCCCGTTTCTTCTAATCGCCTTTGCCCTGGCGCTCGCCATAGGTCTGACATCGTGTGCCCGCACACAACCGACCACCAAGGTGATTCTCATGTTGGATTGGGTCCCCAACACCAACCACACAGGCATCTACGTGGCGCTGGCGAAGGGGTACTACAAAGAACAGGGACTGGAACTGCAGATCGTTGAGCCGGGCGAGGGCGGCAGTCCAGAACAAGTTGTCGCGGCCGGCGGCGCCGACTTCGGCATCAGTTATCAAGAGTTCGTGACCCAGGCGCGGGCCGAGGACGTACCTGTCGTCTCCATCGCCGCGATCATCCAACACAACACGTCCGGCTTCGCCGCGCCCAAGTCAAAGGGCATCACCCGGCCCAAGGACTTTGAGGGGAAGAAGTACGGCGCCTTCGGTTCACCCACTGAGAAGGCCATGCTGACGCAGCTCATGAAATGCGACGGCGCTGACGTGGAGAAAGTGCAATTCGTGGACATCGGCGCGTCCGACTACTTCGTCGCCACCCGCCGCGACGTAGACTTCGCCTGGGTCTTCTACGGCTGGACCGGCATTGAGGCAGAACTGCGCAACGAGCCGCAGGACATGGTGATGCTCAGCGACTGGAGCCATTGCGTGCCCGACTACTACACGCCCGTCATCATCACCAGCGAGAAGTTGATCGCCGAGAAACCCGACCTGGTGCGGCGCTTCATGGCGGCCACCGCCAAAGGCTATAAGGATGCCATCGCCAACCCGAAGGAGGCGGCGGACATCTTGCTGAAGGCCGCGCCGGAGAACAACCCCGACCTGGTGCGGCGCAGCCAGGAGTGGCTCAGTCCACGCTACCAAGCCGACGCGCCCAGGTGGGGCGAGCAGAAGGCCGAGGTCTGGCAGCGCTACGCCGATTGGATGGCTGACGCCGGCCTCCTCCCCAAACGGGTAGATACCAGCAAGGCGTTCACCAACCAATTCCTGCCCTAGTCGTCCCAACCTCCCCCTTCCTTATCCCCCTTGGGGGAGAGGAAGGGGGAGGGAGAAAGGCGCATGTTGAGGTCCGATGTCCGAACCTAAACTCAGCGTTACCGAACTTTACAAAGGCTATCGGCTGAACGGGGTTCCCGTGTCGGTGCTGGCAGGCGTCAGCCTGATGGCCTGCGCGGGCGAATTCGTCACGCTGATCGGCCCGAGCGGCAGCGGCAAAAGCACGCTCTTCAACCTGATCGTGGGGCTGGAGGAGCCGGATGCGGGCGAGATCCGCTTTGACGGTCTCGTGCGACCGGTGCGCACCGGCTTGGTAGGCTACATGCCGCAACGGGACCTCCTCCTTCCCTGGCGCTCCGTGCTGGATAACGTGATCCTGGGGCCGGAATTGGCGGGCATCCCCAAGGAGCAAGCGCGAGCCGAGGCGCGCGAGTACCTGCCGCTGTTCGGCTTGGAAGGTTTTGAGCACGCCTACCCCGCGGCCCTCTCCGGCGGCATGCGACAGCGGGCCGCGCTCTTGCGCACCTTCCTCTGCCACAAGGAGATCATGCTCTTAGATGAGCCGCTCGGCGCGCTGGACGCGCTGACCCGCGCCGAGATGCAGGAGTGGCTGCTGGAGGTATGGAGCGCGCGCGTCGGCGGGCAAACCATCCTCTTCATCACCCACGACGTAGAGGAGGCGGTCTTCCTCTCCGATCGGGTCTACGTGTTCACCCCTCGGCCAGGGCGCATCGCCGCCGAACTGCGCATCCCCTTGCCGCGCCCCCGCCGCCGCAGCATGGTCACAACCCCTCCCTTCATCGCCCTGAAGGAAGCGCTGTTGGCCGCGCTGAACGCGGGAAACGGCGGGCCGGCCAACCGAACGCCCTAAAACCATCCAACATTGGCGAAGTTGACACGGATGACCCTCTATGCTATAAGGAACCGGGCGCGGGCGTTCGGCCTTCAGACGCTTTCACACATTCGTTTTCTCTTCTACAGTGAGGGGCCTAAAACGGTGAAAGACCTTCTAACGAGGAGACTTCTGATCGCCGGGGGCACGCTCTGTGTGGCGCTGGGCGTTATCGGCATGTTTTTACCCGTGTTGCCAACTACCCCCTTCTTGCTTCTAGCCGCCGCCTGCTACGCCCGTAGCTCAAGGCGGTTTTACCACTGGCTCATGACCAATCGCTGGTGTGGAGAATACATCAGAAATTACCGAGAGGGCAAAGGCATCCCGCTCAAGCAAAAGGTGCTCACGATCCTGGTGCTATGGCTGACCATCGGCTACACAGCGTGGTTTGTCACATCGCGATGGTGGGTGCAACTGATTCTACTGGGCATCGCGGTCGGTGTTACCGTCCACCTGGTTAGGACAAAAACGTTCAAGCCGGATCCTCAGGCTCCTATAGAAGGCGATGCACAAAACTGTTTCGCGAGCGAGTGAGCCGCCAGACCATCCAACTCGCGTCTGGAACAAGCCATGCCTGGTATAGCGGACGGAAGTTGGGCTTTCGGCTTGCCTTCTTCCTGTGGTCACACGAGGCGTGGGGTGCAGACGCCGCCCTGAAAACATAGCGAGGTGCAACCGTGAAAGTAACCCTCCTTGCCTACACCCAACTCAACCCCGCGATAGAGCAACTCCCTCCAGACCTGGCCGCGGGGCGCGGCTCGCCTCAGGAAGATCTCATTGAATTCGCCGCGCGCGTCTGTTACCGCTCCACCGCGCGCATGGGCCACAGCCCCGATTTCATCGCCGCCCGCATTCGTGAGGGGCACGAGGACATCATAGAGCATGCCCAGGCCACCTTTTTCGTTGAGGGCATCTCGCGCGCCTGCTCGCACCAGTTGGTTCGCCACCGCATCGCCAGCTTCTCTCAGGAATCGCAGCGCTATACCGAGCTCGGCGAGAACGCTGAGTTCGTCGTGCCCGAATCCATCGCAAGCAACCCGCAGGCACGCCAGATCTGGGATGATGTCATCAAACGCCTGGAAAGCGCCTATCGGGAGTTCCGTAGGCTAGGCGTGCGCAAGGAGGATGCCCGTTTCCTCCTTCCCAACGCCACGACCACCAATCTGGTCCTCTCCATGAACTTCCGCAGCCTGCGCCATTTCTTCTGGCTGCGCTGCGACAAGGCAGCCCAATGGGAAATACGCGCCCTGGCCACCGAGATGCTCAGGCTGATCTACCCCATCGCGCCCAGCGTCTTCCAGGACATCGTAGATCGGTACGAGTTGCATGAGGTAGTCGGCAACGGCCGCGGGCGCCTGGCCGCCTGAAACGCTCCCCCGCCCTACACATCAAAGACGAGGGTTGCTTCCAATCCTTTATCCGTCTCCATGATGCGCAAATCGTGGAAGGTCGCGGCCTTGATCTTGGCGCGCGTCGGCTTGCCGGGCGCGCCGTAGGCCGTCGCCTCCAGCTCGGTCGGGGTCACGCGGCGCATGTCAAACCGCGTCAAAAGCTCGCCGTGCCTCTCCTGGAGATACAAGAGCGCGTTCAGCCAACGCACCAGGAGCGCCTCCGCATCCAAATCGGACAAACGCAGGTCGTGGCTGGATTGGGTTGGCCTGTTCAGGTCCGCGCCCATCATGGCAAACATGGCCTGCCCCGCGTGGGCGAAGAGCTCCGCGAGGTCGCGCCCATGCACGCGTATAGCCCAATCCGCCGTATGCTCCAACTCCTCGTAGAAATCCATAGAGCCCCCCAGGATCAGGCGCGTCTGGGCCACGTCGCGCCCCATCTGAGCGATCAACTCGGCCGGATCGTGGAAGCGAAGCTCATCCCGCAGACGAGCCACGAACTCCAACGCTAACTCGCGCCCATAAAGCTCACCTTGGAAATCCAACAGGTGGGCTTCTACGGTGCGCGGGCCGCCCTCGCCAAAGGTAGGACGCACGCCAATGCTGACCGCCGCCATCCAACGTCGTCCCTCCACCTCGGCCCACGCCGCATAGATCCCGTTGGCGGGAACTACCCTACCTGGCGGCATGGACACGTTCGCGGTCGGGTAGCCCAGGGCATGCCCGCGTCGCGCTCCCTGTTCCACCTGACCGAGCAAACGGTAGAACCGCCCCAACATGGCGGCCGCAGCGACGACATCTCCCTCCCACAAAGCCTGGCGGATGCGGCCGCTGCGCACATCCGCGCCGTTCCAGACGAAGGGCGTGGCCTCTCGCACGACAAAGCCCATCTCCTCGCCCATCTTGCGTAACGTGGGCACGTCGCCCTCGCGCCCACGCCCCAGGGCAAACCCAGGCCCCACCCATAACTCACGCAGGCCCAGATGCTCCCGCAGCGCCGTCACGAACGCGCGCGCCGAGGTCTGAGCCGTCGCCACGGTGAAAGGATGCACCACCACGAAATCAAGGCCCAACCCCTCCAACAGCCCGAGGCGCTCCGGCAGGGAAGTCAGGCAGGCAAGAGGTTGTTGCGGTCTCAACACCGACGCCGGATGTGGATCAAACGTGACGACGCCGGCAAGCCGACCGGCATCGTGGGCCGAAGCCACCAAGTTGGCGATGAGGGATTGATGACCACGATGCACGCCGTCAAAATTGCCGACGGTCAGCGCGCACTCGCCATCCAGGTGAAGGGTGTAAAGATCGTGATATATTTGCATAGGCACAAGTTAGCCCACGGTGAAAACCTTGTACGGTCGCCACGAGCGCCGGTCGGCCTCGTAACGCAACAACGCCACGACGTCGCCTTGCGCGGAGAGGGCATAGCCCTGCTCCGTCCGGGGCGGCGTCGGGCACGGCAATTCTTGCCCGTGGCGCAGGCGCGCCTCTTCCTCGGCCCCCACGGCGACGGGCAGAAAGCCGTCCAACGCCCAGTGCGGGGGCAACACGAACCTCGCCCAATCGCCGCGAGCCACGGCAGCAGCCAAGTCCTCCAGCGAAATGGCTTCCTCCAGGCGAAAACGGCCGCTAGCCGTGCGACACAGGTTGATCAAATGGCCGCCGCAACCGAGGCGCTCGCCCAAATCATGGGCCAAGGAACGGATGTAGGTCCCTGCAGAGCAAACGATCAGAAGCGTCAGATCCGGCGGCGCCCAAGCGATGAAGTCCAACGCGTAGATGGTAACCTGCCGGGGCGGGGGCGTGACCTCCTCACCTCGCCGCGCCCGCCGATAGAGTGGCACGCCGCCCTGCTTGATAGCGGAGTAGATGGGCGGCCGCTGCGCGATGGTGCCCCGAAAGGCCGCTAACGCTCTCTCCAGGTCTTCAGAAGAAAGGGGGGGCACAGGGCGCGTCGCGACGACCGCGCCCTCGGCATCGCCCGTGTCGGTGGCAAGGCCCAGCCGAACCGTCGCCCGGTACGTCTTGGGCGCGGCCTGCAGATATTCGGTCAAGCGCGTCGCGGCGCCCAAGCAGACCAAAAGGACCCCTGTGGCCAAGGGGTCTAGCGTGCCTGCGTGGCCAACCCGCCGCTCGCCGGTGAGACGCCGCACGCGCGCCACCACATCGTGAGAGGTCCACCCTTGAGGTTTGTCCAGGTTAAGAATGCCCGATGTCATGTCTCGCGGCGCGCCCGTTCCTGGGCTGCCAAAGACTCTTCCAGAAGCGCCAACACGTGGTCGCGCACCTCGGCCAACCCGCCGCGCACCGTCGCGCCGGAGGCCAGCATGTGCCCACCGCCCCCCAAAGAGAGCGCCACCTGGGCCACATCCCAACCCGGGCGGGCACGAAAACTGACCTCCACCTCCTGTCCCCCGTTTTTCTCGGAGAACACCACCGCTACCTCGGCCTCCTCAGCGGTGAGAAGGAAATTGACCAGCCCACCGTCATCCACCGTCGTCAAGCCGGCCCCCGCGCGCATCGCCTCCGTGATCTCGGCCCACAGGATCTTTCCTCGCAACTGCGCGCCCGGCAACGCCTGTCCCCAGAGCCGGATCATAGCCAACGGTCGTCGGTCCAGCGTCCGGCTTACGATCTCAGGCAGCGAGGCGCCTGCAGCCATCAACCGGTTGGCGATGGCCAGCACTCGCGGCGTGCTGCTGACCGTGCGAAAACCGCGCGTGTCGGTTACGATGCCGGTTAACAGGCATTGGGCCGTGGGCGGATCAACGGGCAGACCCAGTTCGTCCAACAGCAGGAAGACAATCTCGGCCGTGGAGGCCGCCTCTGGGTCCACCAGGTTCGCCGTGCCGAAGTATCGGTTGGTCACGTGATGGTCTATGTTCAGAAGGGGCAAGGCGTGATACTCTTCCCGATACGCGTCGCCCAAGCGCTCCTTGTCGCTACAGTCCAGGCTGATGACCAGGTCAAACATGCCCTCCGGCCGGCGCACGATCTCCCCCTGCCCCGGCAGGTAACGATAGAAGACAGGAACGGGATCGGCGCAGGCAAGGGTTACCTCTTTGTCCATCGCCTTCAGCGCCCAACCCAAGCCCAGAAGCGAGCCGATGGCATCGCCGTCAGGGCTCACGTGGCAGATGGCGAGCACGCGCCGACTACGCCGAATGAGATCCAGAACTGCGGTGTCCATGCGTCGTTGCCCTGAGCGCTATTCTGGCCCCTCTTTGTCCTTCGCGTCGGCCAATTGATCCAGCAGTGCATCAATGCGACGAGCCCGCGCCAGCGCGGTATCGTACTCAAAACGTAGCTCCGGCATGAAGCGCAAGCTCAGCCGTCCGGCCAGTTCATGACGCAGATAGCCGGTCGCATGTCTCAGCGCGGCCATGATCCGCGGCGTCTCCTCCTCAGCACCCAGGTGGCTGACGTACACCCGCGCCAGCAGAAGATCGGGCGACATCGTGACCTCGGTGATGCTCACGAGGCTGAGACGCGGATCGGCAGCATGGCGTTGCAAAAGATCGCCCAGCTCCGCCTGGATGAGCTCGGCAACCTGACGTTGACGACGGGAAGTAGCCATTTTAGACGCGACCTTTACCTCACGCGCTCTCTCTTGTAGAACTCTATGACATCGCCGACCACGTAATCTTCAAAGCCTTCCAGGGCGATGCCACACTCCATGTTGGCCTTGACCTCTTCCACATCCTCCGTGAAGCGCCGCAAGGAGGCGACCCGCCCTTTGTAAGCCTCGCTGCCGTCGCGACGAATGCGGGCTAAAGCATTGCGGGTGACCACGCCATCGGTTACATAACTCCCCGCGACTTTGCCTGTCCTGACCTTGAAGACCTGGCGAACCTCCGCATGGCCGATCACCACCTCTTGGTACACCGGCTCCAGAAGGCCCTTGAGGGCCTTATCCATATCCTCCACTAGGTGGTAGATGACATCATAGAGGCGGATATCTACCCCCTGGCTCTCGGCCAAGCGCCGTGCCGCGGTGTCCACGTCTACATTGAAGCCAACGATCACCGCCTGCGACGCGATCGCCAGCATCACGTCAGACTCGCTGACGCTCCCTATGCCCTGATGCAGGATCTTCACCTTCAGTTTCTCATCGCCCAGCCTCGTCAGTTGGCTGGCGATGGGCTCCAGCGACCCCTGCACGTCGGCCTTCAGGATGATGGTCAGTTCCTTCGCCTTGTCCGCCTTGATCTGCTCCATCAGCGATTCCAAGGTCACGGCCTTGACAGGCGCGGCCTCCGCCGTGGCTTGGCGGGCTGCCGCCCTCTCGGCGGCGATGGCGCGGGCCACGCGCTCATCTTCCACCACTTCAAACGTGTCGCCTGCAGATGGCACCTCCGACAGGCCGACCACCACGACAGGCATGGACGGCGGCGCTTCGTTGACCTGGTTTCCGCGATCGTCGTACATAGCGCGCACGCGCCCCCAGGTGTGCCCCAACACCAGGCTATCGCCCACGCGCAGCGTCCCGTTCAACACCAACAAAGTGGCGGAGGGCCCGCGCGTGCGATCCAGTTTGGCTTCAATGACCGTCCCCACCGCCGGCTTCTTCGGGTTCGCCTTGACCCCAACGACATCGGTCACCAGAAGGATGTTCTCCAACAGTTCCTCAATCCCCTGCTTCTGTTTGGCGGAGACGGGCACGATGATGGTGTCGCCACCCCAAGCCTCCGCGACGAGGCCCAGTTCAGATAACTGCTTCATCACCCTCTCCGGCTGTGCGGTGGGCTTGTCTATCTTGTTGAGCGCAACGATGATGGGAACCTGGGCAGCGCGCGCGTGATCAACGGCCTCGCGCGTTTGAGGCATGACCCCATCGTCGGCCGCAACGACCAGCACGGCGATATCGGTGGCCTGCGCGCCGCGAGCGCGCATCGCTGTGAAGGCCTCGTGTCCGGGCGTATCCAGGAAGGTGATCTTGCGACCATGGATCTCCACCTGATACGCGCCGATGTGTTGGGTGATGCCGCCCGATTCCCCCTCCGCCACGCGCGTGCGGCGTATGGCGTCCAGCAGGGTGGTCTTGCCGTGATCTACGTGGCCGAGAACGGTCACGATAGGCGGACGAGGAACCAGATCTGTCGGCGATTCCCCTTCCAGCAGACGCTGACGCAACGTCTTAGGCGCGGCCGGCTCCGCCGCTTGGGGCTCTTCCACGACTGGAGGCGCGATGGGCTTGATCTGGATGCCCATCTCCTCGCCTACGATCGCCGCCGTATCAAAGTCGATCGTCTGGTTGATGGAAGCCATGATGCCGTAGTTCATCAGCACCTTGATGATCTCAATGGGGCTGCGACGCATCATGTGCGCGAGTTCACGCACGGTGATCGTCTCGGGCAACTCCAGCGCTGATACAGGCGCCACAGCCTCTTTCGTGGCCACGGGCGAGGGTTCAGGGCCCACGCGTACCCCTCCCCGCGCCGGCGGGCGCGCACCACCACCTCCCGGCCGCGCCGCCGGGCCCTGGGGACGCGACCCTGCAGAAGGCTTGGCCCCACCAGGAGCAGCGCGGGACGGCCCTGGCGAAGCCGGACGCCCCCCGCCTCCCCCTCGGTTGATTGGCTTGTTGGCTTGTTTCACGCCGTTAGGCTTGCGGTTGGCCTGCTGGGGGCCGCCTTGAGGACGCGCCCCACCGCTGCTCGGCTCTTTCTTAGCGTCTTGTTTGTTCTTCGCCATAGTTCCCCCCAATCCGTCCCCATGAGAGAGCATGTCCCTCTCCATTCCACGCCCATCAGAGGGGGACACAAGGTTTTGAGATGATGCGCCGCGCTAAACCAGCGGACGGCGCTTCGCCGCGCGAGACGCGCGAGACGCGCGGTCAGTCGGTTGACTGCATGATGCCTGAGAAGAGGCAAACACTGGCGGGGAGAACGGGGAGAAGCAGGCGAGGCCAGGAAGGAGGGGGCTCAGTTCACGCGCTCATCGCTCACTCCTCGTCTCATACCTGGAGACCGCGCCTGTTTCTTCAAACACCCCCACACCAGTGATGCCGGTTCACCGCCGGGCATCAAAGACTCCATTGCACAGATCAAGCCGTCGCGCCAGCCGCGACGGGAGGTTGGGCAACGCCTTCGCCTCCGACCTGGGCCGGGAGAGATTGGGCAAACGCGCGCAAGGCTGCCCGTTCCGCATCGCTGAGGGTCGTCTTCAAGGCGTGATCCAACAGCCGCGATCTCGGCGCCAAAGCCACCTCCCAGCAGGCGCGGGCGCGGCACAGATACGCGCCGCGCCCGGCGCGCTTACCCGTCGGGTCTACCACCACACCGGCATCCGCCGTGCGCACGATCCGCACCAGGTCTCGCTTGTTGCGCACCTGGCGACAGGCGACGCAGGTGCGCTGCGGAACATGTTTGCGGCGCATAGGTTTAATACCCTTCCTCCACATCGTCCCAACCACGAGAGCGGCCCGGCTTGCGCCGACGCACGGCCACTACCTCGCCGCTGCGCTCGTCATACACCAAAGTGCGCTTCTTCGCCGCTTTCTTCTTCCCACGAGGCTTGCCTTTCTCTCCCTCCTCCTCTTCCTCTTCTTCCCCTTCAAACTCTACTTCTGCAAACTCCGCTTCCTCTTCTTCTTGCGCAAACGCCAATTCCGACTCAAACTCGGCAGGTGCCTCCGCCTCAGGCGTCGCGGGGGCAAGCGCCTCCGCTGTGATAGGCTCCGCCGCCGTCTGGATAGGCTCTTCCGGGCCAGGGGCGGCCGTTGGCGGCTCCACAGGGGCGACCTCTGCCGGAGGCTCGGCCTGGGCCTCCGGCGCCGTTTCTCCCTGGGCCTCCACAGCAGCCTGGGCTGCAGCAAATTGGGCCGCGGCTGCCGCCTCCTTCTCGCGCAGGATCGCCTCTGCGACCGCAAGGAGGTCGGCACCAGGCGGAAGGGTTGCCGCCCGCGCGCGCATGAGCCGGTTCAAGCCCTCCTCCGCCGCCTCCGTCTCGCTCTTGATGTCAATGCGCCAGCCCGTCAACTTCGCGGCCAGACGGGCGTTCTGGCCCTCCTTGCCGATGGCGAGGGAAAGTTGCCGATCCGGCACGACCACGATCGCCGTCTTGCCTTCGCTATCCTCCTGCAAGATCACATCCGTTACTTTCGCCGGGCTCAGCGCGTTGGAGATAAAGGCAGCGGTATCGGCGCTCCACTCTACCACATCTATCTTTTCGCCGTTCAGTTCGTTGACAACGTTCTGGATGCGCGTCCCCCGCATCCCCACACACGAGCCAACCGGGTCCACCCCGGGCTCCCTGGCCGCCACCGCGACCTTGGAGCGGTAACCGGGCTCGCGAGCAATGGCCTTGATCTCCACGATGCCGTCATGGATCTCGGGGATCTCATGCTCCAGAAGACGATACAGCATCTGACGATGCGTGCGAGAGAGCCTGATCAACGGCCCCCGATTGGTGGAACGGACCTCCATCACGTAAGCGCGCACCCTGCTGTTCACCCGATACCGCTCGGTAGGGATCTGCTCGCTCTTCTCCAGAATCCCTTCGCCGCGATCAAACTTCACCGTCACATTCCCCGTGGCATAGTCCACGCTTTGCACCGTGCCGATGATGATCTCCCCTTCTCGTTCGGCAAAGTACTTGAAGGTGCTGTCGCGCTCGGCCTCGCGCAGGCGCTGCAGGATGATTTGTTTGGCCGTCTGCGCGGCCACGCGCCCGAAGTTGCTGGGCGTGACATCTACCAACACCTTGCCGCCCACTTGCGCTTCGGGGTCCCACTTCCGGGCCTCGGCGAGAGAGACCTCTACCCTGGGGTCCGTAACTGACTCCACCACGTTTTTCTCTATGTAGATGCGATAAGAACCGCTGGCGAGATCAACCTTCGCAGACACGTTTGCCGCCGCGCCACCGGTAACGCCGGCGTCCTTCTTGAACGCGGAGGCCAACGCGTCCTCAATGGCTTTGGTGACCACCTCTTTGGGCAATTCCTTACCCGAGGCGATCTGGTTGATCGCCATGACCAATTCGTTCCTCATACTTGCTTTGCACTCCTCGCCGTCTGGGACTTCCCCCTTTACAGCAAGAAAAGTGGGGACCACCCACTTTTCCCACGCCGATCCGATAGAACGCTTTTATTTTATCACACTCTTCCGATCAATGCAAGTCCCAAGCGAGAGCGTTGAAAAACCCTCCCACGCGGGTGCAGTTAGAATAGGGGCAAACGACTCCGAGGGAGACAGATGGAGAAGTTTGCCAAGCCCGGAGGTTCCTATCCGAACGAAGCCTGGGTAGTCCCCCCCATGAAGCGTTGTCAGCCTTCAAACACGTACTGCTAGTCTGGACCCTGGCTTTGGCGGGCCGGTGGTCGTCTACGACCGTTATATTCCGGGACGATGCCGTAGACGGCGATCATGGCCTCGGCGATACCACCCCAACCATCGGAAACGGTGGGCGGAGGGCCATCCGGGTGCCCCCGACGCTTGAGGGCCTGGAGCACTTCCAGGCTGGCCTGGATCTCAGCCTTGGCTATGCCCCGCGCCACCCACAGTCGGCTGTCCATATCGCAAGAAGGTGGAGCGTCAGAACTGGCCGCTTACTTCCGCCTCGGCCTAGCCTTCTTCCACCCTTGTGGCCCACGTGAGAACACAGAGTGTCTACCTGAGCCCGCTTGACCCGAAAGCCCGCCATCAGCATTCTTCCAGTTGTTCAGCATGCTGCGCAGACACTATCCCCCAACCACACCCAGAGAGAGGCTATCTAAGATTGGGTTGAAGCATAAAAAGACAGCCCGTGTTGTCGGGCGGTTAACCTGCAAATCGTCTTACCTGCCGATGCAAAGTCAAGCAGATAAGCGACGACGCCGTCCACAAACGCTAAGTGGTAGGGATCCGCAAGCGTTGGCCCACGTAGATCAGGTTGACGTTGCGAATGCCGTTGAGGCGGGCGATGGCGGAGACCGTCGTCCCGTAGCGTGCGGCGATCATCGCCAACGTCTCTCCTCGCCGCACCGTGTGGGTGCGATAGGTAGTCGGCGTCCCTGTAGCAGGGGGCGGATCACCGGCCACCGCGCCAGGAATGACCAACTTCTGTCCTACGTAGATGAAGTTCACGTTGCGGACGCCGTTGGCCGCGGCGATGGCGGCTACCGTCGTCCTGTAGCGCGCGGCGATGGCACTCAGGGTGTCTCCTGCCTTGACTGTGTAGACGACACCTCCGGTGACGGAAGCGGTGCAACGACGCAACACGATGTCATCCAGGTCCACATTCAACTCTCGTTGGACCGTGCCCCATTTCTTCCAGACGCGGAAGAAGAGGGTGATCCTGCTGCTAGGAGCGGTGAAGCGAACCGAGTAAGATTGGTATGCACCGGGGTCTGTGCGCAGGTAGATGTTGTCCCACGGCAACTCTACCCAGTTCGTCACCTTCGTCCAATCGTTGCCGCCGCCAGCATCATAGCCCCATTGCACGCGATAGCGCCAGGGGTCCTCGCCAGGGTGCGCGGCCTCCTCCCGCATCATACCCTTGAGCGACAATTCGTACACTGCGCCGGGGGTTAGGTTTCCGACCGTTTGGTAGATGCCGGCGTAGCGATTCGCGTCCGCAGCTGCCATCCCTCTGGTGTGGATCTCTATCAATTGCGCATGCTGGCCACTTGCCACCGCGCGCGACCAGGTCTCATCAAAGAAGCCGTAGCCGGCGCGTCCCCCGTTGTGGAACCAGCCCCAGCCTGCGCCTACACCGTTCGTCTGGAAGCCGTCTTCAAAGCCGCCGTTGGCGATCAGGTTGCTTCCGCCGCAGACGAGCGCGGGCGTCGGGGCAGGCGTAGCAGCCGGCCGCGCGCTCACCGGCGTGGCGGCGATCGGCTTGCTCCCAAACAGGCTGATGCCGTCCAGGTTGACGTTCAGTTCACGGTACCACACCCCCCACTTCTTCCAGACGCGAATGAAGAGGGTGATCCTGTTGCTCGGGGCCTTGAAGGTCGTGCGGTACTCGCTGATCCCGCCAGGGCTCAGCCGCGGATAATAGTTATCCCAAGGAAGTTCGGTCCAGCGGACAACCTTGGTCCAATCTCCGCTCCCCGTCGGGTCATACCCCCACTGCACGCGATAGCGCCAGGGGTCTGAGTCCTTGTCATCGGCTCGCAGGATGCCACGAATCACCAACGTATAAGTCGCCCCTGAGACCGTGTTGACCGTCTGGTAGATGCCGGCATAGCGATCGGGGTCGGCCCTGTTGAGGTTGTGCGTGTTCATCGTGATCAGTTGAGAATGGTTTCCGTCAAAGACAACGGGCTTCCACTGCTCGTCAAAGAAGCCGTAGTGGACCGCGCCGCCGTTGGTGAAACAACGCCAACCTTTGCCGACCATGCCGCAGCCGCCTTGGTATTCAAAGCCGGCCTCAAAGTTGCCATTTGTCAACAATTCCTGGTCAGAGGCCGCGTACGGTGTAGATGCGCCCAGGACGGTGCTCGCCAAGAGGGCGAGGATAACGGCTACGCCCCAGATGCGACAACGAGCGATCAGATGGCGTTTCATGAGGCTCCTCCGCGTTCAGCCTTTGCCAGCGCGGGCTTTCGGGATAACCCCGCTACGAATACAGACGCCAAAACGCCCAAGATGGTTTCAGCCTCGCCTCCTCAGCACGATGTCATCACTCCTTTTCCCGTCTCATTCTACCCCAATCTTGACAGCATGGCAAGCGGATTTTGGCAAACGTGATATAATGTAAACGGGCTCGGCCACTGCCCCGCGTCATTACCTACTAGACCCTAGGCCAACGGGGCCTCTACGCTGCCCTGAGGAGGGTTCAGCATGTGGAAAGAGTTTAGAGCCTTTGCCATGCGCGGTAGCGTCCTCGACCTAGCGGTCGGCATCATCATCGGCACGGCCTTCGGGCGCATCATCACCTCGCTCGTCAACGACATCATCATGCCGCCCATCGGCCTGTTGTTGGGCAAGGCAGATTTCACCAACCTCTTCATCAACCTTTCAGGGACGCCCCATGCGACGCTGGCGGAAGCGAAGGCCGCGGGGGCCGCCACGATCAACTACGGCATGTTCATCAACACCGTGCTAGACTTCTTGATCGTGGCCTTCGTCATCTTCCTATTGGTTCGGCAGATCAACCGCTGGCAGCGTCAGCCAGAAGCGAAACCTGCCGCACCCACAACGAAGGAATGCCCGTACTGCTTCTCCACGATCCCCCTGAAAGCCACGCGCTGCCCGCAGTGCACATCCGAGTTATCATCGACACGCTGACGAAGAAGTAGCCCGCCGAGGCCGCCCTCACCTTGACCGTCCTCCTGCGATGCCTGCGGCTGCCAGGAAGGACTCTAGATCGGCCAGGGCGCGCTGCGCATACGCTCGGTAGCGCTCTCGCTTGCTCCGCACGGCCGGCTCTATCTCCGGCAAGAGGCCGAAGTTCGCCTTCATCGGCTGGAAACCCTGAGGTTCGGCATGAGTAATGTAATGCAGCAGCGCGCCCAACATGGTCGTGCGGGGTAGCACGATCGGTTCTTGGCCGCGCACAAGCCGCGCCGCGTTGAGGCCGGCGATGAGCCCCCCTGCGGCAGAGCCCACGTACCCCTCGGTGCCTGTGATCTGGCCCGCGAAGAAGAGGTCGGGCCGGCCCCTGAACTGAAGCGTAGGATGGAGGAGAAGGGGTGAGTTAATGAAGGTGTTGCGGTGCATCTGGCCGTAACGCACGAACTCTGCCTCTTCCAACCCGGGGATCAGACGGAACACACGCTCTTGCTCCGACCAAGTCAGGCTGGTTTGAAAGCCAACCATGCTGTAGAGCGTCCCTGCCAGGTTATCCTGCCGCAGTTGCACCACCGCGCGCGGGCGTCTGCCGGTGCGAGGATCGCGCAGGCCCATGGGGCTCAGCGGCCCATAGGCCAACGCCTCTAGCCCTCGCGCGGCCAGCACCTCAATCGGCAAACAGGCCTCAAAGAAGCGCTTGTCTTCCGCTTCAAACTCCCGCCGTTGGATCGTCGCGGCGGCCAACAACTCACGCACGAACCGTTCGTACTCCTCGTCGTTCAAGGGGCAATTGATGTAATCGCCTTCGGAATCGGGGTGGGCGTCGCGCCCGTAGCGGCTAGCGCGAAAGGCCTTCTGCATGTTGATGGATTCCAGTGTGACGATGGGCGACATGGCGTCGTAGAAGTAAAGATAACGCTGACCGCACAGGCGCGCGATGTCGTCTGCCAAGGCTTCCGCGGTGAGAGGCCCCGTCGCGATGATGACCGGCCCCTCCGCGGGAACCTTCCGCACCTCCTCGCGCCGGATTTCAATGCAGGGATGGCCGCTGACGCGCGCCGTCACCAGGGCGCTGAACTCCTCGCGGCCTACGGCCAACGCTCCGCCTGCGGGCAGGGCGGTCGCGTCGGCGCAGGCGACGATGAGCGAACCGAGACGCCGCATCTCCGCCTTTAGCAGGCCCAGGGCGCGATCTATCAGGTTAGAACCCAACGAGTTAGAACAAACGAGTTCCGCCAAACGATCCGTCGTATGGGCAGGCGTCAAGCGATGAGGACGCATCTCGTAGAGGATGACCCGGACCCCTTCATTCGCCGCCTGCCACGCCACCTCCGACCCCGCCAACCCGCCACCGATGACGACCACGTGATCCATCATGCGCTCCATCCCCTTTTCCCGTGATGCGTTCGCGATGGTATCACGAAGTTGGCAGCCTCGTCAACCCTTTCACGGCGACAAGGCTTGTGCTATACTATTTTCACACTTCTGCTGCCGAGGGCGAGATGACCAGCATCCTGAAACGAATCGCGAGGCGCTCCTCTTCTCCTCAACCGCTCACGCCTTTCCTATCTGAGCCCCAACCGCAGGTGCCCATGCGCTTCGGTTACCAGAACCCTTCCTTCTTGTGGCCGGATCGCGCGCCCTACGAGATCTTTGAGCACACGAGGGCCAAAGCGCAACAGGTAGAGGAGTTAGGTTTCCATTCCTTCTGGGTCATGGATCACCTGATCCAGATACCGGGCGTCGGCGCGCCGGATGAGCCGTTTCTGGAAGGCTGGACCACCCTGGCCGCCCTCGCGCCCCTGACCCGCCGCTTGCGCCTGGGCATCCTGGTTACCTGCATCGGCTATCGCAGCCCGGCACTCTTGGCGAAGATGGCGGCAGGCGTTGACATCATCAGTCGCGGGCGGCTCATCATGGGCATCGGCGCGGGGTGGTTTGAGGAGGAGTACAAACAATACGGCTACGATTTCCCCGCTCCTGCCACGCGCATCCGCCAATTGGCGGAGGGCATTCAGATCATCAAGGCCATGTGGACTACATCTCGCGCCACATTTGGAGGCCGATTTTTCCGGATCAAGGACGCCATCCTGGAGCCGAAGCCGGTGCAAAAGCCTCATCCCCCGATCCTCGTGGGAGGCAGCGGAGAGCAACTGACCCTGCGTGTCGTCGCGCGCCATGCGGATGCGGCCAACCTCTTCGGCGCGCCCCCGACCATCGCCCACAAATTGGACGTGCTGCGCAGCCACTGCGAGAAGGTAGGAAGAGATTTCAAGGAGATTGAGATCACCAAGACCGACAGCATCATCCTCGCGAGAACGCGCGGGAAAGTGCAGGAAAAATTGCGCCGCGTGGGATGGGCAGATCGTCCTTACAAGGGCATCTCCGGCACCCCCGAGGAATGCATAGAGCAGGTGCGCGCGTTCCAGGCCCTGGGCGTGACGCACCTGATCGTGAACGTCCCAGGCAATGACGAGGAGTCGTTGGCACTCTTCGCCCAGGAGGTCATGCCCGTCTTCAAGGCCTAGAAAGGCGGCTGATCAGGGCCATGCGCGCGGTAGACATCATCGTGAAGAAGCGGGACGGCGGCGAATTGACGCCCGAGGAGATAGAGTTCTTCGTGCAAGGTTTCACCCGCGGCGAGATACCGGACTATCAGGTAGCAGCCTGGGCGATGGCCGTCTATTGGCGCGGCATGACCGACGCCGAGACGACCGCGCTCACCCTGGCGATGGCCCGTTCAGGTGAGATGCTGGATTTGCACGAGGTCGCGCCCTTTGTGGTGGATAAGCACTCCACCGGCGGCGTCGGGGATAAGACCACGCTCGTCGTAGGGCCTGTAGTCGCCAGCCTTGGCGTGCCGGTCGGAAAGATGTCGGGGCGAGGGCTCAGTTTCTCAGGCGGCACGCTGGACAAGTTGGAAAGCATCTCCGGCTGGCGGGCAAGCCTCACCATCACCGAGTTCAAAGAACAGTTGCGGACGGTCGGGCTGGTGATCGCAGGGCAAACGGCAGACCTCGCCCCTGCCGACGGCAAACTGTACGCCTTGCGCGACGTAACCGGCACGGTCCCCAGCCTCCCCTTGATCGCCAGCAGCATCATGAGCAAGAAGATCGCCGGCGGTGCAGACGGCATCGTGCTGGATGTGAAAACCGGGCGCGGCGCGTTCATGGAAGAGGAGACGGACGCCGTCCGCCTGGCAGACCTCATGTTGCGCATCGGGCGAAGCCTGGGACGGCGCATGGCCGCCGTCATCTCCGACATGAGCCAACCTCTAGGGCGCGCGGTAGGGAACGCTTTAGAGGTGCGAGAGGCGCTTGAAACGCTGTGCGGGGCCGGCCCACCCGACTTTCGCGAACACAGCATCATCGTGGCAGGTGAGATGCTCCGTCTGGCGGAGATCGCACGCGACGAGGAGGAGGGCCGCAGGTTGGCCCAAGGCGCGCTGGATTCCGGGCGTGCCTTGGACAAGTTCCGACAATTCGTGGCCGCGCAAGGGGGCGATCCCCGTCAGATAGACGATCCTGACCTTCTTCCACGCGCCCGCTGGGTAGAACCCCTCCTCTCGTCCCGTTCCGGCTACCTGGCGGCTATAGACGCGCGCGAGGTCGGCCTGGCGATACTGGACCTGGGCGGCGGCCGCGCCAAGAAGGGAGACCCGATTGACCATGCGGTCGGGGTTGTCCTGAGCGCCAAAGTAGGGGATTGGGTAGAGAGGGACCAGCCCCTTCTCGTCATCCATGCTAACGACGCCGTGCGGTTGCAAGAGGCGCGGGCGCGCCTCCTGCGCGCCTATGCGTGGAGAGAACGGCCAATATCGCCACCTCGCCTGATCCGACGGGTGCTCAGGTAGAGCGGCCGCTCTAATTTACCAGATGACCGCAGCGCGTTCCCGGATGATGCGCTGATAGATCGCGACGGTTTGCTGAGCAATGAGATCCCAATTATAGTCCCTCTCAACGACCCGCGCGGCGTTCTCCACCCTTGCCGCCGTCCATTCCGGGTGCTGCAAGGTGTGCAGAATGCCCCAGGCCAAGGAAGCCGGGTTGTCTGGATAGACCGTGATCCCGGTCTCGCCATGACGCACCACTTCCCGCAGGCCTCCCACTTCCGAGACGACGACCGGGCAGCGGGCAGCCATGGCCTCTAGGGCTACGATGCCGAAAGGCTCGTATAGGCTGGGAAAGACGGCGCAATGGGCGACCTTGTAGAGGCGGTTGCGATCCTCGTCGCTGATGTAGCCACAAAAGAGCACCTTCTGCCCTACGCCTAACTCCCACGCTCGTCGCCTCAGCGCATCGAGCATATCCCCCCGCCCCGCGATCACGAACTTGGCCTGGGGATGCGCGGCCAACACGCGCGGGACGGCTTCCACCAGCACGTGCACCCCCTTCTCGTACACGACGCGCCCTACGTTGAAGACGATCTGCTCCTCCGGCAGGGCATACATGGCGCGGAAGCCGCTAAGGTCCACCCCGTCGTATTTGCGAAAAGGCGCAAGGTCCACGCCGTTGGGCACAACATCCACCTTATCCGAGGGAACGTTGAAGTAGTGGATCACCTCTTGAGCCATGAAGGCCGAGCAAGCGATGATCCGCCAGGCCTCATAGGTTAACCACCATTCGGCGCTGTGAATGGCCTGCGAGAGATCGTTCCACAGGTTGCCTCGCCCGCGGCCCTTCTCGGTGGCGTGGATGGTGGCCAGAAGCGGCGTGCGGAACTTCCGCTTCAGCGCGCTCGCCGCGAAGGCCACTAACCAATCGTGCGCGTGGATGAGATCAAAGCCGCCGATCTCTTGCCAGAGCCGTTCAATGTATTGCTCCAAAGCCAGGTTCGTCTGCCAGGCGGTCGTATAGAGGTTGTCGTTGTACGTACCGGGGTCTACCCGATGAATCGTGATTCCGGCGGCGATCTCGCGCGGCTCGCCGCCTGCCCAGCGTGGCGTCAACAGATGGACTTCAACGCCTTGGCGCGCCAGGGCCGGGATGAGCTCCGTGACGTGTTTGCCCAGGCCGCCGACCACGTGAGGAGGGTATTCCCACGAGAGCATGAGCACGCGCATAGGACCGATCTCTCCTCTCAAGGGGCCATGTATAGATTGCCTTGTGAAATCCGATACAGATACACCGGCGCGTCCGGCCATTCGCCCTTCCCGTCAAAGGCCACTCGCCCGCTTAGCCCATCTCGTTGCACAGTGTTGAGCGCGTCGGCCGTGCCCTGGCGCGATGGTTTGGCGTCGCGACGGATGTCGGCTGCCAGCGCGTCCAGCAAAACCTGTGCAGCATCATAGGCCAAAAGCGCGTAAGGCCCCGGCGGCTTCCCGGCTAGGGCCCGGTATCCTTCCACGAAGGAGGGAGGCAACGCCGAAAGGGGCGCGTTCGTAACGCTGCTCATCCATGCCACGCCCTCCGCGTAGGCGCCCGCGCGCTGGGCAAGGATATCCCTGCCCGCTTCCGGCCCGACGACCACGGGAAGGTGCAGACCGCGTCCTCGCAATCCCGTCAAGAAGTCCGACGCCGCTTCCGCATCGCCCGCGACAAAAAGGGCACCGGCGTTAGCCCTCTCTATCATCTGCCAGCGAGGCGCGTCCCATCGCACGTCCATCGCGAGATCAAAGCCTCGTTGCCTGAGGGCCGCGGCCAGCGCGTCTGCCATGGCATCGTCTCCTGCCCGTATGATCGCCAGACGCGGGGTATGCTCATCCACGTATTGCGCAGCGGCGTCAGCCAGGGCCCGGTGAGAGGCAAACAGGCGAAACGCGTAAGGTCGTCCCATCTGCAACGTCTCATCGGCCATGGGCGTGATGGCGATCCACGGAAGGGCGTTTTTCGTCAGTATGGGTGCAACCGCTTCCGCCGTAGCCGCCGAGAAAGGCCCGATCACGCCCATCACGTCCGCGTCCATCACGACTTTCTCCGCGGCGCGCCGGGCCTCATCCGCTTCTAAGCCATCATCCAGCGCGATCAGTTCCACGCCCCACCCGGCCACGCCGCCGTCGGCGTTCCGCTCGCGGATCGCCAACTTCACCGCGTAGAGGACCTCGTATCCGAGGGGACGATACAACCCTTCAAAAGGAGCCAACAGCCCAACCTTCATGAGCGGGCGCGTGGAGGAGGGGAAACGGCATCCCGCCAGAAGGCAAACGAGGAGCCACAACCGAACAAGCCAACGGCCCTGTGGGATCATCATGGCCGTAGCCGCCCACTAGCGCTGATAGCGGGCCACGTTGATCTCATGCTCGGCCAACGTTTGCGCAAAGACGTGCCTGCCATCGCCCGTTGCTACAAAGAAACAGTAAGGACTCGGTTGCGGCCGGATGACGGCCAGGATCGCCGAAAGGCCGGGGTTGCTGATGGGGCCGGGAGGCAAGCCAGGATGGATGTAGGTGTTGTAGGGCGAATCTACGGCCTTGTATTCTTCCACCGAGGTCGGCTGCCACCACCAATTCCCCGGCACGCCGCGCGCGTATTGCACCGTAGGGTCGGCTTGCAGATAGCGTCCGCCCGCCTCTTGATCGCAGGCACCGTTGAGGCGGTTGAGATAAACGCCAGCGATCAGCGGGCGTTCATCGGCCCGCACCGCCTCCCGCTCCACAATGGAGGC
>DAOTYP010000177.1:0-11850 GCA_034434975.1 Anaerolineae bacterium | reverse complement strand
CGATGACGCCGCCCCAATAGACATCGTAGCGTCCGGCAGAGCGACGACGATTCTGACGGAAGTAAAAACGTTGGCCTTCGTCGTTGATGAAATAAATGGAGATGTCAGCGTTGCGGCCGAGGGTATAGGAGATGTAGGTAACGTCGTCGTGGCCGTCGGCGTTGGGTGAGATGACCTCTGGCTCCAGACGGACATCGTACAGAAGGCCCCGTGCAGCGCAGCCCGTTAATAGCCACAAGGTCAGCATCAGCCCCAGCATGGTTCGCCGCCTTGATGCCAAAATAACCTCCTGGAACGTGTTCTGGGAAGTAAGGATAACATGGCCCTCTCCGCCCGTCAAGCGGAAAGGGCCTTAGTTTATTATCGGGTGGGCAGATGGGGTTTACAGAGCGGAAACTCGGACCGCCTGCCCAGATTGGGCGCTCAGCAGGATGGCATCTATGAGCCTCATCGCCTCTACGCCGTCATCAAGGGTTGGCGTGGGGGCCACCTGGCCTAATACGGCGCGGGCGAAATGGCTTAGTTCCCCCCAATAGCCTCGCGTGTAATGGCCCCCTGCCGCCCAACCTGCCATGTTGCCGGAGACGTAGTAGCGACTGCTCCAGCCGAAGAGTTGCAGGCCTTCTCCTTGCGCGAAGCGACTGGCGGCTGACATCACTTCCGTGGCCCGCGAGGCGTCTATCAAGATGCCGGCTCCCGTTCCGGAGAGGTAGGTCTGCTCAAAACAATCTACCCAACTGTGGCCCGAGTTCATGTTTAACTGGCCAACGGCGCCGCTCTGAAACCGCATGGCGACCGAAACGGCCTTAGTCTCTCCTTCATGGCCGTAGGCGAACAGGCTTTCTACATCACCGGCCAGGAAGCGACCCAGGTCCAACATGTGAATCCCGTTGAAAAGGAGCATGCGACGCACGTCATCGTAAGGGCCGGAGCCGTGGATCAAAGTGATGGAAGAGAGGCGCCCGAAAGAAGGTTGGGCCATGTATTCCTTGGCGACCACGTTCGCCGGCGCAAAGCGCTTCATGAAGGCTACCATGCCCCAGGTCCGGTTTTGACGCGCTGCACTCGCCAACTCGCGAGCCTGAGCCAGCGTCTCGGCGGGTGGCTTCTCAACGAAGATCGGTATGCCCCGCCGAAGCACCTGAAGGCCGACCTCGTAATGCATCCTCGCCGGTCCGCAGATGCAAACTCCCTGGGGGTGGACGCGATCTAACATGGCCTCCACGTCGGTAAACCACTCAGGGGCGCCGAACCTGCGGGCGGCGTATCGCGCCTTCTCGGCGATCAGGTCGCAGACGGCCACTAACTCAAATTCTGGAATGTGCGCGATGTTCGGGTAGAGAGATTCGGTGGCGTGGACGCCTGCCCCGATGAAGGCAATGCGGGCAGTGGCTTGGGTTACCATGACGGTTTCACTCCTGTGTAGGGGATCAGAGATACAGGCGGAGCCATTCCAAGGTCAATTCTTGCACGCGCCGACTATGCGGGCCGAGCCAAAAGCAATGGGGCGAGTCGGGGATCACTTGGATGTCCTTAGGCGCGCCGGCGCGGCCGTACAACTCGTAGGCATGAGTGATGGGAACCGAGGTGTCGGTCAGGCTGTGGATGATGCGCAAGGGGCGCGGCGCGACCAAATGGGCCCAGTGGCGGGGCTGGAATCGGCACAGGCTATCGGGCGAGGAAAGGTAAACATAAGTGGCGAACTGCGGATACCTTTGGAGCATCTGCACGCGTGCCTTGGCATCCTCAGGGCCGTAAGCGAGAACGTCCTCTACCGCCACCTTTTCCGAGCGGCCGATCTGCGCCCGCATGCGGCGATCTGCCGCGAGGCGCGCCAGAAAACCCTGCCAATCAGATTCTCCGCGGGTGGTGGTCCACAAATGCTTGAGCCACCAGCCACCATCGGCGACGGGGGCCAGGGCCACGACGCAGCGCACCCGCTCATCCACTGCGCCAGCCTGCACCACCGCGCCGCCGCCGACGCTCATGCCCACGAGCCCCAGGCGCGCAGGGTCTACCTCAGGCCGGCTTTCCAGGTAGGAGAGCGCGGCGGTGATGTCGGCGATCCAATCGTCGTGAGGATGGATGCGCCCCAGCGCTCCGGACTCACCGCAGCCTCGCATGTCCAGGCGTAGCGAGGCGATGCCGTGCGCGGCCAGCAGCGCGGCCAGTTCCACATAGCCGGTCAGTTCGTCTCGGAAACTGCCGTAACCGTGAACCAAGACGGCTGCGGGGGCTTTGCCCTGGCCCTCTTCCGGCAATGCCAAGGTGCCAACGACCCTCTCCCCGTCGCTGAAGAAAGAGAGCTCCATCTCCATAGAGATCACCCCTGTCAATGTGGGTTAATAGCCCAGGGAGCGCAAGTAGGCTCGGTTTTTCCGGATGGCGGCGATGCCGTCCCTGCGCGCATCCTCCGATTCTTCCTCGGCGACTATCCATCCGTTGTAGCCTGCTGATTCCAGCAACGCCATGACCGCCCGATAATCGCAGACGCCTTCCCCTAAAGCCACCCACTTTCCCTGCGCCGTGACATCCTTCAAGTGCAAATGGGTGAGGCGCGGGAGACACATGCGTAGGCACGAGAGGAGGTCCTGGCCGCCGCGCACGATGTGCCCCGTATCAGGACCTAGGCTGACACACGCCGGATCCAAATGCTCCAAGAGGTAGCGGTACTCCTCCGCGCTTTCCAACAGTGAACCGTGATGAGAATGAGGGTGCACATTGACCGAGATACCCAGCGGGGCGGCCAACCGGCCCACCTCGTTGTAGAAGCGGATGGCTTGATCCAGTTTCCGGCGGGCATCTTCTCGCGAGGGGCTGCTGGCCCCGCCCAACCCTAACCGAGGCTCAGGGAAAGCGCGCAGAAACTCTATCGCCTGCCGGGCCCCCGCCATGTCCTCATCCCAGCGAGCAGGGTCTGTGAAGCCGCTGGCAGAACTATAGGCGAAGGCCGCCAACTCCAGGCTACGCCGCTGCAGTTCAGCCTTGAACTCTTGCGGGCGGCCCGAGAACTCACCGATCATGTGGTTGGTGATCTCTACGCCTGCGTAGCCTGCATCGGCGATCCAATCCAGGATATCGGTTACCTTCCCTTTCCCTTCGGCTCCCAGCATCTCCCACGTGTACGTCTGACAGGCCACGCGGATGCGCGACATAAGGCACCTCTTTTCTTTGTGGGTTCTTTGTGGGGAAGGTGGGCTACAGTTTTCTGCCCAGAAGGCCGCAAAGGTAGATGTACGCCTCCTCGGTGTAGCGCGGCAGGTTCTCCGGATCTTCTACTTCCAACTCCACCGTGAGGTCGCCTTGGTAGTTCACTGCGCGCAGCGCCGTGATGATGGTCGGCAGGTCTATCTCTCCCCGGCCAATCCCTACGGATTTCGTGCCGATGTGATCTTTCAGGTGCACCAAATAAATCCGAGGGGCGAAGCGATGGATAAGGGCCACGGTATCTACGCCGGCCGAATGGAAGTGGCCGGTATCTACGCAGAGGCCCACACGTGGGTCATCTACAGCGTCTAACACCTGTTGAAAGTCTTGTGGCTGCTCCAATATATTGCCGTAGTGGTTCTCTAAGGCCAGTTTCACCTGGCATGAGGGGGGTAACAAATCTAAGACCTGGCGCACGCATTTCACTACGTTGGCCAACCCACCCTCTTGCCGGCTGGTCGCACCTGTGGTTTCAATGTGATCGGCGCCCAGCGCTTCGGCCAGTTGCGCCGCCCGTGCGATGGCGCGCGCCCGTCGGCCCACCTCCTCTTCGTCCCTGCCGCCCCAACCGGGAGCATAAAGGCCTGCGCACCGCAAGCCGGCCGCCTGGAGGCGCTGCTGAACCCTGGGGAGGTCAAAAGCCTCCATCGCCTCCACGCTCCATGTCATCGGCCCGTGGATTTCCATGTACTTATAACCAGCTCTGGGCGCAAGTTCTAGGGTGGCCGCGAACTCGTCTTCGGCGTACCCGCGATAGCAAATGGAAGCGCAGACGATTTCCATGAAAGATCCTCCTTTTCTTTTGCTCAAATTTCGGGCCGGCTCCATTTTACGGCATCTCTCACCCGTTGTCAATGGACGCCGAACGAGGAGCGTTGAATAACCAGCGTTCTCAGAAGTTCTTCGTCTGGTACAGCCGGTCCCAGGCTCGCTCAGGGCCTTTTGAGGATCTGGAAAGAGGCCACGAGAGGGTACAAAGCCCCCGCCGTCCCTTTTTCCTGTTCGGGAGCGCGCCATGCTAGCCGTGTCAGGCCGCGAAGACCTGCCACTTGCGATTGGCCTCATGGTCCACCCCAGGCGCCGTATGCACCCTATCCCTCACTCGCCTTCAGTCGCTTCCCCCGCTGCCAGCGGGCGCCTCTTGCACGGGCTCAGGGTGCTGTGGTCGGGAGTCAATTGGTCCACCGCCCAGCCTCGCCCAACCTACGCACTCCTTGATCGCCAAGGGGTAGTTGGAGAGGTGATACAAGTAGGCCACGCCAAGCATCTTGAGGAACACCGCTGGCGGATAGGGGGACAGCCTTCCTCGGCCAAGCCCTGTTAGGTCGGCAGGAGGAGAGCGGTGAACGGGGCCCAGTTAATCACCTGGAATAGGCGAACTCCATGATCTTCGCCGCTCCCTTTTTCTGGACGAGGCGCTGGAACTGTGCTACAATGTCCCCGGCACCGTAGGACGCATGGTCTTTGCACTCATGGAAACCTTCTTGATCCTGGCGTTAGATACGGCGACTCGCGTCGCCGGCCTTGCCCTCTACGATGGGCGGCGATTGTGGAATGAAGAGATCTGGTGGACGAAGCAGCAACATACGGTGGAGATGCTTCCTCGGGTGGATCAGGCTTTGCGCGGCATGGGCCTTACCCCGGCGGATCTTAAAGGCGTGGCGGTGGCCATCGGGCCCGGCTCTTTCACAGGGCTGCGCAGCGGTTTGAGCCTTGCCAAAGGCCTGGCTATGGCCGGTGCTTTGCCCATCGTCGGCATCCCCACGTTGGATGTGGTCGCCTACCCTCATCGCCTGCAACCTCTTCCCGTTTGCGCCGTCGTTGAGGCGGGCCGCGGGCGCATCTGTTGGTGCTTCTATACTTGGCGAGAAGGGCAATGGCTTTCCGCCTCGCCCTATCGGTTGGGTGAGGTCGGCGCGCTCTGCGATGAGATCTCGCAGCCGACCTTGATCGCGGGCGAACTGGAGCCGGCTGCCGCTGACATCCTCCGCGCTCGGCTGGGCTCTTTGGCCGTTGTGGCCTCGCCGGTCCTCGGCCTGCGCCGGCCTGGGTGCCTGGCCGAAATCGGTTGGGAACGCCTGGCGCGCGGCGAGCAGGATGATCCGGTGACCTTGTCGCCCATCTATTTGCACGAACCTGCTGTAGGAGCCGTTGGGCTGTGAACTCACTCCCTTTCGTGACCGAACCGCTGCGCGTGACAGACCTTGACGAGGTCATGGTGATTGAGCGGGAGGCCTTCTCTGCGCCTTGGTCGGCCAACCTGTATCGCCATGAGATCACGCGCAACGATTTGGGCCATTACCTAGCCCTGCGCCTGAACGCCGACGGTGAAAACGCTGGCTTGCTCCTTGGCTATGGGGGGTTCTGGCTCTTGGTAGATGAGGCGCACATCAGCACCATCGCCGTGCGCTCCGGCTGGCGCGGCCATGGCCTGGGCGAGTGGCTTCTTTTGGCGCTGTTGCAGGAGGCGGCCGCCCGCGGTGCGCGGGAGGCGACGTTGGAGGTGCGGGTCTCCAACCAGGTCGCTCAAAGCCTTTACCGCAAGTTAGGGTTTCAAGTGGTAGGGCATCGCAAACGTTATTACTCTGACAACGGGGAGGATGCCCTGATCATGACCCTGCCAGGGCTGCGAGAGCCTCGCGTGCGCGCTGCCCTGGAGGCCGAGCGCGAGGCGTTGGCCGCGCGCCTGCAAGATCTGGCTGTACGCCTGGTTGCAGGTAAAGGGGATGTTCCCGATCATGCTCAGGTGAGGGGGGAGCATGTCTGAGTTGCAGGAGATCGCCAGCCAAGTTCGCGTTTGCCAGAAGTGCCCGTTGGGGCAGGCGCGCACGAACGCGGTGCCCGGCGAAGGGCCGGAGCATGCTGAGATCATGTTCATCGGCGAGGCGCCGGGCTTCCACGAAGATCGCCAAGGGCGCCCCTTCGTCGGCGCGGCCGGCAAGTTCCTGGAGGAGTTGTTGGCGAGCGTCGGCTTGCGGCGGGAGGATGTTTTCATCACCAACGTCATCAAGTGCCGTCCGCCTGGGAACAGGGACCCGTTGCCCGACGAGCTGTCGGCCTGCCGTCCCTATTTGGACAGGCAAATTGAGCTCATCAAGCCCAAGGTCATCGTGACCTTGGGGCGCTTTTCCATGGCGCGCTACTTCCCTGGCGCATCCATTTCTCGCATCCACGGCCAGGCGAAGCGGGCGGGTGACGTCATCTATTTCCCGATGCTCCATCCCGCGGCGGGCTTGCACCAGGCATCATGGCGCCCGCTCATTGAGGAGGACATCAAGAAGCTGCCGGCCCTCTTGGAGGAGGCGCGACGCATGACCGCCCCCGTCGCGGAGGAAGGTCCCAAGGACGACTATCAGCAACTGAGCCTTTTCTGAGGTCTTCATAGGGGTGATGGGGTTGTGCAACGGATGTCTGCGCGTCATCCCCCTCGGCGGGGTGGGCGAGATAGGCAAAAACATGATGGTGTTGGAGTACGGTGACGACATCATCGTGTTGGATGCGGGGCTGATGTTCCCCGAAAGCGACATGTTGGGGGTTGATCTGGTTGTGCCCGATGTGGAATATTTGGTGCAACGCAAGGAGCGCGTGCGCGGCATCATCCTCACCCACGGGCACGAGGATCACATCGGCGCGCTGCCGTGGGTGCTGGCGCAGGTCAACGCGCCCGTGTTTGCCGCCCGACTGACGCGCGGCCTGGCCGAGGTGAGGTTGCGCGAACATCCCCATGTCCATGCTGAGTTCCATACCATTGAGCCGAGCGATGTGCTCAGGCTAGGCGCCTTCCAGGTGGAGTTCTTCCACATTTGCCACAGCATCCCCGACGCGTTGGGCGTCGCGGTAACCACGCCTGCGGGCCTGGTCGTTCATTCCAGCGATTACAAGTTTGACACCCATCCGGTGGATGGCCGGCTGACCGATTTCGCCAAGTTGTCAGAGTTGGGTAAGCGGGGCGTGCTTCTTCTCCTCTCGGATTCCACCAATGCCGAGGTGGAGGGATTCACTCCCTCAGAGCGGGAGGTCGGCGAGACGTTGGGGCGCGTCTTGGCCGATGCGCCCGGCCGTGTGATCGTGGCCACCTTTGCCAGCAATATCTCGCGCATTCAACAGGTGGCGCAGATCGCGCGGCGATGTGGGCGCCGGCTTGGCGTGGTAGGCCGCAGCATGGTGGCCAACGTCAACATGGCTATGGAACTGGGCTATCTTGACCTTCCGCCTGAGATGCTGCTGACGCCGGAGGAGATGGAACGGTTGCCGGGGCGGCAGGTCGCCATCGTCTGCACGGGCACGCAGGGCGAGCCCGCTTCGGCCCTGGTGCGGATGAGCATGGGCGAACATCGCGCCATCAGCATCCGCCAGGGCGACACGGTCATCCTCTCTGCGACGCCGATCCCCGGCAACGAGGACCTCATCAACCACACCATAGATAACCTCTTTCGTCTAGGGGCCGATGTCCTTTATGAGGAGATCGCCAAGGTGCACGTCTCCGGTCATGGCAGCCGTGAGGACCACAAATTGATGATCAGCCTGACTCGCCCCAAGTACTTCATCCCGATTCACGGCGAATATCGCCACCTGGTGCTGCACGCGCGCTTGGCGGAGAGCATGGGCATCCCCAAGGAGAACATCTTGATTATTGAGAGCGGCCAAGTGGTGGAGGTGGGGCCGCAAGGCTTGCGCCTGGCCGAGAAGGTGAGTAAAGGGCACGTGCTGGTGGATGGGCTGGGGGTCGGTGATGTGGGGCCGGCGGTGCTGCGCGACCGTCATCTCCTTTCTCAAGATGGCTTCCTGGTCGCGATCGTCGGGCTGGATCGCCACACGGGCCAATTGTTGGTCGGCCCAGAGATATTGAGCCGCGGCTTCATGTACGGCCCCGACGCCGAGGAGGTGTTTGAGGAGGCCAAGGAGAGGATACGGGCGATCATGGATCACGGTGGGCCATCATCGGCCATTGGCCACAAGATCAAGAACACCCTGAGCGAGTTCTGCTACCAGCGGACGCGACGCCGCCCCATGATCTTACCCTTTGTGCTGGAGGTGTAGCCCACGTGGGGCTACAGGCTGCGACGGACGGAGAGGGCCGGCTTCATCGTGCCGGCCCTTTTCGTCGTAGGGTGAGCGCGTGGTCAGGCGAGGTCAGGCTTCCCGTCGTAAGATGCCGATGGTCATCGGTGCGTTGGCGATGGTGAAGGTTTCACGGCGGGCCGATGCCGGTGGGGCGGAGGCCACCATCTCGGTCGCCAGGGTCTCTCGCTGGATGTACTCGGCCTGATGGCTCAACACGTCCACCAGGTCGGGGTCCGCCTGGTAGTAGAGGGTGATCCGATCGTCCAGTTGCAGGTTCATCTCCTTGCGCAGCAGTTGCACCCGGCGCACGAACTCCCGCGCCAGGCCTTCATCGGCCAACGTCTCGTCCACGTGGGTATCTACGGCGACGACCAAGCCGTTCTCGCTGGCGATGGCAAGCCCTGACTTCGGCTGCGCCTGGATCAGCACCTCATCGGGGGAGAGGATCACGGTCTCGCCGTCGGCCTGGAGGCGCAGGCTCTCCCCGCGACGCAAACGGCTGGCAGCCTCGTTCGCGTTCAACGCTGCGAGCGCCGCGCGCACGGCAGGGAAGAGGCGGCCGAACTTGGGGCCCAGAACCTTGTTGTTGGGGAGGAGGCGATAATCAACCAACTCGGCTTCCTCCGCGGCGAAGGTCAATTCCTTCACGTTGATCTCCTCCGCCACGAGCGCGCCCAATCGCACCAGCGCGGCTCGTTCCGCAGGGCCTGGCGCGACCACGACGGCCTTTGCCAACGGTTGCCGCAGTTTCAGGTTGGCGCTGGCACGGGCCGAGCGGCCCAGGCGCGCCGCGCGCAGGGCCACGTCCATGTCGGCCAAGAGGGCTTCGTCTTCCTGGCTTAAGGGCTGGGCCTGGGGCCAATCGTTGTGGTGCACGCTCTCCGGCGCGGAGGCATCTACCGTGCGCACCAGGTTCTGGTACATCGCCTCGGTCATGAAGGGGATGAAGGGGGCGAGTAGTTTACATAATGTAACGAGGGCGTAGTACAAGGTGCGGTAAGCGGCGTCTTTGTCCGCGTCGGCCTCGGTCTTCCAGAAGCGGCGGCGGCTACGGCGCACGTACCAATTGCTTAGGTCTTCTACAAAGGACTCCAGGTGGCGGGTGGCGGTGTGGGCGTCGTAGTCATCCAACGCGACGGTCACGGCGCGGGTGAGGGCGCTCAGTTTGGCCAGGATCCATCTATCTAGGAGCGACAGGCGGGCGTCGTCGGTGCGAACTTCCAGGCGCGGCTCCGGCTTCCAGCCGTCAATGCGCGCATAGGTGACGAGGAAACTGTAAACGTTCCACAAGGGGATGAGGAAGCGACGACGCGTCTCGTTGGCCGGGCCGTACCCGAAATTCAAGTTAAGTTCTGGCTTCTGCGCGCAGTACATCCAACGCATCGTGTCTACGCCGATGCTCTCCGCTGCGTCGTCAAACCAGATGGCGTTGCCTTTGCTCTTGTGCATCTCCTCGCCATGCTCGTCGCGCACCAGCGCGTAGCCCAACACGGTGAGGAAAGGTGGGCGGTTTTCCAGCACGGTGCTCATCGCCAGGAGGCTGTAGAACCAGTTGCGGAACTGGCCCGGGAACGACTCCGTGATGAAGTCCGCGGGAAACCATTTCTCCCAGTAGGCGCGATGGTGGCGATATTCCAGCGTGGAGAAGGGGACGATCCCTGCATCTAGCCACGGGTTACCGACATCCGGGATGCGCGAAACCACCTCGCCGCAGTTTTGGCAGCGGATTTTCACCGCGTCTATCCACGGTCGGTGAGGCGAGTGCCCTGCGAATTCTTCCCAGCCGGCGACGGCGCGCTCCTGCAGTTCTACCTCACTGCCGACGACATCAAACCAGCCGCAAGCCTTGCATTCGTAGATGGGAAGCGCCAAGCCCCAGTAGCGCTTCTTGGAGATCATCCAGTCTTCCATGTTGCGCAGCCAATCCAACTCGCGCTCCAGACCGAAGGCGGGTATCCAGCGGATTTGCTGGGCGACGGCCATGATGTCGTGACGCAGTTGGTCCATGCTGATGAACCACTCGTCCACCAGGCGGAAAACCAGTTCGGATTTGCAGCGCCAGCAGGTAGGGTAGCGATGGGTATATGGCTCAATACGATAAGCGAGGCCTTTTTGCTTCAGGTTGGTGAAGATCGGCTCGGGCGACCTATCCACGCCGGTGCCTGTGAGCCAGTTGAAGCCTTCTACGAAGACGCCGAATTCGTCCAGCGGCGCGATGACAGGGAGCCCGTCGCGCTGGCCCAGGTCAAAGTCCTCCGCGCCGCAGCCGGGCGCGATGTGGACGACGCCGGTCCCTTCGGCTTCGCCCACCGCGTCCCAAGGGATAACCCGGTGCGCATCGGGTGCGCCCGCAGCCCGCGCGGCGGGGAATTCATCAAAGGGGCCGTGGTAGCGCCAACCGAGCATTTCTGCGCCTTTGAGTTCGCCCAAGATCTCATATTTGCCGCGCAGCATGTGCAGCGTGCCCTTGGAGAGGTAGAAAGTTTCATCGCCCTGGCGCACCTTCACGTAAACCAGGTCCGGGTGGACCGCTGCGGCGACGTTGGAGGTGAGGGTCCAAGGCGTCGTCGTCCAGACAAGGAGCGATTCGCCGGGGCGATCTTTCAGAGGGAAGCGCAGCGTGATGCTATCGTGGGTGAGTTCCTGATAGCCTTCGGTAACGATCTCGTGCTGGCTGATGCCGGTGGCGCAACGAGGGCACCACGGCATCACGTCGTGGCCTTTGTAGATGTACCCTTTCTCATGGCAACGCTTGAGAAACATCCAGATGCAGTAGTTGTTCTCATCCGACATGGTGTGGTAGGAGTTATCCCAGTCCATCCAATACCCTAGACGGATGGACTGCTGCGTCTGGATGGCGGAGAACTTGCGCACGCGCTCCTTGCAGAGTTCCACGAAGCGCGCGATGCCGAAGGCTTCTATGTCTCGCTTGGATTGAAAGCCCAATTCCTTTTCTACTTCTACCTCTATCCAAAGCCCCTGGCCGTCGAAGCCGTTTTGGTAGCGCGTGTCAAAGCCCTGCATGGCCTTGTAGCGATGCCACAGGTCCTTGTAGGTGCGTCCCCAGGCATGGTGCACGCCCATCGGGTTGTTGGCGGTGATGGGGCCGTCAATGAAGGACCAGCGTTTCTTGCCCAGGTTGAGCGCGCGTCGTTTCTCAAAGGCTTTGTGCTCCGCCCACCATTTCAGGATCTCCCGTTCCAGGGCGGGGAAATCGGGCTTGTTGGAAACCTCTTGAAACATGAGACCTCCAGAAAGATAACCTTGTCTCAGACGATGCGGTCGCGCTCAGCCGTCCAGCGCGATCCGCAGGCGTTTGTTGATGCGACCTTTGCTCTCGTAGCCGACTACATGGATGGTGCCGACCTCGCGCGTGTTGGCCACATGGGTTCCCCCGTCGGCTTGCAGGTCCAGCCCGACGATCTCCACCGTGCGCACCTGCTGGATGTCGGGCGGCAGGAGGTTGATCTTGGTGCGGATCAGGTCGGGGATGCGAAAGGCTTCCTCGCGCGATAGGAAAGCGATGCGGAGGGGCCTGGCGGCCTCCACCTCTGCGTTGATGCGCCTCTCTATCTCGCG
>DAOTYP010000176.1:0-7715 GCA_034434975.1 Anaerolineae bacterium | reverse complement strand
TACCACCAGCGCGATCCCGAGAAGCGTAATCATCGCCCCGATCAAGGCGTTCAGACTGGGGGTTTCGCCGAGGAGAAGAAAACCGAGCAAGATGCCGCCCGTTACCTCTTGGGTGGCGATCAAGTTGACCGAGGTGGCGTGGGCCTTACGCAATGCAGCGTTGTAGAGGGTGTGGCCTAGCGCCAGCGGCCCGATGCCAAGCCCTAGGAGGGCGAAGACCTGACGGGAGCCGTAGGCCGAACTCAGGTGCGCGAGGGCGATCGGCAGGGTCCACAGGGCGGCCATGAGGTATACCATCCCCGCGTACAGGAAAAGGGGGAAGCGTCCCCTTTGCGACCGTCCTGCAACCGAGTAGAAGCCATAGGCTATGGCGGAGCCGAGGGCCATCGCGTCGCCCAGGAGGATGCGGGGCGTCAAGCGCGGCTCAAAACCTGCCAGGATGGCGACACCCACCACGGCGATCAGGATGCCACCCCACTTGCGCTGCACGATCGGCTCACGCAGGAACCAGGCGGAGAGGAGGGTCACGAAGATGGGCGAAGTGTAGATGATGGCCAGGGAGTGAGCGATGCTGGTGAACTGAAGGGAGGCGATGTAAAGCAAGAAGTGGAGCGCCGCAACAAGGCCAAAGAGGGCGAAAAGGGGGAGGTCTCTCCGGGTGAGCCTCGCCCACTCCTTGCCTCTTCGTTCGGTCAGGACGGACAAGCCCAACACGGCAGCCGCGGCCACAAGGAGGCGACCGGTGGCGATCTCATAAGGTGAGAGGGGCGCAGCCAGGCGCACCAAGACGGCGCTGGAGGAGAAAAAGAGCACGGCCAGCGCCACATAACTCAGACCTAGTCGTTCGTCGTCGGCGCGAGCCGTGTCGGTGGTCAGGGCGGTCATGCGCAGCAAACGGCGGTGATCAACGGCTTGCCCTGAGCGGGCCCTAGGCCTAATGGAAGCCAAAGAAATTGGCTCGCGGTCGGAAGGAGGGTGAGGCGCGCCGGCGTCGGCAGGATGGAAACCGGCGTAGGCGATGAGGTAGGCGTCTGGGTAGGGGGCCTCGGCACGGGGGGCACCGTCGTCGGCGCTACCGTCGGGCTGGGAGGGAGAGTGGGCGGCGTGGGGAAAGCCTCTTCATCTGCTGGGATCGTGGGCGGCGGCGGCATCACGGCAGGGAGCACGAAGCCGATCGCCATGCTTAAGGCGACGATCAGGCTCATCACCCAAAAGAGGATTTGCGCCCGCCGATCACGCTGAGCGCGTTTACGTTTGGCCATGCCGACTTCCTCACGAACGAGCAAGTGCGCTCATTATACCACGCTCCTTCGCGCCAGCCAACTGGCGTGAGCAGCCATCCAGAATCAAGGTGAACGCACCACCTGGCCCTGGTCGTCCACAGCGATCTCATAGGCGCGCCGATCGCGCCTATCCACAAAACGGAACAACCATACGCTCCGGCCGGTCTCAGGGTCCTCCTTTCTGGAGGCATCGGCTATCTGGAGGTCGCCGGGAGGAATCCGATAGGTCTGCAGGACGTAGTGTGAGGCGATCTCGGCGGCGGCGTAAGGCGATACCGTCGGCGTACTGACGGCCTGAGGAGGCGCAGCGGTATCGGCCGCAGGCGGGGCCAGGCGCAAGATGAGGACGGCACTCCCCGTGATCGCCACGAGAGATAAAAGAAAGGCTCCGATGAGGCGGTCTCTCATCATGAAAGGATTCCGGCGGTGCGGCCTGAGCCGCGCTTGCGTTCCAGCCGTGCCAGGCGATGTTCCAGTTCGGCCAGCAGCCACGTGCGCGCGGCGGAAGGCGGCCAAGCGCGGGCGATGCGGAGCGCGCGCTCCGTCCACATCTGGGCCATGTCCAGTGCTACCTCATGCCATTCGTAATGCTTCGCCAGTTCTATGTAGGGCGTCAGGTCGTCGCCGGGCACGCTGGCGATCCACGCTTCCCAGACCGCCTTCGCTTCCTCGCGCCGCTCCTGACGCTTTAACAGAAGGCCGAGATGCAGAAAGGCCTGCCGCCGGAGCGCGTCAGAAAGGTGGCCGGCCAGCGCCCGGCGATACGCGGCTTCGGCTTCGGTCCAGCGTCCCTGTTCCTCGTACCAGCGACCGAGGCTGACCGCCTCGCTTGCGTGGAGCCGGTCGGGCGGCCCGGCGAAGGCATCGCAGAGGTGAGCCGCCAGGGTAACCATAGAGAGGATGTCTTCCGCGTTGTGGTAGAAGACGCGCGCCAATTCCCGCCCGTCGCCCGTGTGCACGTAGGTCATGTAAATCTGCGGGATGAGCCAGCCGGGGATGTCGGCCTGGGTTCGCCAATGGCCGAGCACGTCCTTCTCCAGGTCCGTTAGCGAGCGTGAGGCCAGGCGGTTGCGCCAGAGGCGGCGGGCGGGGGGCAGCAGGTCCAGATGCGGAGCGCCGGTGAAGGGGGGGCGCTGACGGGCCAGCGTGAAGCGGGTCGCCAGGAGGGGGAGGTCAAAGGCGCGCCCGTTGAAGGTGACAAGGGGGCGGCGTCCCTCCAATTGCTCGGTCACCAATCGCAGCACGGCGGCCTCCTCCGCCGGGCTGCGCATGAAGTACTGCCGAACGATGAATCGTTCCCCTTCAAACGTCCCGACGCCGACAAGGAAAGCGTAGGTGCCCGTACCGCCTTCCAACCCCGTCGTTTCCGTATCTAAGAAGGCCGCGCGATGAAAATCAAAGGCCGCCAACGTCGGGTCGTGATCTAGCCGCAAGACCGATTCCGGCGGATGCTGTAGGCACTCGGCCAGGGCGCGGCCGCCGCGCGTCTCCGTAACCGGCCGCTCCTCCTCCGCGACATAACAGACGCCGGCGGGCGTCTCCACCACGCGGCCGGGAACAAGGCGCTCAATCGGATACGGCCCGGCGGCAGGAGGACGCGGCTCCGGCGGGCGCAGGTGTGCCGTCCCCCGATACACTCCCAAGCGCCGCAGGCGTTCCAGACGCTCACGCAACTCAGAAGACATCGCGCGCATTATACCACGCTCCGCGCCGAGCCTCAACGTAGCTGGTCGCGAGAGTGTTGAGTCACCAGCGTTCGCGACCTCCTCCACGTGACGATCTGGGCAACGATACAAGAGGCATAGGGACGGCCTGCCTTAGCCAAGGGCCAAGCCTTTGCCATGGCCAACCTTTCCCATATAGGTATCTTGGCCAACACCTCTATTCCGCCCATTTCCCGGAAAAACGCGAGCCTGAGCTCCGATTTTCTTGCAAACCTATCTGACCTCATGTATAATGATGCCTTGCCACTCTAGGGCGACGGCGTAGAGGGAGCAGAGAGGAGTAGCAGCGGGTGCGGGTTCTCATCACCGGCATCTCCGGCTTCGTGGGCAGCCATCTGGCGGACTACCTGCTGGCCTACACCGACTGGCAGATCGCGGGGACCGTCCTTGGAGAGGCATCCAACGTCGCCCATCTTCGCGAGCGGGTCGCCCTCTACCCTGCCGACCTGGTGCGTCCTGATGAGGCGCGCGCGGTGGTGGAGGCATCGCAGCCGGAGGCCATCTTCCATCTGGCGGCCCAATCTCTCCCTGTCCTCTCCCGCCAAGACCCATGGGGAACGCTGGAGACCAACTTGCGCGGGCAGTTGAACATCCTAGAGGCGGCCATGCGGCTACCGCGACCTTGCTGCGTCCTCGTCGTCGGCTCCAGCGAGGAATACGGCCTCGTGCAGCCCCATGATCTACCGGTAGATGAGGCCACGCCCCTGCGCCCCGTGACCCCTTATGCGGTGAGCAAGGTAGCCCAAGAGATGCTGGGCCTTCAGTACCACCTGAGCTACGGCCTGCCCGTCGTGATGGTGCGCCCGTTCAACCACATTGGCCCGCGCCAGAGGCTGGGCTTCGTCGCCGCCGATTTCGCCTGCCAGATCGCGCAGGCGGAAGCGGGCCTGCGCCCCCCTGTGGTAGAGGTGGGAAACCTGGACGTGGCGCGGGACTTCAGCGACGTGCGCGATGTCGCACGAGCCTACTACCTGGCCGTCACCCAAGGTGAACCCGGGCAGGTTTACAACATCGGCTCCGAACGCTCGCACACGGTGCGGGAACTCCTGCAACGCCTCATTGACCTCAGCGGCCTATCTATAGAGGTCAGAGAGGACCCGGCCCGCCGGCGCAAGGTGGACGTGCCCATGATCGTCAGCGATTGCCGCAAGTTCCGCCAGCGCACCGGCTGGCAGACGACGATCCCCTTTGAGCAGACCCTGCGCGATATCCTGAACGATTGGCGCGCGCGGGTGCGGCAGGAAACCGCCAGTTCCTTACCCGCGCGTTCGGGTTAGACGATGGCAAGAAAGGCGCTCATCACCGGCATCACAGGACAAGACGGCTCCTACCTGGCCGAGTTCCTGCTGGAGCAGGGCTACCAGGTCATCGGCATGGTGCGGCGCACCAGCACCATCAATTTTGATCGCATCCGCCATATCCAAGACAAGATCACCTTGGTGCAGGGCGACCTGTTGGACCAGATGTCACTGGTGGACATCCTGCGCGAGCACCGACCGCAGGAGGTCTATAACCTGGCGGCGCAATCCTTCGTCCCCACCTCTTGGAAGCAGCCGGTGCTGACGGGGGAGTTCACCGCCCTGGGCGTGACCCGCATGTTGGAGGCGATCCGCATCGTGGACCCGACCATCCGCTTCTACCAGGCTTCTAGCAGCGAGATGTTCGGCAAGGTGCAGGAGGTGCCGCAAAACGAGAAGACGCCCTTCTACCCCCGCAGCCCTTACGGCGTGGCGAAGGTGTACGGCCATTGGATCACCGTCAACTACCGCGAGAGTTACGGCATCTTCGCCTGCTCAGGGATCCTTTTCAACCACGAATCGCCCCGTAGAGGTCTGGAGTTCGTGACCCACAAAGTGACGCACGGCGCGGCGCGCATCAAATTGGGTATGGCCGACCACCTGGCTTTGGGCAACCTGGACGCGCGGCGCGATTGGGGCTACGCCGGCGACTATGTGCGGGCCATGTGGCTGATGTTGCAACAGCCGCAACCCGATGACTACGTCATCGCGACCGGCGAGACCCACTCCGTGCGCGAACTCTGCCAGGAAGCGTTCGGCTATCTGGACTTGGACTGGGAGAAGTACGTGGTGGTGGACCCCACCTTGCTGCGGCCGGCGGAGGTAGACCATCTGGTGGGCGATGCCTCTAAGGCGGGCCGCGTCTTGGGTTGGGAGCCAACCGTGACCTTCCGGGAACTGGTGCGGATGATGGTGGACGCCGACTTGCAGGCGCTGCGCAAAACGAACAACTACCGCTGAGCGCGCCGTTTTGCCGCAAGATGCGGAAGGTTGGCGAGGCGACAAGGGGTAAGGAATCGCAACATGACTGACGTGATCAAATTCGGTACGGATGGCTGGCGCGGCCGCATCGCGGAGGATTACACCTTCGCGAACGTGCGCCGATGCGCGCAGGGGTTCGCGTCCTACCTGCTGGAACGAGGCAAGAGGGATGACGGCATCGTCGTCGGCTACGACAAGCGCTTCGCCTCAGAAGATTTCGCCGCCGCGGTGGCCGAGGTCCTTGCCGCGAACGGCATCCGCGTCTACCTGACCGCCGGCGCGACGCCTACGCCCGTCATCGCCTACGCGGTGGTCCATCGGCAAGCCGCGGGCGCGGTGAACATCACCGCCAGCCACAATCCCCCCTCGGATAACGGCTTCAAGGTGCGCGATGAGCACGGCGGCGCGATAGATCCAGCCGGCTTGAAAGAGATTGAAGCGCGCATCCCGCCGGCCGAGGCCGTGAAGCGAATGCCGCTAGACGAGGCCGAGCGGAAAGGGCTTGTGGAGCGTTTTGACCCCGCCCCCGCGTATTTGGCCCATCTGAGAGACCTGATTGACGTAGAGCCGATCCGCCGCGCGGGCCTCACCATCGTGGCCGATGCCATGTGGGGCAACGGCGCCGGTTGGTTCCCGCGCCTTTTGGGCGGCGACAAGACGCGGATCGTTGAGATCCACAACGAGCGGAATCCCCTCTTCCCCGAGATGAAGCGGCCGGAGCCGATCCCGCCTAACGTGGACCCCTGCCTGCGTCGGGTGGTCCAAGAGAGGGCCGACGTGGGCCTCATCACCGACGGCGACGCCGACCGCCTAGGCGTGGGCGACGAGCGGGGAAACTTCGTCAACCAACTCCAGGTCTACGCGCTCCTGGCCCTCTACATGCTGGAGGTGCGGGGCGAGCGTGGCCCCATCGTCAAGACCCTCTCCACAACCTCTATGTTGGAGAAACTGGGGCGGATCTACAACGTCCCCGTCTATCAAACTGGCGTGGGCTTCAAATACGTCGCGCCCAAGATGCGGGAAACGAACGCGCTCATCGGCGGCGAAGAGAGCGGCGGTTATGCCTTCCGCGGCCATGTGCCGGAGCGGGACGGCATCCTGGCCGGGCTGTACCTGTTGGATTTCATGGTCAAAACCGGCAAGACCCCTTCCCAACTCCTGCAACACCTCTACGCCAAGGTTGGACCGCACTACTACGAACGCGTGGATGCCGCCCTCCCGACGGAGGAGCGGGCGGCATGCCTGCGACGGGTGAGCGCGGCGCGACCCGAGCGCGTCGGTGGGTTGGCGGTCATGGGAATAGATACTACTGACGGCTTCAAATATCTGTTAGAAGATGGAGGATGGATGTTGATCCGCTTCTCTGGCACCGAGCCTCTCGTCCGGGTGTACACGGAGACGACGCAGCAGGAGCGGGTGCGGGCCATCTTGGATGATGGCCTGCGCATCTTGGGGTTGAAAACGGATGCTGGTTGATACCCATTGTCACCTGGATTTCCCGCAATTTGACGCGGACCGAGAGGCGACTTTACGGCGGGCCCGAGAAGCGGGGGTAGAGATCATCGTCAACCCAGGCACTGATTTGGAGAGCAGCCGTCGGGCCGTGGCTTTGGCAAGGCGCTATCCGGAGGTGTACGCGGCGGTGGGGGTCCATCCCCATGCGGCCTCCGGCCTGGACGCCGCTACGCTGGCCGCACTGCGCGCCTTGGCTAGACATCCGAAGGTCGTTGCCGTCGGCGAGATCGGCTTGGATTACTATCGCAACCTGTCGCCTCGTCACCGACAGGTTGAGGCCTTCCGCCGCCAGTTGGACCTGGCCGCGGAACTGGGGAAGCCGGTCATCATCCATGACCGGGACGCGCACGAGGAGGTGGCGCGCCTGTTAGAAGAGTGGGCTTTGGCGCGCAGAGATGGAGGAGAGGGAGAGGCCGCCGGCGTGTTGCACGCCTTCTCCGGTGGGCAAGCGCTCGCGGAGGCCGGCTTCCGCTGGGGGTTTTTAGTGGCCTTGGGTGGGCCGTTGACCTTTCAGAATGCCCGGCGTTTGCAAGGGTTGGCGCAGGCGCTCCCGCTGAAGCACGTGGTGTTGGAGACGGACGCGCCTTATCTCTCACCTCACCCCTACCGAGGGCAACGCAACGAGCCCGCGCGCGTGGCCCTGGTGGCCGAGGCCCTGGCCGGTTTGCATGGCCTTCCTCTCACAGAGGTAGCCCGCCAGACCACGGGCAACGCCAGACGGCTCTTTCGCATCTTAGACGATCGGAACGAACATGTCTGCAATGGAAGCCATTCAGACGGTTGAGCGCTTGCCGTCTATGAGGCAAGGCCAAGAGGGGTTGGCCGCGTTGGCCCTGGTGCGCGAGGAGTTGGCCTTGGTGGAGCAGAAGATGCGCAGCCTCGGCGACGTGGGGTTTGCGCCCCTGGCCGAGGCC
>DAOTYP010000175.1:0-2398 GCA_034434975.1 Anaerolineae bacterium | reverse complement strand
ACAAGGGCCCCCAAGGAGCCGATCCTTAAGGTGTGAAGGGATACAAAGGCGCAACGGGCGCCCGTTGCCCGCCCCTGTGATTGACCTTTCTCAGGAGGGGAACCATGGACGCGAGCAAGCAGCGACTCCTCCCTTGGGCGATCGTCTTCGCGGTCGGCCTGCTGATCGGCTGGCTGGGCCTCGGCTGGTGGCTCTTTCCCGTGCGGTGGGTCAACACCGATCCGGTTGACCTGCGGCCCAGCGCCCGCCAACAATACCTGGACATGGTGGCCGAATCCTACGAACTGACCAAAGACGCCGCGCGCGCCCAATACCGGTTGCAAAGCTGGTCCAAGGAAGAGGCCACTCAGTTGATCCTGGCGCAGGCCGACCAATACCAACGCGAAGGGAAGTCCGTAGAAGAACGGCGCCTCCGCAACTTGGCGCTAGGGCTCGGCCTCACAGGCCCGGAGGTCGCTCAACCGCAGCCTACGGTCGCCCCACCTCGCCCGACCTCCGTTCCTCAGCCGGCGGAGGGAGCGCGTAGCCGCTGGTTGGGCCTCTGCGGCATCGGCTTGGCCGTTCCCCTTCTCCTCATCGGCGTGGGCGTCCTGTTTTACCTGTGGCGGCAGCGGAGGCCAGCCGGCACGGCCGCCAGCGAAACCGCGGTGGAGGAGATTCAGGAAGAAGAGAGAGAGGCTCCCATCGTTCCTGCAAGCCGCGCCCCGCTCCCTCGCGCCCGTAAAGCGCCTCCTTCCACCATCGGCGTGCAGGAGTTCACCGCCACCTACAACTTGGGCGATTCGGAGTACGACCAGTCCTTCACCATAGAGGACGCGGCAGGAAACTATCGCGGCGAATGTGGCATCGGCGTGGCCGAAAAAGTAGGTGGCGCGGTCGGACCCGCGACCGCGCTGGAAGTCTGGCTCTTTGACAAGAGCGACATCCGCACGGTGACCAAACTCCTTTTGACCGACTACGCCTACAACAACCAGAGCATCCGCAGCAGGTTGGCCACGAAGGGAGATATCGTTTTGGCGATGCCAGGCCAGAGTTTTGTGTTGGAGACCCAGTCTCTGATGGCCGCCGCCGAGATCACCGAGCTGAACTACGCGACCGCGGATCCGCCTCGCAGCAGCATCGCCCGCCTCACGGTGAAGTTGCGCATACAGGCAAAAGACGGACAGCCAAGCGCCAGGTGAAGGTCCGTCTTGCACCAACCTCTGACTATGGTATAATGGCGATCGCGGGAGCGTTGAGAAGACGTTGAGTTACGGATCACGCGCTGGCAGAAGCGAGGGGGCCTTGGCCGAATCGCTCAAGGTGTTGCTAGTTGACGACGAACCTGAGACCATACGACTGTTGCGCAAAGTTCTCCAAGCTGACGGCTGCAACGTCCTTGAAGCAGTAGATGGTCAGGAAGCGCTAAACCTGTTCGCGCGCGAGTCGCCTGATCTCATCCTTCTAGATATCATCATCCCCCAAATAGACGGCATTGAGGTCTTAAAGCGCATCCGCTCTCAGGACCCCATCACGGGCATCATCATGGTCAGCGCGCTGACCTCGGAGAAGCTCGCCGTTGAAGCCATGATGGCGGGCGCTGACGATTATGTCAGCAAACCGTTTCCGCTGAAAGAGATCCGCGTTCGCATCCAACAAACCGCCGATAAGGTATGGCTCAGGCGTGAGAACCTGCGCCTCCAACGCGAGTTGGAGGCAGCCGAAGCCCGCCTGCAACAATTGGCCATCCGTTCCTCGCCCTTGGTTGTTTCTCCCGCCGCCGATAGATCCTTGCTCGCGCGAGGGCACAGTGAACGCCAGGAGATCACCGTCCTTTTCGCTGCTCCGCACGGATTCCTCACCCTCATGGACAACCTCCCACCGGATCGTCTGCTGCACATCTTGAACCACCATTTATCGGCAGTGGTTGATGCTGTCCTGGAGGAACGCGGTACCATCGGCGGGTTCTCGGATCATGCAGTCATGGCCTTCTTCAACGCGCCTGTGCGCCAGGAGGACCACGCCTTGCGCGCGGTGCGCGCGGCGTTGAAGGCGCGAGAGGCAGCCCAGAAAACGCTGTCAGCCAACGGACTGAACGACCAACTCCTGCCCTTTTGCTTCGCCGTTCATACCGATACGGCGTTGATAGGTTACGTCGGCTCTGCTCAATACGCGGTATACACGGCCGTTGGCCGCGCGGTGAGCCTGGCCAGGCATCTCCTCTCCCTGGCGCGGCCGGATCAGTTGCTCATCGGTGAAAAGACGCTCGCGCTGGTTGGGGATTATGTAGATGCTATCCCCTTGGGTGTGGTGGACGTAGGCATTGATGGCTATACGAAAAAAATGGGCGTGTTTAACGTGTTGAGCCTAAAATGAGGAAAAATGGGGAATTTGATCGCTACGCGAAGGGCTTTGCTGA
>DAOTYP010000174.1:0-4395 GCA_034434975.1 Anaerolineae bacterium | reverse complement strand
CTGGGGCAGGTGGTCGCGCAGGTGGTGGGCAAACTCACGCCGCTGGCCGGGTCGGCGGGGCTGCGCCTCGTTAACCGCGTCGCCCCCGATTTCCCCGTGATAGAAGGCGACCAGATGCGCCTGGAACAGGTTTTGACCAACCTGGTGGAGAACGCCATCAAGTTCACGCCACAGGGAGGCTGCGTCACCATCGGCGGCGAAGACTTGGGCGAGCAAGTGCGCCTTTGGGTGCAAGATACCGGCATCGGCATCCCCCCTGCCGAACTGGAGCGCATCTTTGACCGCTTCTACCAGGTGGATAGCGGTTCCAGCCGCCTCTACCGGGGCACCGGCCTGGGGTTGACCATTTGTCGCCACATCGTCGCCCATCACGGCGGACGCATCTGGGCCGAGAGCGATGGGCGCCACGGCAGCACCTTTCATGTCGTGCTCCCTAAGGAGCAGGGAACCTCTGAAGCGACCATGGACTTCACGACGTTGCCGGAGGAATCGTCTTCACCGGGGGCTTGAAAGGGGCTGCCGGCTGAGGCGCTTATGTTAAACCGGCGGGGCGTAGGCGGTCTTTTCTTGACCCCCGTGCAGGGTGCTGATACAATGCGCTGGGCCATCAGAGGGAGGTTTCGTATGATGAACGAGGTACCGCAGAGCCGTGTCCTGGTGTTGGGAGGGGGCATCGCCGGCCTGGCTACCGCCTTGGAACTTCTGCGCCGAGGCCTCTCCGTCACCTTGCTGGAGAAGAGCAAAGAGGTCGGCGGGCTGGCGCGGACCTACGTGCGAGGCGACTTTCGGTTTGATGTTGGCGGCCACCGGTTCCATAGCCGCAACCCTGCCGTTTTGCGTTGGGTGCAAGACCTCATGGGTGATGACTTGCTGATCGTCCCGCGTCGTAGCCGCATCTGGCTGCAGGGGAAATTCGTGAATTATCCCATCCAATTTCCCAACGCGCTGACGATCTTCACGCCGCCGCAGGCCGTGCGGATCCTAGCCAGTTACCTGGCGGCAGCGGTGCGCCGCAACGGATACGGCCCTGACGTCTCGTTTGAGGATTGGGTGGTGAGGCGTTTTGGGCGCGCGCTGTATGAGGTCTATTTCAAGCCCTACACGGAAAAGGTGTGGGGCATCCCCTGCACGGAACTTTCTGCCGACTGGGCCGCCCAGCGCATCTCCCTCCCCAGCCTGGCCGAGACGGTGCGCCGGGGGCTGGTGCGGGGCAAGAACGTGCCGGCCACGATCATCTCGGAGTTTCGCTACCCGCGTCGCGGCTTCGGCATGATCCCGGAGCGCATGGCCCAGGAGATCGGCCGGCTGGGTGGCGAGATACGGACCGGCGTAGAGCTTTTAGCGGTGAAGCCGGAGGCAGAAGGCTTCGCGGCGACCTATCGGCTGGACGGCGAGACGCGCACGGCACGGGCCGAACGGCTGGTCTCTAGCATCCCGTTGGACGCGCTCTTGCGCGCGCTGCCGCCGGAGACGGGCGCCCACGAGGTTCTGGCGACGTACTCGCTGCGCTATCGCGATATCATCTGCCTTTTCTTGGCCATCAACAAGCCTCAGGTCAGCCCCGACAGTTGGACCTACTTCCCCCAGAAGGAGCTCCTCTTCGGCCGCAGCCACGAGCCTCGCAACTGGAGCCGGGAGATGGTCCCACCGGGCATGACCTCGTTGGGGTTGGAAGTCTTCACCAGCCAGGGAGAGCCGGCCTGGAACCTCGCGGATGAGGCGCTGGTGGAAAGGGCCGTGCGCGAGCTCGCGCAGATCGGCTGGCTGAGGCCGGAGGAGGTAGTGCAGCATTGGGTCCTGCGGGTGAGGTATGCCTATCCGGTGTACGACATCGGCTACGCCGAGCGTTTGCGGCGGGTGAAGGAGTGGTTGGGGCGCTGGCCGCGGCTTCACCTGGTCGGGCGCACGGGGTCCTTCCGCTACATGAACAGCGACGGGGTCATTGAAGATGCGCTGGCGCTGGTGGATTTCATCACGCAGCGGAGGCCGGAACACGTTGACGTGAGCGCGGGCTATCGCGTGGATTAGCCCAGGAGAGGCACGAATGACCGACGAGGGCGGCTCACCCCTGATCTCCGTCGTCATCCCTGTCTTCAACGGGGCGAGGACGCTTCCTCGCTGCTTCGCGTCGTTGCAGGCGTCCACCTTCACCGACTGGGAAGGGATCCTGGTGGATGACGGCTGCACCGACGCTTCGCCGGACATCGCCCGCGCGGCGGGGTTTCGCGTGGTCGCGACGGACAGGCCTCATTGCGGCCCGGCGGTGGCGCGCAACGTGGGCGCGAGGACGGCGCGGGGGGACATTCTCCTCTTCCTAGATGCCGACGTTGCTGTGCAGCCGGATAGCCTGGCGCGTGTGGCAGAGGTCTTCCGGTCGGACCCCGGGCTGGCGGCCTGCTTCGGCAGTTATGACGAGGCTCCGGCCGACAAGGGCTTCCTCTCGCAGTACAAGAACTTGTTTCATCATTACGTCCATCAGAGCGCGCGCGAGGAGGCTTCCACCTTTTGGAGCGGTTGCGGCGCCGTTCGCCGGGACATCTTCCTGGCCCTGGGCGGCTTTGACCCTTCTTACACTCGTCCCACCATTGAGGACATTGAACTGGGCTATCGCCTGCGCCGGGCCGGATATCGCATCCGGCTGGAGAAGCGGTTGCAGGTGAAGCACATGAAGCGCTGGACGGTTCGTTCCTTGATCCAGTCCGATGTGCTGGATCGGGGCATCCTTTGGACGCGCTTGATTCTGGCGACGCGCACCTTGCCGAACGACCTGAACGTGCAGACCGGCTCGCGGCTCAGCGTGGCTGCGCTCTATCTATTGATCTTCTGCTTGCTTCTGGGCTTCTGGTGGTGGCCGCTATGGTTGGCAGCCGTGGCGCTGGCTTTCCTGATCGCGGCGCTCAACTGGCCCCTCTATCGCTTCTTCGCCCGCAAGAGGGGGTGGTGGTTCGCGTTGCGCGCGTGGCCGTGGCATTGGCTCTACTTGTGGTACAGCGGCCTGTCGTTTCTGATCGGGCTAGGCCAGCATCTTCTGTCCCGCAGGCAAGCAACGGTCGCCTCGCTCTCCCCTTTCTTCCCTGGGGAAGGGGTGGGAACGACGGGCGCGGGGGGCAGCGAGGCGGTCATCCAGCCTTCTAAGGAGGTGCTATGAGCCTTTTGCAGAAGCGCGTGGTCCTTGTCGTGGCCAGCCTGGTTGCCGGCATCCTAGGGGAGTTCGTCTTTTGGCGAGCGCTGGGCGTCGTTGTGAAGGCGATCGCCAACCTGGACCTGATCGTAGAGAAGGTCGGCCTTACCTTTCACCTTCTCTCCATCCTGTTGATTGCCCTGATGATCGGCGTGATCCTGGATTATTTCATGAAGACGGAGTTTTTTCGCTGAGGGCCCGTTCTTCCAGCAGATAGCCGCGCCGTCGGAGTTCCTCCTGGGCCCGTGCCAGGAGTTCCAGCCGAGGCGCCTCAACGGTGTGCAGATGGACGCCGCCGGTCAGTTCGCTCAGGAGCGCGGCCCCTGAGCGATGCAGTTGCTCCATGAATTGTCGGACATCCTCGCGGCTGTCCAGCATCAGGCTCCCTCGTATCTCGCCGTAGATGGGGTGCTCTACCAGCACGTCCACCACGCGCAGGCCCAGGTCCACCAACAGGTTGAGTTCGTCCTCCGTCTGGGCCCGATGGTGGCGCACGGCCAGCACCGCGCGATGGCGCGGTGCTGGCGACGCTTCCACCAAGGCGTAGCCGCGCGGCGTTGCCACGATGGGCTCGCCGGAGGCCCGCAAGAGCGCTACATCCTGCACGATCACCTGTCGCGACACGCCGAGTTGCGCGGCCAGGTCCGTCCCGCGCAGCGGCGACCGCGCCGACCGCAGCAACGCCACGATGCGCTGCCGTCTTTCCCCGCCGCTGGGGTTTTCCTCGTGATACATGCCGCCTCCGTCGTCAGGAGTCCTCTCCTAAGCGTGCGCCGGCCCGGCGCCCTCGGGGCTTACAACAGCGGCGCGCCGCGCGTCTCACGGCCGAAAAAGCCCGTCACCACGCCGCCGACGGCCATCACCACGGCTACCACGAGCAACGGCACGATCACGTCGCCCGTCGCGTCCTTCAGCGCGCCGAAGACCGTCGGGCCTAAGATTGCGGTGATCTTGCCCACTCCCTCCGCCAGGCCGAAGGCCGTGGCCCGGAGCACCGTGGGGAAGACCTCCGACGTGTAAGGGTAAACGGCGCCCCACGCGCCCAGGTTAAAGAAGCCGACGAAGAAGAGGCTGGCCACGAAGATCGGATAGTTGGTGGCCGTGGCGAAGACCAGGCCGGAGAGGCCGCCTAAGATCAGGAAAGCCACCAAGGTCTTCTTGCGCCCCCAGGCCTCCACCAGCCACATGGCCGAGAGGTAGCCAGGGAACTGCGC
>DAOTYP010000173.1:0-6321 GCA_034434975.1 Anaerolineae bacterium | reverse complement strand
ACATCTCCTATACCCTCGGCCGCAACGCTGACATCTCCATTTATTTCATCAACGACGAAGGCCAACGTTTTTACTTCCGTCAGAATCGTCGTCGCTCTGCCGGACGCTACGATGTCTATTGGGGCGGCGTCATCGAGGGCGAGACGACGATGCAAAACGCGACGACCCGCCAGACGGTGCTAAGCCGCGTCCTGCCCGACGGAGTTTACACCTGGGTGGTGGAGGCAAGGGACGACGCCGGACGCGTGGAACGGCGCGAAGGGCGCATCACCATCGTAGACGCCGATACGGAGGTGCCGGAACTCCGCAACTTCGCCGTCTCCCCCCCTGTCTTCAGCCCTAACCAAGATGGCCTAGACGACCGCGCCGGCGTTACCTACTCCCTCAGCAAAGACGTGGCCGAGATCACCGTCTACCTTCTGGATCCGGCGAGGCCGCGGGAGCGTTTCTTTCTGGAGGAGCGAGAGCGGAACCTGAAACCGACGGAAGCAGGCTTTCATTACTACGACTACGATGGAGGCGTAGACAGGGGCGCGGAGCCTCCACCTGACGGCACCTATCTGGTTGTCGGTGAAGCGCGCGATCGGGCAGGCAACCACGTCATCGTAACCGCTACGCTGACCATCGTGGAGGGGGGCGTGCCGCGCGCGGACATCGTCAAGGGCGACATTGATTGGCAAGGCGCGGTCGGAAGCGAGATGTGGGTGCCGTTGGGCGCGACCATCTATTTCACCACGAGCGTGGAGAACTACGGCCGCGTTCCTATCCGCACGGCAGGCCCCTGGCCCGGCACGTCCTATCGGAGCGACGAGAATTTCAACACCCTAGCCATCGCGACCGGCAACGACGCGTGGCACGAACAGGCAGGAGTATGGCGCTTTGGCATCCGTTTTGATGTCTCGGCGACCGATTTCCCCTATCGTTGGGCTGTAGGCCGTCCGGAAGATCTGGAGCGACGCGTCGTGAACGGCCGTGAGCAGTGGTACCTGATGCCGGGCAAACGGGGCCTGGTGTACGGCAGCATCCAACTGGTGGACAAGCCCCCTCGCGACGCGATTTATGCCTGGGGCGCGCTGATCCACGAATGGGTCGGCATCGCTGCCCAAAACAACTACGTAGATCGCGTCCTGCTGCACATCGGCATTCCCTAAGGTGGCCCATGCCCGACTTGGCCATCGTCATCGTCTCCTACAACGTGCGCGACCTTCTGGCGCGCTGCTTAGAGTCGGTCTATGCAGGCCTGGCGCGCGCGCCCGATCTGACGGCGCAGGTGTGGGTGGTGGAGAACGCTTCAACCGACGGGAGCGCGGAAATGGTGCGCCGGCGCTTCCCCCAAGCGCAACTCTTGGTCAGCGAAAAGAACCTGGGCTTCGCCGGCGGCAACAATTGGGCCTTGCGCGCGCTGGGGTTCGGCGAGTTTCCCCTGTCGCAAGACCACGCTCCGGCCCCTGAGTTCGTCCTTCTTTTGAACCCCGACACCGAGGTGCAAGGTGACGCCTTGGGCGAGATGGTGCGTTTTCTGGCGGACGAGCCGCGAGCCGGCGCGGCGGTGCCGAGACTAGAGTACGGTGACGGGCGCTTCCAGCACAGCGCCTTCTACCTCCCTAGCCTCATGCAGATCTGGTTTGACTTCTTCCCTTGGCCGGGCCGCTGGGTGGAATCGCCGCTGAACGGTCGCTATCCGCGCGCGCGCTACGAAAGCGGAAAGCCGTTCCCTGTGGAATGCGGCCTGGGCGCGGCCTTCCTCGCCCGCGCCGAGGCCATCCGCCAAGTCGGGCTGTTGGATGAGGGGTTCTTCATGTATTGCGAGGAGATAGACTGGTGTTGGCGGTTGCATCGGGCGGGATGGAAGGTGTATTGTGTCCCTACCGCGCGTGTGGTGCACCATGAGGGACAAAGCGCACGCCAGTTCCGCGAGGAGATGTTCGTGGCCCTCTGGCGCAGTCGCTTTCGCCTCTACGCGAAACACCGCGGCCCCCTCTTTCGCCTGGCGGCGCGGGTTCTGGTGCGCTGGGGAATGGCTGCCTTGGCCCGACGCGCCCGCGCGGCGGCCCGTCGCGGCGAGATAGACCCCGAAACCCTGACCAGGCGGTTGATGGCCTATCGTCAAGTCGCGAGGTTGCGATAGACCCGATGAAACTGGCCGCGATCGTTCTCACCAAAAACGAAGAGCGCAACATCGTTGCTTGCCTGGAGAGCCTGCGTTGGGCCGACGGGTTAATCGTTTTAGACTCCCTGAGCACTGACCGCACGACGCAGTTGGCGGAGGAGGCGGGGGCGCGGGTCTTGACCCGTCCGTTTGACCACTATGCTGCCCAGCGCAACGCTGCGTTGGAGGCCGCCGATGCGGAATGGGTGCTCTTTGTGGATGCGGACGAGCGAGTAACGCCCGCTTTGGCCGATGAGGTGCGCGAGAAGGTGTCTACGGACGCGCCTATGATCGCCGGCTATTGGCTTCCGCGGGAGAATCACATCGTCGGGCGCGTGATCCGAGGCGGCGGATGGTACCCCGACTACCAATTGCGGCTCCTGCGTCGTGGGCGGGCGCGCTACGACCCGGCCCGGCCGGTGCACGAGGTCGTCCTGCTGGATGGCGAGGCCGGTTACCTGCGGCATCCCCTCATCCACTACAACTACGAGACCTGGGCCCAGTTTCACGCCAAGCAGAGGCGCTACGCTGAATTGGAAGCCCTCGCCCTCTATCAGCAAGGGGTCCGGCCGCGCCCTCACCACTACGTCTTGCAGCCCTGGCGGGAGTTCCGCCGGCGTTATTGGACCCTCGCCGGTTACGGCGATGGCTTACATGGGCTTCGTCTGAGCCTCTACATGGCCTGGTACACCCTGATCGCCCGCCTTTACCTGCGCTCCTTGTGGGCACAAAAGCGATAATGGGCTGCGCGCCGGTTAAGAAGGGCGCGTGCTGGTCGGAACGAATATGCTCAAGGAAGAGAAAGGGAGGTGCCCAGATGGCTGAGTTGCCGGATCGGAACCTGGCGTTGGAGTTGGTGCGCGTGACCGAGGCGGCGGCCCTGGCGGCAGGGCGCTGGATGGGCCGCGGCGATCGCAACGGAGCCGATCAGGCCGCGGTCAACGCCATGCGCCTGGTGCTCAACTCGGTGGCGATGGACGGCGTCGTCGTCATCGGCGAAGGGGAGAAAGACCAGGCTCCCATGCTGTACAACGGCGAGCACCTAGGAAGCGGTCGCGAGCCACAGGTAGATATCGCGGTAGACCCGATTGATGGCACGCGGCTTCTGTCGCTGGGCCGCACCGGCGCGATCTCGGTGGTTGCCCTGTCGGAGCGCAACACCATGTACAACCCCGGCCCTATCCTCTACATGGACAAGATCGCCGTCGGCCCGGAAGCGAAAGGCGCGATAGACATCAACGCGCCGGTGGCGAGCAACTTGCATCGCATCGCCCAGGCTAAGGGGATGGACGTACACGACCTGACGGTGATCATCTTGGACAGGCCGCGCCACGAAGCCCTGATCAAAGAGGTGCGAAGGGCAGGGGCGCGCATCCGCCTCATCGCCGACGGCGACATCTCAGCCGCGCTGATGACCGCGCTGCCCGAGACCGGCATAGATGTGCTCATGGGCGTCGGCGGCTCGCCGGAGGCGGTGGTTGCCGCCTGTGCCCTGAAGTGTCTGGGCGGCGAGATCCAGTGTAAATTGTGGCCACGAGACGACGAGGAACGTCAGGCGGCCATCGCGGCCGGGTATGCCTTGGACAAGGTGTTGACGACGGATGACCTGGTGAGGGGGGATAACGTCTTTTTCGCCGCGACCGGCATCACCGATGGGCAACTCTTGCGGGGCGTGCGCTACTTCGGGGGCGGCGCGCGCACCTACTCGGTCGTCATGCGTTCCAAGTCGGGCACGGTGCGCTTCATTGAAGCCACGCACCGTTGGGATAAACTGATGCGCTTCAGCCAGATCGCCTACGACCCCAATGCTTGAGTGCGCCTCGTTGGGCTATAGGATGCCGTTCGGGCAGGCGACGATGCCCACGACGCCGGGCCCCGTGTGCGCGGCAAGGACGGGCGTGATGGTGGAGGTCAGCATTTCCTGGCAGCGGGCGCGTGTGTGCGCCTGTTCTGCCAGCATCTTCGCCTCGGCTTCGGCCTCGCCGTGCAGGACGCCGATAAAGGCCGGCTCCGGCCCCACCTCCGAAAGCACGGCCTCCAGCATTCGCTCCAAGGCCTTGCGCTTTGTCCGCACCCGCTCGTAAGCCTCTACCCGCCCATCCCGCAAGATCAAGAGGGGCTTGACGTTCAAGAGCGTGCCCAGGAAAGCCTGGGCACCGCCGATGCGACCGCCCCGATGCAGGTAATCCAGCGTATCTAGCGTGAAGTAGACGCGTATCTTCTCGCGCAGGCGCACCACAAGGGCTGCGGCCTCTTCGCGGCTCGCGCCGCGTTCAACGGCGCGGGCCGCCGCGATCACCTGCAACCCCATGCCCAGAGAGGTGGAGAGGCTGTCCACCAGGGTGATCGGCTCGCCGGGAAGGAGTTCCTTGGCGGCCTCGGCCGTAGCGAAGGTGCCGCTGAGGCGACTGGAGATGAAGATTCCCAACACCTCGTGGCCTTCGCGCAAAGACTCCTCAAAGGCGGCTTTGAAAACCCCTACCGGCGGTTGCGAGGTGGTAGGCAGCGGGTTCGCCAGACGCAGGCGCCGGAAGAACTCCTCGTAGGAGATGTCCAGCCCATCGCGCAGCGTCTCGTCTCCGAAGATCAATTGCAAGGGAATGATCTTGATCCCGTAGCGGGCGATGATCTCCGGCGGGAGATCACAGGTAGAATCGGTGATGATCTGAATCATGACGGCTCTCCCCACGAAAGATGATGCAAAGAAACCAAAGAAAAGGCGACGAAAAAGGGCCAGCCGCGACGCGACAAGGAGACGGCTAGCCCGTTGTGCCCTGCCTGGCAAACACCCCGATGGCCTCGCGGATGAAATCGGACAGACGCCGCTTGCTCTCCTCATTCAAAGTAGCCAGGGCATCCTGATAGCGTTGCACGCCGGCGTAGAGGGCCTCTACCAGAGAGCGATCGGCGCGATCGGTCGCGCCGGCCAGGGCGGACCCTAGGCTGAGCCCTGCCAGCGCGCCCAAGCCCACTTCGCCTTTGGCTGTCAGTTTTTCCAACGCCTCAAAGGGATTCACGCCGATGACCTTGGATTTCACCCGATTGAGGTTGAGGAGGAGCACGGCGATCATCTCGGCGCAATAGGCCAGGGGGGAACGGCGCTCAGGGAGGCGGGAGAGGATCTCTTGTAGGAGGTCGCGGTAGGCAGCCTCCCGCGTGCTGCTCAGGCGTGACAAAAGCCGAGTTTTCAACACGGTCCACTCTTCCGCGAGGCTCCGCTCGTCCTCGGCTTGATTGGCGAGAAGGGCCATGGCCTCCGGCGTAGGAGCAAAGACCACCTGAGAGCGCCCTGGGCCTGGGCTGTGGCTGTCCAGAATGTAATCGGAGCGCGCTAGCCCTTTCTCCTCCAAGAGTTTCAGCATGTCGTAGGCGGAGAAGCGATTGACGCCGAGACAGGCGGCCACCAGGGAATAGTGGACCGCGTGCCCTTCCACGCGGTACAACCGCACGAGCTCTTTGAGAAAGGTTCGCTGGCGAGCCGTCAACGGGTTCATCGCGCGCCTCCTGCACCCTGCATTTACATTCTATACGGTGAACGCGCCTTTGTCAATCCCCGGATTTGACAAATTTCATCAGATATGATATGGTTGAAACGTTAGAATTCTTCAATCAAACAACTGGATTCATCAGAACATCTTCGCCCTTCCACGGCGCTGACAGCCCTTGCTGGTAGCGCGGCTCTTGGCGGGCCCAGTTTCTGAAAGACGGAGTTGGCTCCCGGTGACGACCTTTCAGCGACGCCAGCGCATCCTTGGTCTCCTACGCGAACAGCCCGGCATCACGGTCTCGCAGCTCGCGAACTTGCTGGGCGTCTCCCCAGGCACCATCCGCAATGACCTCAACGTCCTTGAAGAGCAAGGGCATCTGGAGCGTGTGCACGGCGGCGCCGTATTGAAAGAGCAAGAACCCTATCTGAACCCGGCCTACGCCCAGCGCCTTCGCGTCAATCAATACGCCAAAGAATGGATTGCTCGCCGAGCCGCGGAGATGATTGAAAGCGGGGATGCCATCCTGTTGGATGCCAGCACGACGGTCTATCACATGGCTCCTTACCTTCAGGATTTCCGCAACCTGACCATCATCACCAACGGCATTCAGGTAGGACTCTCCCTGGCGCAGAATCCTACCCACACCGTCATCCTGACGGGGGGCGTGATCAACCCCCAGAGCGT
>DAOTYP010000172.1:0-4345 GCA_034434975.1 Anaerolineae bacterium | reverse complement strand
GCGGGGTTATACACGCTGCTGGCGATGTTAGAGGTAGTTACCGCGCGCACATAACGGACCGCGTCATCCATGGTCACGTAAATGGGTTGGTAGGCGGCGATCCCTTGGGTCACTCCGGCCAGGATGGCATCCCAGTTGGACGGCAAGATGGATAGGATGTACGATTCGTGCGTGAGCAGGGTAGCCAGTTCCATGCCGTCCAGGGCGCGCTTGAGTTGGGCGACCCCACGCGCGATGCTCAGCGCTACGTTGTCCGAAGGATACCATTCGTACCCAGTGATATCTCGCACCTCGGTCAGCACGTCAAAGAACCGCCCGTTGTATTGCGGGCGATCGGGGATGCTGAGGAAATCGGCGTAGTAGAGGGGCACCCCACACTCGCTGCCGCACGGGCTTGCGTACCTGAAGAAAGGCCCTGCCATCAATTTGGGGGCCGTGTAGTAACTGTCGCCTGGCCGCAAGAGGGTGCCCACGAACTCCACGCCCCAACTGCTGAGGCCGTCAAACGCGCTGGGGCTGAACTCGTAGAAGTGGGGCACCACGAAGTTGGACATGGGGATCTCGTTCTGGGCGTGCCAGGCCGCGCCGTCGGCGAAGTTCTGGGCTATCTCCTGATCCGAGAGGCGCGCGTAGAAGAAGTTGTCGTAGGTGCGGCTATGGATGGCGGCCGTCAACTGGCCGGCGTTGATCAGGCGCCTCATGTCGGCGATGTCGGTCGCGTCCTGCTCGTCCAAGAAGAAGCCGATCCAAGGTTTCAGCCCGTACCTGTTGGCAGTCTCTATCCACCCGTAAGGCCCCCTCGCGTCGTCCACGCGGAAGGTTACGAAAGGCGGCAGCCCTTGCATCACGAAGGGCTTGCGCGCGGCCCATACCAGGCTCCGCCATACCAGGTCGTCAAACCCCCGCATGTATCCCCAGATGTCCATCCGCAGCCATTGGTAACTGGTCCATTGCACTGCCCGACCTTGCCCTGAGGTGGTGGCCACCAGCAAGGGTTGGTCGCCCACCGTCACCAGGGTGGAGGCCATAGGAGGGGGAACGACGCCCGCAGGGGTGATGCCGGCGTTCAGCGTGTAGGTCGCGTTAGGGGGCTGGGCGGCCACGATGTAACCGCCCACCGCCGCAGCCGAGGAGATGGCCACCGCGGAGGCCGCGACGGAGCCGGTGTAACCGAAGCCGAATATCTCCTGAACGTAAGGGTAGAGGGGCGAGTAGCCGGCGTCGGCCAGCGCGTCGTCAAAGTTGACCAAGCCCACGCCCCCGCGCACAGCCGTCACGATGCGCTCCTGTTCCGTCGCGTCCAGGTAAGCCTGCTGGGGGTCAAGGCGTCTGTGGCCGATGATGATGAGCGCGTAGGCTGAGAGATCGGTCGGCACGGGCGCGGCGGCGAGGTTGAGCAGCGTGTAGGGCACACCGAAATGGTCCAGGTAAGGCCGGATGTAAAAGGCGAAGTCCGCGTAATCGGCGCTCGCCGAGTTCACCAACACGATCGCGTCGGCGCGCAGCGTCTGCGTTTGGCCGCTCGTCGGCGTTGGCGCGCCGTAGAGCACGGCTGCGATCAGCATCACGCCGACCAGCATCCACCGCCAAAGCGCGGCGATCTTGGGCTTGTGTTGTCTACCGGCCATCTTTCCCCCCTAGGGTGGTTTCCGTGCCCCCCGGCACGCCGACTTGATACAAATCATAAGGGCCTACGCTTAGAACGAGCGTGCAGCAGCCATCGGCTAAAGGCCGCGCATACAGGCCCGTCCATTTGGAGAAGGGGCCGTCAATCAGGTAATCGGGTTGATGAGCAGAAAGGTCGTAGGCCTCCTCCAGTTTGTCGCCGAACTGGAGGGCTGCCGTCATCTTGTCCACCCAATCGTTGGTGGGATGGTGATAGGTCAAGGGGGCCAGGACGTCAAGTTGCCATTCCCAGGACTCAACCACGGCGTCGGCAGCCACGTGGGCCTGCAGGCGCCGCGCGAACTCGTGGGCCGCGGTGTCCGGCGCGGCGGCGATGTCTCGCACGTGCAAGGTCAGGCCCAGCGCGCTGCCGGCGATGATCGCGCCGATCAGGAGGAGGGTAGCCCTTCTCAGGAACGTTTGCGAGCGGCCCGTCAGCCGACCGGCGCTTGTCCGCAGGAACGAGACGGCATCTACGACGAATTTGCCGGTCAGGAGCGCGCTCACCGCGTAGAACTCAAAGGCGTAGCGGTGCCACCCTACCGAAGCCAGCAGGTACCACGCCAGCCAGACCAGCGCGAAGACCAGCAGAAGCCATTGACGTTGACTGTCGGGCCCCCGTCTCTTGCAGGCCCACAGTCCCCACGCCAGGCCCGGTATCCCGAACAACGGCAAGGCGGACCGCAGTAGGTACCACAGGCTGCCGCGCAGGCGCATGGGCCTGAAGGCGAAGACGGTCACCCGTGAACTGGAGGTCACGGCGCGCAGGTGTGAGCCGAAGTGTTCCCACCCTACCAGCGCCAACTGCAGGCCATACCAGGCGACCAGACAAGCCGTAGCGGTCGCGAATACGGTAACGATCGTCTTGGTTTTCATTTGCCTGTGGGATAGCCGATCGGTCAGCCAGGTTACCAACAGCGCGAAGAGGAGAAGCCCGTATTGGTTTTTCGTGATCACGGCCAGCCCGAACAGGAGCCCCGCTCCGACGGCCTGGGGGATGCCCCCGCGCGCCAGCGCCTTGAGCCACAGCAGGTAGCCGGCCAGGAAGTAGAACAGGGCCGGCACGTTGCCCAGCACCTGGCGACCGAAGAACAGGAAGCCTTCCTGAGGGATGGCCAAAAGCAAGGCCAGCGCCGTCCAGGCGGCGGCGGGCCCAAAGGTTCGCTTGGCCACCGCGAAGAACGCGGCAGCGGCCAAGACCGTGTAAACGGCTACGATCAGGCGGGCCTGAAAGAGGCCGATGCCAAGCAGGGCGAAGGCCCCGCTGATGGGCAGGACGATGCCCGGCCCGTTGGCGATCAGCGGCTGGTCCAGCACGCGAAACCCCTCGGCAGACCGCATGGCGTACTGGCCGAAGCGCACCAGGTTGATCGCACCCTGTAGTACGAGGCCCTCGTCAAACCATGTGGCCGGGTAGTAGGGCTGGTGATGCAACGTCAACAGCAGCACCAGCGCGAGGGTGACCAACAGGGCAAGCCTTCTCGCCGCCAGGCCGACGGCGAGCGTCCTCAGGGCGGCGCCGAGGCGTAGCGCCGGCGCCTCTCTTCTCAGCACCGTGATGGAGCGGATCACGTTACGCACCAACTCGTTTGCGGGCTTCTTGACACATCGGCGCTCAAGGCGTTGCCTGCGTCGGGATCATGCTCTCGGGCGCCCCTTCCTGCGGGGCGTACCGGTAGAGGTAGCGCGGCCAACCGGCATCCCAACGCTTGGGTAGAGCGCGCAACGGCCGGAAACGATCCCCCAGGTCGGCCTCTAATACGTAGTAATCGGTCAGGAACGACAGGGCCGGGATCAGAACCTCCAATGGGTAGTTGGATAGGATGAAAGCCGGTCGCCCCGGCTGGAGCGCCGGCGCCAAAAGGCGGCGCGTGTTCGGGTGATTTCTGGTCTCGCGGCCCGGCCCGCGGATCATGTCTTCCAGGGCGACCCAATGCGCCGCAGGGTAAAGGGTGTAGCCGTCCGGCAGTTGCCCCAGCGAAGGCGCATACACGCTCCCATCCAGGCTGCGCAGCAGGGCGAGGAGGTCCGAGTAGGCAGCGGCAGCGCGCGGCGAGGTGATGACGTCGGACGGACGATACGCCAGCAAGGCGAAGGTCGCCGCGAGGGCGATCAGGTGCAGCGCGTAAGTCCGCGCGAGCGCGTAGCGGCCAGACCACTCATGCAACCCCAGCGTGCCCAGCAGGATGAACCACGTCCCCATGGGGATGAACACGTTGTTGGATGAGCCGGGGTCCAGCGCGCCCAGCAGGCCCGCCAACATGGCAAAGACGAATTGGACGTGCCAGATACTGAGGCGGGCGCGCCCGCGCAGGGCGGCCATGCACACCGTCAGCCCGCCGGATAGCGCCAGGAAGGGATAAGATTTGACGACGAAGCCCAAATAGCGGCGGACCATCGCCAGGTTGGGTTCTGACCAATGCCTCGGCACTTCCCAGGTGAAGTAGAGGAAGTGCGAGCCGAACAGAGCAGGGCCGGCCAGCCTGTACAAGGCCGGCCCCAGGATCGCCGCCGTGAGCCAGTAGGGCACGGAACGCCTCAGCCCGTCACGCCAGGTCAGAAAGAGCACCCCGCCGATGACGAACAGCGCGCCATGTTGCTTGAACCAGAACGAGGCCGTCAGCAAGACCACGCCTAGCAGGTTCCACCCCCGCGCGCGGCTGCGGTCTAGCAGGTAACT
>DAOTYP010000171.1:0-5078 GCA_034434975.1 Anaerolineae bacterium | reverse complement strand
CAGAAGTATGCCCATAACGATAAGGGCCGAGCCGAACCAGGCGATCGGTGCGATCCCTTCGTGGAAGATGAAACTCGCCCCTACCGCCTGGACCAGAACGAAACCCAGGCCCGCGGTGACGGCATAGGCTACATTTAGAGGAATGAGCCGCAACAAGAGGGTGAAGGTGATGACGCTTGCCAAGCCTGCCAAGTTACCCACTACCTGCCAGGTGATGAACTCTCGCCAGGTAACGCTCAGCGCCGACCATTTGAAAGCCACGTTGCTGAGCAGCGTGCAGGCCAGGTTCAACACGGCCAGGAGGGTGATGGCCACAGGACGCACGATCCACCTCGCGCGGCAGGCTGTCGGCCTCTCGCCTTAGAGGTCGGTCTTTACAAGACGACTCCGCACATACAATAACACCTTTCCCACTACGAGGCAACTCTATAAACTTTAACTTATGGTATAATGTGCACCATCACCGAAAAAGAGGCCCCCGCCAGGGCGGGGGCCTCGGAGAAGGTCGTGGCGGAGAGGGTGGGATTTGAACCCACGAGGCATTGCTGCCTACACGCTCTCCAGGCGTGCGCCTTAGGCCAGACTAGGCAACCTCTCCATCGCAACGGCCGTCTTCCGGTCTCTCACGCCATCGGCATGACCAACATCATAGCGACGGCAGGTGAGGCTTGGTACAATGAAACGTGTCGGTGGAGAGCCTCTCCACCTGTGGCGGAGAGGGTGGGATTCGAACCCACGAGGCTCATCGCCTACCCGTTTTCGAGACGGGCGCACTCGGCCACTATGCGACCTCTCCCTACAAAAAATTATAGCATAGAGCCCCTTCAGAGGCAAACCCGCCGAGCAGAGTTTGTGCGAGAGGCGACCATGATAGAGATACCCAACAAAGCGTTAGACGGAGACCCCTTAGAGAAACTGCGCGAGATGCGCTCACTGGCCCAAGCCGGCGGCGGCCCTGAACGGGTGCAACAGCAACGCGAGAAGGGCAAACTCCTCGCGCGCGAACGCCTGGCCCTGCTTCTGGACGAGGGCTCCTTTCAGGAGATCGGCGCCCTGGCCACGCACAACATCACCGATTTCGGCATGGCCGATAAGAAATACCCCGGCGACGGCGTCGTCACCGGCTTCGGCAAGGTCAATGGTCGCCGCGTGGCCGTGTACGCACAGGACTTCACCGTCCTAGGCGGCTCGTTCTCCGAGGTCCAATCCCAGAAGATATGCCGCATCATGGACCTGGCCTTGGAAAGCGGCATTCCGGTGATCGGCTTCATTGACTCGGGCGGAGCGCGGATTCAGGAAGGCGTGCGCAGCCTGGCCGGTTACGGCGCGCTGTTCACCCGCAACGTCCTCGCTTCCGGCGTCATCCCACAGATATCGGTCATGGTAGGGCCTTGCGCAGGGGGGGCCGTCTATTCACCGGCCCTGACCGACTTCACGATCATGGTGCGAAAGATCAGCTACATGTTCATCACCGGCCCAGAGGTCATCAAGACCGTTACCGGCGAAGAGGTCAGTTTCCGTGAACTGGGCGGCTCCCTCGTCCACAACACCAAATCAGGCGTGGCGCAATTCATGGCCGAGGATGAAGCGCAGGCGATCCTCATGGTCAAGCAGCTCCTCAGTTATCTCCCTCAGAACAACACCGAAGACCCGCCTCGCGTGGCACCGTATGATGACCCCCAGCGGATGGACGAGGAACTGAACCACATCGTGCCCGAAGACGCCCGCGTGCCTTACGACATGAAAGAGGTGATCACGCGGGTAGCCGATCGCGACTCCTTCTTTGAGGTCCATCCCTATTACGCTACCAACGTCGTGGTTGGCTTCGGACGGTTGGACGGATACAGCGTCGGCTTCGTCGGCAACCAACCCTCTCACCTGGCTGGCGTGTTGGACATTGACTCGTCAGACAAGATCGCGCGCTTCGTGCGGATTTGCGACGCTTACAACATCCCCGTTGTCACCTTTGTGGATTCACCCGGCTACCTGCCGGGCGTTGCGCAGGAACACGCGGGAATCATCCGGCACGGCGCGAAGGTCATCTACGCCTATTGCGAAGCCACCGTGCCCAAGATCAGCGTCGTGACACGCAAAGCCGTCGGCGGGGCCTACATCGCCATGAGCAGCCGCCAGATGCGCTCAGACCTCGCCTTCGCCTGGCCCACGGCCGAGATCACCGTCATGGGCCCCGAAGGCGCCGTTAACATCCTGTACCGGCGCGAGATCGCCGCCGCGGCCGACCCTGAGGCAGAGCGAGCGCGCATCATCGCCGAATACAAGGCCAAGTTTCACAACCCCTACGCCGCGGCCGACGCGGGCCAGATTGACGAAGTGATAGAGCCGCGCGAGACGCGCCCGCGCCTGATCGCCGCGCTGGAGATCCTGCGCACCAAGGTTGCTACGAACCCGCCCAAGAAGCACGGCCTAATGCCCGTATAGTTTATAGCTTTTGTAAGGAAGCGCGTCGGCATGACTGATCCCTGGTCCCAAGCCCTGATCATCACCGTTGTCGGCATCGGTTTGGTCTTCCTTACCCTCCTATTGCTGTGGGCCATGATGGCCGCACTCACGCGCCTCCTGCAGGTGCGCGCGGCCCCGCCTGGCGCGAAGGTCGCCACGCTTATGTCGGCTCCGGAAGAGCCCGACGACACCAACGCGAAAGTCGCGGCCATCATGGTTGCGTTGGACCTCTACCAGACGGAGATGAGGCGCGAGGCAGCCCCTCCAGTGCGAGAGCACCCGCCGGGCAGCCTCCCCAGCCGCTGGGTCGCCATCGGGCGCGGCCGCCAGACGGAGGTCTTAACGCCTCGCCGACGCTCACAAGGACGCTAAGACAAACTGAGCAAGGAACGAACTCATGCGCACCTACCGCGTCAACATCGGCGGGAAGATTTACGTGGTGGAGATCGAGCCATCCGTCGTCATGCCCATCCACGTGCGGGTGAACGGCGAACCTTTCGCAGTAGAGGTGGAATGGCAAGGCGACTCGCCGCGCGATACCGTGAGCCCGGCCATTCGGCCGCGCCGCCGCGAGGAACTGGCCGTCTCACCGCAGATCGTCGCACCCACCAAACCGACGGTCCCAAGCCCCGGCCACGCCACCTCCGTCGCCACGGAAGGGGAAGAGGCCCGTGCCATCCTGGCGCCGATGCCGGGAACCATCCTGGAGGTGCTGGTGCGAGCAGGCGACGAGGTGAGACGAGGGCAAGAGGTCTGCGTGCTGGAAGCCATGAAGATGAGGAACAGCATCAAGGCCCCCCGCCAAGCCCGGATCGCCGAGGTGAAGGTCGCCCCAGGTCAGACCGTCGCGTTCGGCGACACATTGATGCGATTGGAGTAAGACGATTCCAGAAACCCACAACGGAGTAAGGGACACGATGGAGTGGAACCGCCTGTTGGAACTGGCAAGCGGCCTGCGAGCGCTCACGCCGGGCCATGGCCTGATGATCGCGGTGGGCGCGTTGCTCATCTACCTGGCCATCGCGCGCGAGTATGAGCCGATGCTGCTCCTGCCCATTGGCGTGGGGGCCATCCTGGCCAACATCCCCCTCACCGGCATGACCGAAGGCGAGGGGTTGTTTGCCATCCTATACCGGGCCGGCATCAACACCGAACTCTTCCCCCTCCTCATCTTCATCGGCATCGGAGCCATGACCGATTTCGGCCCCCTGCTGGAAAACCCACGCCTGGTGCTGATGGGCGCGGCGGGGCAGGTCGGGATCTTCGGAACGCTCCTGCTGGCGCTGCGCCTCGGCTTCAACCTGAACGAAGCGGCTTCCATCGGGATCATCGGCGCCATTGACGGCCCCACATCTATATATGTGTCCAGTCACCTGGCCCCTCACCTGTTGCCTCCCATCGCGGTGGCGGCCTATTCCTACATGAGCCTCATCCCCCTCATCCAACCGCCCATCATGCGCCTCCTGACGACGGAACGTGAGCGACGAGTGCGCATGGCCTATACCTCGCGCCCCGTGTCCAAAACGGTGCGCGTCCTCTTCCCCATCATCGTAACGGTGATCGCAGGGCTTCTGGCGCCCCGCGCGGCCCCCCTGGTCGGCACCCTCATGTTCGGGAACCTGATGCGTGAGTCAGGCGTGGTAGATCGGCTGGTGCGGGCCTCGCAAAACGAGTTGACCAACCTCACCACCCTCTTCCTGGGTCTGACCATCGGCTCTACCATGGTGGCATCCCGATTCCTGAGCCTGGAAACCCTCGCCATCCTAGGCATGGGGCTCCTGGCCTTCGTCATAGATATCGTCGGGGGCATTTTGTTCGGGAAATTGGTGTATATCTTGTCGGGCCGAACCATCAACCCGCTGGTCGGCGCGGCGGGCATCTCTGCCTTCCCCATGGCCGCGCGCGTGGTACAAAAGGTCGGGCAGGAAGCGGATTTCAGTAACTTCCTCCTCATGCACGCCATGGGCGCGAACACGGCAGGTCAGATCGCCTCCGTCCTGGCGGGGGGCGTCGTGTTGGCCCTCCTGGGAGGATAGGAGCCGCAGCGGCCGGAGGAGAGCACATGTATCAGGCCGTCTCCATCAGCAGCGCCGTTCTTCCCCTGGTCTGCCGCGATGGTTTCTCAGCCCACATCCTTGCCTCCTTCCCCAAGGCCTGTAATCTCATCACCGCGGACGGCCAGGTCGTCGTGCTGGTAACCCGCTCGGTGGGCGACGGCCCCTTGAACATCGTGGTAGATGAAACCGACTTCACAGCCTGGCCGCGTGCGTGGCCCGTGCGCGGCGACGGCTCCACTCTCGTCGTCGCCGAAGGGCGGCGAATAGGACTGACGGGCGCGGCGATATGGCAACCTATGCCCGATTATGCTGCCCTGGCACGCAGAGGAAAGGACGGCTTGCCGATCATGTGGGCGCGCCTGGACAACCTGTTGGCCACCCGGGCGCCGAAGGAGAGCCTGGCACGGCTGCGCGCGGACACCCTCTCGCCTTCTTCCCTGTTGCCACATCAACGCCTCGCACAAGGGCCTGTCACCGCGCTCCGATCGGCCTACACAGATGGCAACCTGGCCGCCGTCGCCACCCAGGCCGCAACCCTGGCAGGCTTAGGACCCGGCCTCA
>DAOTYP010000170.1:0-34244 GCA_034434975.1 Anaerolineae bacterium | reverse complement strand
GGCCTCGTTCTGCTGGGCGCCAGCGTCAACTTGACCCAGATCATGAGCGTCGGCGCGCGAGGGGTGGTGCAGGCCGTGGTCATGGTGACGACGGTGTTCCTGTTCACCTGGTGGCTGGGCGGCGTCCTCCGTTTGGACCGCAAACTGCGGGCGGTGATGTGCGCCGCCATCTCCATCTGTGGCGTCTCCGCGGCCATCGCCGCGGGCGGGGCGGTGCTGGCGAAGCGGGAGCAACTGGCCTATGTCACGACCTTGGTCATCCTCACCGCGCTCCCGCTGATGATCGTCATGCCTCCCCTGGCTGCAGCCATCGGCATGTCGCCGGCATGGGCCGGCGCCTGGTTCGGCGGCAACATTGACACGACCGCGGCCGTCGTCGGCGCGGGCGCCATCCACAGCGAGGCCGCGATGCAGGTTGCCTCTATCGTCAAACTCGCCCAGAACGCCCTCATCGGCGTGGCGGCCTTCCTCCTCGCCCTCTACTGGGCCCTCAAGGAAGAGCGCCGCCCTGATGAACGCCCTAGCGCCCGCGTCATCTGGGATCGCTTCCCCAAGTTCGTCCTGGGCTTCGTCTTGGCCTCCGTCCTCGCCTCGGTGGGCCTTTTTGACAAGGCTCAGCTCAAGGACATCAACGCGCTTCGCAACTGGGCCTTCACGTTGGCCTTCGTCGGCATCGGCTGGAGCCTCTCTTTCCGCGAGATGCGTCAGATCGGCGGGAGGCCCTTGCTGGTCTACCTGGCCGCGACGCTGTTCAACACGCTCCTGGCCTTCGGCGTGGCCTGGGTGCTCTTCGGGAGGTAAGGAGGCGCGTGATGCGAGTCTTCATTGCAGGGGTGGACGGTTACCTCGGCTGGTCGTTGGCGCAATACCTGGCGGCCCGCGGCTATGAGGTCGCAGGGGCCGACTCCTTCTTCCGCCGTCGCTGGGTGGAGGAGATGGGGTCGTGGAGTGCAACCCCCGTCGCCTCCATGAGGGAACGCTTGGCTGCCTTTCGTGAGCGCTTCGGCAGGGAACTTCGCTTCTGGGAAGGAGACCTCCGCGAGTACGGTTTGGTGGAGGCGATCTTTCGCGAGTTTCAGCCTGACGCCATCGTGCACTTCGGCGAATGCCCTTCGGCCCCTTACTCTATGATAGATGTGCACCACGCCGTCTTCGTGCAGACCAACAACATCATCACCACTTTCAACCTCCTCTTCGCCATGCGTGACATCCGGCCTCAAGCGCATCTGGTGAAGTTGGGGACGATGGGCGAGTACGGCACCCCCAACGTGGACATCCCCGAGGGTTTTTTTGAGGTTGAGTATCGGGGCAGGCGCGATCGGCTCCCCTTCCCACGCCAGGCAGGTTCATGGTACCACTGGTCCAAGGTGCACGGCTCCAACAACATCATGTTCGCCTGCCGCATCTGGAACCTGCGGGCTACCGACATCATGCAGGGTGTCGTCTTCGGCACCCGCATTGACGAGATGGGCGACGACGAGCGGCTCCTGACCCGCTTGGATTTTGACCAGGCCTTCGGCACCGTGGTCAACCGCTATTGCTGTCAGGCGGTCATCGGCCATCCGCTCACCCCCTTCGGCAAGGGGCATCAGCGGCGCGGCTTCCTCCCCCTACGCGATTCCATGCAATGCCTGACCTTGGCCTTGGAGAACCCGCCGCAGGCCGGCGAGTATCGGGTCTTCAACCAGTTTGAGGAGGTGTACGACGTCACCGACCTGGCCCTGAAGGTGCAAAAGGTCGGGGCGGCGCTGGGCTTGCCGGTAGAGGTGCGCAACCTGGAGAACCCGCGCAAAGAGATGGAGGAGCACTACTATCGCCCAGATCACCAACACCTCTTTGACCTGGGTTACCGTCCCACCCACGATGTGGAGGCCGAGATGCGCATCATGCTGCAAGACCTGATGAGGTACCGCGACCGCATTGAGGCGAAGCGGGACGTGCTGATCCCCGACGTGCGGTGGGACGGCCGGCGCGAGAAGGTGCGTTTCCTGGAGCCCGTGAGCGCCCTCCCCCCGCGGGGCGGAGGAGATCACCCTTAAAACCGTGGAGGGCGATGGCATGGAAACGGCAGGCGCAGGCCCTTCCCCTATCCTGGTAACCGGTGGCGCGGGCTTCATCGGCGCGAACCTGGTCCGTCTCCTCCTCCGCCAAGGCTATCAGGTGACGGTGTTGGACAACCTGGTGGCGGGCCGTCGGGAATATCTGGAGGGCCTTCCCCTGCGCTTCATCCAGGGCAACATCCTGGATGTGGGCCTGGTGAACCGTTTGGCGCGCGAGCATGAGGCGATCGTTCACCTGGCGGCGCAGACCGGCGTCCCCGCCTCGCTGGCCGACCCGCGACGCGATTGCGAGGTCAACGTCCTCGGCACGCTGAACCTGCTGGAGGCGCTGCGGGCAAAAGGTCGCGGCCGCTTCATCTTCGCCTCTTCCAACGCGCCCCTCGGCCGGCAAGCCCCTCCTGCTACCGAGGATAAGGCTCCGCTTCCCATCTCGCCCTACGGCGCAAGCAAACTGGCCGGCGAGGCCTACTGCCTGGCCTACCATGGCTCTTGGGGGCTGGGGACGGTGGCGCTCCGGTTCGGCAACGTCTTCGGCCCCTTCTCCGCCCACAAAGAGAGCGTGGTGGCAAGGTTCTGTAAAGACATCCTCCGCAAGGGCGTCCTCACCATTGACGGCGATGGGCGGCAGACGCGAGATTTCATCTACGTAGAGGACCTCTGCCGAGCGATCCTCCTGGCCCTGACGAGCAACGTCGGCGGCGAGGTCTTTCAGATCGCTACCGGCGTGGAGACGACGATCCTGGAACTGGCGGAACAGGTGCGTCGCGTCGCAGGCCTGGCAGCCAGAACGGCCCACGGCCCGGCGCGGCCGGGCGACATCCGCCAGAACTACTCGGCCATCGCCAAGGCGCGGCAGGTGCTAGGTTGGGAACCGCAGGTGAGCCTGGCAGACGGCCTGCGTGAGACCTGGCGGTGGTTTGCCAACAACGGGTGAAGCCATGTTCGGATTGCGTGGCGTGCAATGGCTTGGCCTGATCGTGGCCCTGGGCATCGGTCTTTTCAGCCTGTGGCGTCGACGGGCAGGGGCCTTCCGGCGGCTGGATCTCCTTTTGGGGCTGGGGGTTGCCGCCGCGCTGGCTGTCCTCTCCGTCTGGCCTGGCACAGTGGACCTCTTACGCGGGGCTTTGCGGTCGTACAACCGCTTCAACCTGGCGGTCTTCGTGGCGATCCTCATCCTCTTCGGCCTCTACTTCGCGCTCCTGGGCCGCGTCAACAGCCTGGGACAAGGCGTGAACGAACTGGTGCGCGCCCTGGCGAAGGCCGAGTTCCGCCGCCAACATGCCCTCCCGCGCCGTGAGGGGCGCATCCTCTCCGTGGTCATCCCGGCTTACAACGAGGAGCGAGCCATCCAGGGGGTGCTGAAGCGTCTCCCGACAGAGGTGGCCGGGCTTCAGGTGGAGCCGGTGATCGTGGTAGATGGCGCGAGCGACGACACGGAGGTGGTCGCCCGCCAGGGAGGGTACCTGGTCGTCTCCCATGCCATGAACCGGGGCCTAGCCGCGGCCATCCGCACCGGCCTGGAGGTCGCCTCCTACCGGGGAGCGGAGGTCGTCGTCACGATGGACGCGGACGGCCAGCACCGTCCGGAGGAGTTGGGGCGGCTGGTGCAGCCGATCTTGGACGACGCCGCCGACTTCGTGCTGGGGTCGCGCATCCTAGGGCATTATGAGGAGCGAGGCAGCGCGCGCCACGCGGGCATCCTCTTCTTCTCCTGGCTGATGAGCCTCCTTTTGGGCCAACGCATCACCGACTGCGCCAACGGCTATCGGGCCATCCGCGCGAGCATGCTCCCTCGCCTGGAACTGTCGGAGGAGCGCATCGCCCCGGAGTTGCTCATAGAAGCGAAGCGCAAGGGCTTGCGCATCGTGGAGATCCCGGTCACCGTCCTGCGTCGGGCCGAGGGCGAAAGCAAGATGCCGCGCCACCTGCGCTATCCCTTGAGTTTCCTGTTTACTATCCTGCGCGTATGGCTACGGTGAACGAGAAACGCCGCGTCCTGGTGATCGGCCTGGATGGAGCGACTTTGGACCTGGCGCGCCCCTGGGCCGAGGCAGGGTTCCTGCCCACCTTCCGCCGTTTGCTGCAGGAAGGCGCGTGGGGTGAACTGACCACGGTCATCCCCCCGGTTACCGGCCCTGCCTGGTCATCCTTCCTGACCGGCATGAACCCCGGCCGGCACGGCCTCTACGATTTCATGCGCCTGGCCCCCGGCACCTATCGCATCCAGCCGGTGAACGCGACGCTGCGCGCGGGCGATTCGCTCTGGACCATCCTGAGCCGCGCCGGCAAGCGCGTCATCGTGCTGAACGTGCCGGCCACTTACCCGCCGGAGCCGGTCAACGGCGTCCTCGTAACCGGCATGATGACGCCGCCGCAGGCGCCGACCTTCACCTACCCTCCGGAATTGGGCAGGGAACTGGTGAGCGCCCTGGGCGGCTACGACATCTGGCCTGCAGAGGTCTTTCATCCGCAAGGGCGCGAGCGGCCTCTCCTCGCGGCCCTCTCGCGCCTGACGAGGCAGACGGAGCAAGCCCTGGCCTATTTGCAACGCCGCGTGCCCGATTGGGATTTCTGCATGGCCGTCTTCATGGCGGCCGATGTCGTCCAGCATTTCACCTGGCACTTCATGGACCCCTCTCACTCGCGCCATCCGGCCCGCGCGCCCGCCGACCTACGCGACGCCATCCTGAACACTTACCGCGAGTTGGACGCCGCCCTGGCCCGCCTGATCGCGCAGGTGGATGCGCGGACGCTCCTCATCGTCATGTCCGATCACGGCTTTGGCCCGTTGGAGCAGTACCTCTACCTCAACGCCTGGCTTTTGGAGATGGGCTTCCTCCACCTGCAAAGGCGTCCGACGACGCGGGTGAAATACCTCCTCCAGCGGGCAGGCTTCACACCTCTGACGGCCTATCGCCTCCTGTGGCACGTGGGTCTGGGCGCGCAGGTGGGAAGGACGGTGCGGGCGCGCAAGGGGTTGGTGCGCAAAGGGCTGGCGACGCTTTTCCTCTCGTTTGACGACGTGGATTGGCCGCGCACGCGCGCCTACTCCCTGGGCAACGTCGGGCCTCTCTACGTCAACCTGCGCGGGCGCGAGCCTCAGGGCGCGGTGACGCCCGGAGCAGAGTACGAGCGCACGCTCTCCGATCTGATGGCCGCGCTCTCCGCCTGGCGCGACCCCGCGACCGGCGAGAAGATCGTGGGTCGCGTCTATCGCCGCGAGGAACTCTTCCACGGCGAGCGGGTCGGCCAGGCCCCCGACCTCTTCGTGCTCCCCGCCGACCTGCGCGACCAGGCTTTCGGCGAGCATCAGTTCCCCGCCAAGGGATGGCTGGGCCGCGCCCTGGACCGCAGCGGCGGGCACCGCCTCAACGGCTTGGTGATGCTGGCCGGGCCAGGGGTGCGAGCGGGGATGCGCCTGGATGGGGCCCACATCATGGACCTAGCGCCGACGATCCTCGCCGCGCTGGGCGTCCCCATCCCGCGGGCCATGGACGGTCGCGCCTTGACCGAAGCCTTCGTAGAGGGAGCCTTGGGGCCGGCCATCATCGCTGAAGAAGCCAAGGCTCCCACCGAACGCACAGAGGCAACCCTGTCGGAAGAAGAGGAAGCGGCAGTGCGTGAGCATCTGAAAGGGTTGGGGTATCTGGGATGAGCCGAGCGCAGGATGGCCCCCTCGCCAGCGTCATCATCATCAACCACAACATGGCCTCCCTCGTGCCCGATTGCTTGGCCTCCCTTTGCGACCAGGAGATGCCCGCAGGGAGTTACGAGGTCATCTTCGCCGACAACGCCTCCACCGACGCTTCGGTGGCGCGGGCATCGGAGTTCGCGCCGCTGGTGCGCATCGTGCGCCTGGAGCGGAACTACGGCTTCAGCGAGGGGAACAACCGCGCCCTCGCGCACGCTCGCGGCCGCTACATCGTCTTCTTGAACGCGGACACCGTCGCCCATCGGCGTTGGCTGCCGGAGTTGGTGGCGGCCATGCGCGCCAACCCGTCCCTGGGCGGATGCACCTCCAACATGATCATGCCCTGGGCGCCGGAGTTTGCCCGCTTTGACCGCCAGGGCCTGCCGCAGCACCTCTACTACTACGACCTGGCGCCCTTCGGCTTCACTCGCTACCGGGTGGAGCCCTTCTCGCCGGAGCCGCGACGCACCCTCTTCCTCTCCGGCGCATCGCTCATGCTGGATGCGAGCCTCCTCCCTCGCCTCGGCCTTCCTTTTGACGCGACCTACTTCCCCTACGGCGAGGACATGGACCTGTCGTTGCGCATCAATGGGCTAGGCTACGATACGGCCGTGATCCCGACCTCCGTCCTTTATCATCGGGATTCTTTCGCCACCAAACTGCGGCCTGACGCCAAGTCGGTGCTGCGGGCCGCGCGCCTGATGGCCGGCCGGGTGTTGGCTTACTACAAGAACATGACCGCGCGCGAGTTTTTGTCGTTCTTGCCGTGGCTGCTGGTAGGCGCGCCCCTCAAGGTGGCGGAACTGGGTTGGCGACGGGAACGGCAGGCGCGCTACCTCCTTCCCGCGCTGGGCGTGGCCCTGTTGGGTGAAGCCTGGGCGCTCGTCAACCTACCTCGCCTGCGCGCGCGGCGGCGTGAGACCTTGGCCGCGCGGCGGCGCGACGCCACCTGGTTCTGGCGGCACATCACCCGCGATCTGCGCCCACCCCTGCAGGGGGCCGTTCAACTTTCCTCTTCCCCTTCCCTTCTTGACTTGGCAGGGAAAGGACGCGGGTGAAAGGGGAGGTCGGGCGCCGATGTCCTTTGCGCGTTCCCTTTCCCCCTGGCTGAAGCGCGCCGCGCGGCTCGGCGTCGCTTGTTTCCTCCTCGCGGCGGTGCTGGGACGGGTGAACCTGGCGCAGGCGATCGCTCTTTGGGGGCGGGCGCGCCCGACGCCGCTGGCGTTGGCCGTTGGGGTCTTCTTTCCCCTGACCCTTGTGTTGTGGGCCGTGCGTTGGCAACTCATCCTGCGCCTCCTGGAGATTCGCCTCCCCTTTCCGCGCGCGCTCCTCTACAGCCTGATCGGGAACTTCGCGGGCCTCTTCCTTTCAGATACGATGGGCGGCTTCATCAAGGTCTTTTACCTGCGAGAGGACGGCCACCCGTCGGCGCGCGCGTTCTTCTCGGTGTTCCTGGACAAAACCTGGGAAGTGGCGATGCTCCTTTCCTTTGGGCTGGGTGGGTTACTGGCCTTTCCTGCCTTGCTGGGCCGCTCGTGGCTGGCGTTGGCGGCGTCGCTGGTGGGGTTAGCCCTGGTCGCCCTCCTCGTCAAAACCTTCGGCCCGCGCGGGGCGCGTTGGTGGTTGCGTTTCGTGCAGGGGCATTTCGGCGGGCGCGTCGCGCGCTGGGCCGGCGCGAGCATCGCCGACCTGCTGGAGGCGACGGGCCGCGTGTCATGGCAAGGTTGGATGCAGGTCTTGGGCGCGTCCGTCCTGGTGCGTCTGACCCATTTCGTGTGCTCTTACCTCTTGGCCCTGAGCCTCGGCATCTCCATCTCGTTCCCGACCCTCGTCGCCGTCATGAGCGTCGTCGGGATCATCGCCTCGTTGCCGTTGAGCATCGGTGGGCTGGGCACGCGCGAGGCGACGATGGTGGCCGCCTTTGGCCTGCTGGGGTTGCCGGCCCATCAGGCGCTCGCCTTCTCGTTCCTGATTTTCCTGGTGGGGCTTTTCTGGCGCTCCGTGGGCGTCTTCGGCTGGCTGAGGCGGCCTTTGGGCTTCTCTGCCTTGCGGATGAGCGCGCCGACCGGCAGCCTCCCCGAGGCGGCCAAGGGGGAAGCGCGGTGAGGCAGGCGGCGCGCGGCGGCCCTGGGCGCCTCTCCAAGTGGGGTTGGGCCTGGCCCCTGGCCCCTTTGCTGGCGCTCCCGTTCCTCTTCACCGGCGCGCTGGCCTCCCTCTCAGAGGAGGCGTCGGCGACCCTGGCAGGTGTGCTCCTGGCTTTGTGGCCCGGCTGGGCCCTGGCGGAAGGGGCCGGCTGGGGACGCGGCCTCTCCCGCGTGCAGCGCGTGCCCCTATGGTTTGCCCTCAGCCTCCTCTTGGCGATGCCCGCCACCCTGGCCGTGACCCTGTTGCACCTGACGGTGCGCGCCTTCACCGCGCTCACCCTAGCCCTGGCCGCGCTCCTGGCGCTAGGGGCCGGCCTGAGGCGACGCGGCCCTCGCATAGAGGCCCCTCGCGTCGCGGAGGGGAAGGTAGGGATTCGGCCGGTCGCTTTCGTCGCGTGGGCGCTGGCGCTCTCCGCCTTCGCTTTCGTCGCCGTGCGTGCCGGCCCGCGCGATTCCGATAGCCTCGCCTACCTGGGCCACATTCAGGAGCGGCTGGCCGCTTCTCGCCTGGAGCCGCGCGATCCTTTCTTGGGCCTAGACGAGTGGGGCGTCTCGCCGCGCCTCTGGTTTAGCCCTTGGCTCTTCCTCCAGGCGGGGATCGCCGACCTGGGGCAGGCCGACGCGGTAAACCTGGTCTTCACCTACCTTCCTCCCTGGCTTGCGCTCCTTTCCCTGGCCGCGTTGTACGGCCTGGCCCGTGCAATCCTCCCGCGCGACGCAGCCTTGGCCGCCGTCTCCTTGCAAATCCTCCTGTATGCTTCGTCTCTGCAAATCCACGAAGGGCCTGGGCGCGCCTTCTTTGCCCGCGTCGCCGAGGACAAGATGCTGATGTGGCTCGTCCTGCTGCCGCAGGCCCTGCGTTTCGGCCTCCGTTTCCTAGGCGGAGGCCCCCGCGCCGACTTCCTCCTCTACGGGCTGATAACCGTCGCCGCGACCGTTATCCATCCCCTCGGCCTGGTGCTGGTCGGCCTCTTCGCGGGGAGCGTAGGAGCGGCAGCCTTTTTCCCTCCGCGCTTGGACCGGTGGCGCCGCGCGCTCGTGCTTCTCCTGCCTCCCTTCTTTCTCGTCCCTTACGTCCTCTACGAGCGCTTGGCCGAGCGCGGCGTCCCTTTTGATGTAGCCGGCTCGGGGGCGGCCTTGGACTTTCGCTTGGCCCTTTCTGCCGATCGGCTCCTCATCCTCCCCAACGGCTGGTATCTGGCGCATCCCGCCTTGTTGCGCAACGGCCTGATCCTGGCGGGCCTGTCCCTGGCGTTTCTGGCTGCGCGCGATCTTCCCCATAGCCTGGCCGCGCGCTTCCTGGTCGCCACCACCCTGATCCCTCTGGCCCTCATCTACAACCCCTTCACCGCCGTCCTCGTGGGACGCATCATCTCGCCTTGGCTCCTCTGGCGCATCACATGGTTGCCACCTTTCGCTCTGGCGGCGACGTACGCGCTCTGGCGGGCCCGGCCCCTGCTCCGCGGCGCTTTGGCCTCAGGCTTGGTGGCCGCTTTCCTCCTTTCCGATCCCGCCGCATCTTATACCGTCTGGCAAGGCGGGAACATCTGGCTGCCGCCTTTGGACCGCGCGTTTCTGGAGGCAGCGCGCCCCTACGTCGCGGACGACGGCGTCGTGCTGGCGCCGGCGACGCTGAACCGGCTCATCCCGGCGATGTGGCCCAGGGCGCGCGTGGTAGAGTTTCGCGGCTCGGCGCAGGCGCCGGACCGCCGCGCCGCTGTAGACGCCTTCTACGCCCAGGAGGAGTTGCAAGGGGCGCAGTTGGCGATCCTGCGACGCTACGAGGTGAGGTACGCCATCCTGCCGACGCGCAGCCCCCTCGCGTCCGGCGTGGCGCATCTTCCTTCCCTTTGGCGTCCTCTTTATCGGGATGCCATCTGGACGCTTTACGCCCTATCTCCTCTGGGCGTGGAGACGGATCGGGCGACGGCGCGGCAGATCCTCTCCGACCTGGTCTTCTGGACGGGCGATGCCGATCGCGCCCTGCGCATCTACGGCGACGCTTTGGGCCTGCCGTTGCCTCCCGTCATGAGGCATTGGGCCGAGGGAGAGGCGCTGCGGGCGCGGGGGGAGATCGCGGGCGCGTTGGCCACCTACCGGGCCATGGCCGAGGCCGCGCGGGAGGGCGGCGACGCCGACGCGCTGGCCGAGGCGATGGCGCGCGGGCAAAGGCTACAGGCCGACCTGCAAAACCTGACCGAGGCAGAGGGCGACGAGGAAGGCTCGCGGGCGGCGCGCTGGGCCGGGGAATACGGACGACGGGCCGAGGCGCTGGCTCTGGAGGGGCGCATGGGCGAGGCGGAGGCGACGATGCGTCTGGCCGCGCAGTTGACCAAGGCCGCCCGCGCGGCCTACCGCCATCGCTGGGAGACGCTAAGGCAGGAAGGGCAATGGGACAAGGCTCAGGAGGTAGAGCAAGACCTCCTCGCCTTTGAGGAGGAAGTGGAGGCCTGGGGCGGGGCGGTTGCGCGCGCGGTGGAGTCGCGAGGGGTGTCTCGCCCCCTCACCCGTCCCGCGCAGGCCGTCGTGGCGTTGGCCGAGGAACTGGCGCGTTCCCCTGCCCCTTACCGCGAGATGGGCAACCTTTTGGCCGGGCAAGGGGCATGGGCCGAGGCGCTGGCGTTCTACGATCGCGCCTTGGCCCGCGCACCTTGGGATGCGGCCTCGCGGTCCGCCCTCGCCGACGTCGCCGCCCGCTGGCTGAGGAGCGCGTCGCCGCCCCCCTGGGCCCGCAACGAGTTGCAGAAGGTCCACTTCCCGCAGACGGTCACGTTGGAGGCTGGCGCAACCTACCTCTACGCGGCCTCGTTGCGGCGCGCAGGCCTGGGCACGGCCCTGCGCTGGGAATATCTGTTGGCAGGCGAGGCGGTGCCGGGAGGCGAGGAGCCGTTTTCGGAAACGGCTCCGGCTCACGCTGCGACGATCTTCACCGTACCACCGGAGGCGACCACGGTGATCGTCTCCCTGGTTGCATCGGGGGGAGATGCCCCTCAACCGGAGGAGGCGCGGCTGACGCGGCTCCCGCTCCGCTCTCGGCTCCCTGTCATCCCTAGCCCTTACGTTCGCCTAGGGGAGCAACGCCTGGCGCGCGGCGATGAGGCCGCCGCGGCGTTGGCCTACGCTCGCGCCTTGGCGGCAGAGCCGATGAACGGCGACGCGTTGGACGGCCTGGCGCGCGCCCTCTCTCGCTCCGCATCCATCGTCGGGGACGCGGCGGACGCGGCGCGACAGGCTTTGGCGGGCACGTTGGACGCGTTGGCCGAGGCCGCGCTTACAAAGCCAGAGGATGAGGAGACACGACAACGGTTAGCCATCGCTGCCGATCTCTATTTAGATGTCGGAGGGGCGCTGGGGGGGCCCAACCTGATCGCCTCGCCCGATTTCGCGGGGCGCGGCTGGCGCATCTACAACCCGGACCGCCGCGCGCGTTACGGCGCCGAGCCTCCCGAAGCGCGCGGCGAGGCGCGCGGCGGATGGATGGAGTCCGCCGCGCCGGGCTACCACGGCGGCTACTACCAGTACCGACCGGTGGAGCCGGGCGCGACCTACTTGTTCGCCTTTAGCCTGCGCGCCGAGGACCAAGGCGGGCTGACGGTGCGGCTCGGGTATTGGGACTATGAAAAGGAAGGCGGCCGCGTGAGTGCCATCGCCGGGCCCACCCTCACCGGCTCCATCCCTTGGACACGCTACCGTTTCCTGATCCAGATCCCGCAGGATGTGCGCGGGGTCAGTTTCTACCCCGCCCTCTTCTTCAACGCCGGGCGCGTCTGGCTGGATGAGGTGCGCGTGGTACGGCTCCCTCCCCTTCAGCCGTGACGCGAGCCCGCGCGCGGTTTGACGACCGGAGCCTTGTGATGGTATCCTGGGACATAGTTTAGACGTTTTAGGAGGAGAGATGAGGCGACCGCCCACGCCGCCCGCATGGCTTCTGGCCTTGGCCTTGTTGGTGATCCTGGGGGGATATGGCGCGTCCTTGCGCGCCAAAGGCCCTACGGTGCCGCCGGTAACTCGTTGGCTCCCTTTGGTGTTGGTGGCTTCCACCGGCGCGATGAGCCCGACGCCCACCGCCACCTCAAGCCCCAGGCCGACCTCCACGGCCACGCCCACCCTGATCGCAACTCCTACACCTACACCCACGCCGACCTCAACCCTCACGCCACCCCCTACTGCCACGCCTACCCTGACCGCAACTCCTACGCCTACGCCCACGCCGACCGACAGCCCCACGCCGACCTTTACGCCCACCCCTTCACCTACGAGCACCCCTACCCGCACGCCGTCCCCCACTTTCACTTACACGCCGACGCGCACGCCTACACCAACGCCCACCCCCACGCCGACGGCGCGCCGCGGCTATTCCCTTCGCTTCTACGGCAACGGCTTCCGGGCCCCCGACCGCGATCGCGTTAAGATCAAGATAGACGGCCCGGCGCGGCCCGCCGATGTCGGCGCGACCGATTTCACGCTGGAGTGGTGGATGAAAGCCCTGCCGGGCGAGAACGCCTCGCAGGCCGTAGCCTGCAACCAGAACGACGGCTGGATCTACGGCAACATCGTCTTTGACCGCGACGTTTTCGGCGGGGGAGATTACGGCGACTACGGCATCGCTTTGACCGGCGGGCGGGTCGCCTTCGGGCTGAGCGTAGGGAACGCCGGCACCACCCTTTGCGGCACCAGCGTCGTGGCCGATGGCGCCTGGCACCACGTCGCGGTGACCCGTCGCCGGGCCGACGGGCTGATGCGGCTCTTCGTGGACGGCCGCCTGGAGGCCAGCGCCGACGGGGCCGACGGCAACGCCAGTTATCGCGATGGGAGGGCCACCGCTTACCCCAACGACCCCTACCTGGTCATCGGCGCGGAGAAGCACGATGCGGGGGCGTCGTATCCCTCGTACAGCGGCTGGATTGACGAGGTCCGTCTGTCCAACGTGCTGCGGTACACGACCCCTTTCACCCGCCCCACCCAACCTTTCACGCCCGATGCGGCCACCGTCGCCCTCTACCATTTTGACGAGGGAAGCGGCGACACCATTTACGATTCATCTGGCGCGCCGGGCGGGCCGAGCAACGGCGTCCGCCGCTACGGCGGCTCGCCTGCCGGGCCCGTCTGGTCTACCGACACCCCCTTCCCGTGATCAATGGATCAGGTACAGGCTGGCGGGAAGGACCTCAATCTCCACGTGGTGGGTGCCCATAGTCAATATCTCGCCGTCGCAGTGGACCGGGACCGGCGCGACGCTGGAGACGGTCAAGCGCGTCGTGCGGCCCAAATGGGCAGCGGGGTCGTAGATGTGCGTCCCCTTCATCGCCTTGGGGAGGAGCCGCAGGATCTCGGGGCGGCTCAAGGCGTCTGCGTACAGGTAATCCAGCAGGCCATCGTCCACCTCGGCATGCGGCGTCAGGTAGAAGCCGCCGCCGGCACGACGGCTGTTGCCCGCGCAGACCATCAAGATGCGCTGGGTAACCTGGCCGTTATCCCATCGCACCGTCATCGTCGGCTGGCGGTAGCGGAACAAGGCCCTGAAGACGGCGACCAAATAGACGAGGAAACGACGCAGCCGCTTCAGCCTTTGCGCCTCTATCGCCACCTGGGCCTCAAAGCCGATGCCGCACTCGTTGCTGAAGTAACGGTCATTGACCCGGCCGATGTCTATGAGGCGCGTCCGCCCCTGGGCCAGGCGCTGGGCCGCCTTCCAGACATCCAACGGGATGCCCGCCATCTCGGCGAAGTCGTTGCCCGTGCCGATGGGGATGATGCCGAGGGTCCCCACCGCGCCGCTCGCCTCGGCGCGCGCGGCCAAGGCCAGGCCGTTGACGACCTCGTTCACCGTGCCGTCGCCTCCCGCGGCGACGACGACCTCGTAGCCCTCTTCGCGGGCGCGTCGCGCCAATTCTATGGCGTGGCCCGGCCCCTCCGTCGCCACCAGGTCGTGCCTCACCCCGGCGGCGCGCAGGGCCGCTACGATGTCGTGGGCCAGGCGCTCGCCCGCCCAATGACCGGCATAAGGGTTCAGGATCACCTTTGTCGTCGGCAAGTTGATCAGCCCTCACATCACGATGGACTCTAGCGGCCTAACAAGGCGAGAAGGCGATCCGGATGGTCGGTGATGATCATGTTCACGCCCAAGGCGATCAGGCGTTGCATCTCCTCTTCCTCGTTGACCGTCCAGACGTTGACCGGATAGCCTTTCTTCTTGGCCCAGCGCATCAGGCGCTCGTCTACCATGCCATGCTCCGGGTGCAGCGCATCCGGACGCACCCAGGGTCGCAACCAGGTATGGCTGTAGATGCGAGGCATCTCAGGAGCGTAGAGGAGCCCCGTCTCAATGCGCGGATCTGCTTGCTTCACCCGACGCAAGGCAAAAGGGTTGAACGATGAGACGATCACCTGATCGTAAAGGTTGCGCTGCCGGATGAAAGCGGCCACGTCGCGATCCATGCCGTCGGAGGGGAACAAAGCGAAGGTTTTAAGTTCTATGTTGACCAGGAGCCTGTCGCCTATGGTATCAAACACCTCGGCCAACGTGGGGATGCGCTCGCCCCGGAAGCGGCGGTCAAACCAGGAACCTGCGTCCAGTTGTTTCAACTCCGCCAGGGTGAGCGAGACCACGCGGCCGGTGCCGTTGGTGGTGGCTTCCAGGGTGGTGTCATGGATCACCACCAACGCGCCGTCGCTGGAATACTGCACATCCAGTTCTATGCCGTCCGCCCCCAGTTCCATGGCCTTCTTGAAGGCTGCCAAGGTGTTCATGGGGGCGACGGCGCTGGCGCCGCGATGGGCAAAGACGAGAGGGCGATGAGAGGTGCGAGGCTTCAAGATGCGTTCCTCCTAAACTAGCGCAAGGTCAAGAGCACCTGACCTTGATCCACCTTGTCGCCGTCGGCGACGCGGATCTCATGCACCGTGCCCGCGCGCGGGGCGCGCAGTTCGTTCTCCATCTTCATCGCCTCTAAGATGATGAGGCTTTGGCCAGCGCGCACTGCCTCCCCCGGCTCCACTGCGACCTTGACCACCAACCCTGGGATGGGGGCCTTCAGGGCGATCTCGCCGCTCGGCGGGGTCGGCTGACGGTTGGCCTGGGCCAGGCGGCGGGTGCGCTCGTCCTCTACCCGCACGCGATAGAGTTCGCCCCCGATCATCACCCGCCAGGTGGCGTTGCCTTCATCCTCAACGACGACCTCGTAGGAGGCGTTGTCCAGCAAGAGCGAGTAGAGGGAGAGTTTGCCGACCTGTCGGAGGTCTACCGCGTGGGCCTCGCCGTCTACCAAGAGACGTTCGGGGCTCTCCATGTCGATCGTGATGCTTTGTCCGTCTACCGTAGCCACGTACTTCATGGTAGCCCTTCCTCAACCGCTGCGCAGGGCCATGAGGCGGCCCGCGCGCCGCCAGGCCGAATCGTCGTGGGCAGGGCGGTGTTGTGGCCCGCCCAGCGTCCAGGCCTCCTGGCTGCGCTGATGGGCCACCAACACCGCCGCGATGGCCGCCGCGCGACGGTGGGCCTCGTTACCGGCCCCATCAGGCATGAGGTTCAACCGTTCCAGGTAGGTGGTGTCAAAGTGGCCGCCTTGGAAGGTCGTGGCGTCCATGATCTGCTGATGGAAAGGGATCGTCGTCTTGATGCCGCCGATGCGGAATTCCCGCAGGGCGCGGCGCATGCGCAGGATCGCCTCGGCCCGCGTCTCACCCCAGACGATCAGTTTGGCGATGAGGGGATCGTAGTACGGCGATACCTCAAAGCCCTCGTAGATGCCGCTCTCCAGGCGCACGCCGGGCCCCGTTGGCTCAAAGAGGGACGTGATGCGCCCGCTGGAGGGAAGGAAGTTGTTGTAGGGGTCTTCGGCGCAGATGCGGCATTCTATGGCCCAGCCGATTTGGCGAACGTCCTGCTGGCGGTAACGCAGTTTGCGCCCGGCGGCGATGGCCAGTTGCTCTTTCACGATGTCCACGCCCGTCACCATCTCCGTAACGGGGTGCTCCACCTGGAGGCGGGTGTTCATCTCCAGGAAGTAGAAGTGGTGATCCCGATCCAGGAGGAACTCCACCGTTCCGGCATTGACATACCCCACCGCCTGCGCGGCCTGGATGGCCACCGCGCCCATGCGCTCCCGCAGGGCGTCGTCCACTTCTACGGAGGGGGATTCCTCTATCAGTTTCTGGTGGCGGCGCTGGATGGAGCACTCCCTCTCGCCCAGGTGAATGACGTGGCCGTGGCTATCGGCCAGGATTTGGATCTCCACGTGGCGCGCCCCCTCCACCAGTTTCTCCAGGTAGACGCGATCATCGCCGAAAGCGGAGAGGGCTTCACGCCGGGCGGAGGCAACGGCGGGGAGGAGGGCCTCCGGCGCGCGCACGATGCGCATCCCCTTGCCGCCCCCGCCTGCCGCCGCCTTGACGAGCAGGGGATAGCCGATGGCTGTGGCAGCGGCCACCAATTCCTCATCCCTCAGCCCCGCCTCGGTGCCGGGGATGACAGGCACACCTGCGGCCTGCATCCGACGCCGCGCCTCCACCTTGTCGCCCATGGCGGCGATGGCAGCGGGGGACGGGCCGATGAAGGCGATGCCGGCCTCTAGGCACGCCTGGGCGAACTCCGGGTTCTCGGCCAGGAAGCCGTAGCCGGGATGGATGGCGTCCGCGCCGGACCGGCGGGCCACGTCAATGATGCGCCCGATGTTCAGGTAACTCTCGCGCGCGGGCGCGGGGCCGATGGGGTAGGCTTCGTCGGCGTAACGCACGTGGAGCGCGGTGCGATCCACGTCTGAAAAGACGGCCACGGTGCGCAGGCCCCGCTCCTCGCAGGCCCGCAGGATGCGCACGGCGATCTCACCACGGTTGGCGACCAGAACCTTCTTGAACATAGAGACCCTACCTCCGCCGCGGCGGCAAGGCGGTTTCCCTCACCGACCCGCGCGGCGGTCCGGCAAATCTAGGTGGTGCGGCATGATGCGGCCCGGATGCGCCGCCAACGCGCGGTCCAGGTAGGCGCGCGCCCTGTCCCATTGGTCGGCGAGGGCCGCGCTCTCCGCCAATCGCGCCCAGGCGTCGGCCAGCGGAATTGTCTCCCGGCTCAGCGCGACCGCCCGCGCGAGGGCACGTTCGGCGACCTCAAACTCGGTATACTCCGCGGCCGAGACGGCGACCCTGGCGAAGCCCTCTAAAGGGCCGTCGGGCAGGCCGGTGAGCACGTGGATGCGCTCGCCCTCCGGCGCGGCAGTCAACGCCTCCTCCAGGTGCTGGATGGCTTCCTCATAGTGATGCGCGTCGCACGCGGCGTAGGCGGCGTTCAGTTCCTCCTGCCACAAAGGCGGCTCCTCCTTGCGTCTCGTCAGTCGTTGCCAGAAAGAGGGAGACAAGGTGATCCTCCGATGCGTTGCTCTCACAAAGGTATGTTGCCGTGTTTCTTCGGCGGGTTCGTATCGCGCTTGTTGCGCAACATCTGCAAGGCGCTGATGAGGCGCGGGCGGGTTTCCCGCGGTTCAATGATGTCATCCACGTAGCCGCGCGCGGCCGCGATGTAGGGGTTGGCGAACTTGTCGCGGTACTCCTGCACCAGCCGCGCGCGGTCGGCCTCCGGGTTGTGAGAGGCGGCCAGTTCCTTGCGGAAGATGATGTTCACCGCGCCCTCCGGCCCCATGACCGCGATCTCGGCGGAAGGCCAGGCGAAGTTCATGTCGCCGCGGATATGTTTGCTGGACATCACGTCGTAGGCCCCGCCGTAGGCCTTGCGGGTGATGACGGTCAACTTGGGCACCGTCGCCTCGCAATAGGCGTAGAGGAGTTTCGCGCCCGCGCGGATGATGCCGCCGTGCTCTTGGGCCACGCCGGGCATGAAGCCGGGCACATCCTCAAAGGTGACGATGGGGATGTTGAAACAATCGCAGAAACGCACGAAGCGCGCGGCCTTCACCGAGGCGTTGATGTCCAGCACGCCGGCCAGGACGGCAGGCTGGTTGGCGACGATGCCGACGGCGCGTCCGTCCAGCCGGGCGAAGCCGATGACGATGTTCTGTGCCCAATGCTCCTGCACCTCAAAGAAGTCGCCGTCGTCCACCACGCGACGGATGATCTCCTTCATGTCGTAGGGCTTGTTGGGGTTGTCGGGGATGATGCCGTCCAGCGCGTCGTCCATGCGCAGAGGGTCGTCGGTGGGAGGGACGTAAGGCGGGTCTTCCAGGTTGTTCTGGGGCAGGTAACTCAGGAGTTTTTGTGTCAGGAGGATGGCATCCTCCTCGTTCTCGGCAGCGAAATGGGCAACGCCGCTTTCCGTGTTGTGGATCCAGGCGCCGCCCAGCTCTTCAAAACTGACGTCCTCATGGGTGACCGTCTTCACCACCTCGGGGCCGGTGACGAACATGTAACTGGTGTCTTTGACCATGATGATGAAGTCGGTGATGGCCGGCGAATAGACTGCGCCGCCGGCGCAAGGCCCCATGATGCACGAGATCTGGGGGATGACGCCGGAGGCGAGGGTGTTGCGCAGGAAGATCTCGGCGTAGCCGCCTAGGGAGACGACGCCTTCTTGGATGCGCGCGCCGCCGGAGTCGTTGAGGCCGATGACGGGCGCGCCGTTCTTCATCGCCAGGTCCATCACCTTGCAGATCTTCTCGGCGTGGGCCTCGGAGAGGGAGCCGCCGAAAACGGTGAAGTCTTGGGAGTAAACGTACACCAAGCGACCGTCTATCGTGCCGTAGCCTGTCACCACGCCGTCGCCTAGGATGCGTTGTTTCTCCATGCCGAAATCATAGCAACGGTGGGTCACGAAACGGTCTAGCTCGCGAAAACTGTTCTTGTCCAGCAGGAGCTCCAGCCGCTCGCGGGCGGTGAGCTTGCCCTTCGCGTGTTGCTGGGCGATCCGTTCCAGGCCGCCACCCAGGCGGCTCAGTTCCTTGAGTTCTCGCAGGCGCTGGATTTTAGGGTCAACGGACACCGGTCAGCCCTCCTTCGCGGCGCAAATGATTAGGCCGGCTTGCGCTGGGCAGAGTAGGGCGCGACCGGCGGCGTCGGCCAGGCGCCCGCCCACAGGTTGATCGGCACGCGCGACATCCATAGGAAGGCGAGCGTCAGCCCGATGGTCACGGCGATGGTGTGCCATTGCATCCAGGGCAAGGAGGCAGGGGAAGGGACGGCAGGGTGAAAGCCCAGGCCGTAGTCCATGTAATCGCTCAGCAGGAACCATGCCCCGCTCAAGAGGGCGACCGGCGCGCTCAGTCGCACGAAGCTCAGGATGAAAAGCCCCTGCACCATCAGGCCGACGTGAGAGATGATCATCACAACGCCTACGAAGGGCACGGTGTGATACTCGGCCCAGAAGAAAACCCAGGCGAGGATGGTCCAAATGGCGTACTTGATGCTCCCCATGGCGACGAGGGACTCAAAGAGGGATGAGCGGCGTTGGGTGAGGAGGCCGACCAGAGCGACCCCGCCCAGGAGCGCGAAGAGGGGGCAATCGGGCACGAAAACCCAGGCCCACCACGGCGTCTGCGGCAGTTGCGAGCCGTACCAGTAGATGCCGCCGACCACGAAACTGAAAACGTCCACGGCGACGATGAGGGCGACGATGGCAGGGGTGAGAACCCAAAGACGAATCCGATTGTACCTTTGTGCCCAAGACGCCAACATGCAACCTCCCCAAAAATGCAAAGAATCGGTGCGGAAAACCGTTCCCTATCGCTCTTCTGCTCGTTCGCGCAAGGGTCGCGCCGGCACGCCGCCTACGGTAGCCCCCGGCGGCACGTCCCGGTTGACCAGGCTCATGGCCGAAACCGTCGCCCCGTCGCCGATGACGACGCCAGCCAAGATGGTGCAATTCGCGCCGATCATCACGTCTCGCCCGATGACCACGGGCCCTACGCGCCACTCGTCGCGCAGGAACTCGTGGGCCAGGATGACGGTGTTGTAGCCGATGATGGTGTTGGCCCCGACCGTGATCTCCTCCGGAAAGAAGACGTCCACCATCGCCATCAGGCCAAAAGAGACGTTCTCGCCCACCTTCATGCCGATGCGTCGGTAGAGCCAGTTCTTGACCGTCATGGAGGGCGTGTAGCGGCAGATGACGGCGACGATGGTGTTGCGGATGACCCGGAGCGGATGTTGGGCCCGCCACCAGTATTGGAGGGAGTTCTTCCCGCCCGTCGCGCGCGTCACCCGCAGGCGGGCGTGACGAGGGTTCCTCTCCGATCCCATGGGCATTAGGCAGCGGTCAGGGGCCTATCCCGAAGACGCCAGCGTGATCGTGGATCAGCCGGAAGAACCTTGCAGCGATCCATGCGGCTCCTCCCTCTCCGGCTCGTCATCAGCATCTCTGTTTATATAACCGCGTCAGGGCCACTTGGTCGCGGTATCCCTCTTTTTCCTCACCGATCCGTTTCTCATCCCAGCCCAAGACCTCGGCCATCCGCCGGGCCACGGCCTCGGCGGCGCCTATCCCTTGGTCCGGAGCCTCGTAGATGAGGGGGATGCGGCGGATCAGGAGATCGGAGAGGGTGAGCGCCATCTCCCTCTCCAGCGCGTAGCGCACCTCGGCCCAGAGGTAGGGAAGCCCCGGCACCAGCGGCTCGGCCAGGGCCGGCTCTGCGGCCATCCACGCCAGAAGGTCGCGATACTCGCTGCCGTAGCGACCGATGAGATGCTCCACCAGGTCGGGCGCGGGGCCGGCCCCTGTACGGCCGCGGCCGCGCGGGTCGGCCAGGCGTTGCAATTCAGGGAGGGGAGCGGGGTCTAACGGCTCCAGGTGCGTGCGGCAAGGGCCGGCCGCATGGATGCCGACCCGCGCCAGCCGTTCGGCCGCCACGTCTACCACCTGGCGCGCCATCTCGCGCGCCGTCGTCAACTTGCCGCCGGAGATGGTGATCAGCCCGGAGGGGCTGACGAAGATGCGGTGTTCGCGACTGATCTTGTAGGTAGAGGAGGCGTCGCCCTCAAAGACCAGGGGGCGCAAGCCGGCCCAGGTGCTCACGATGTCGCGTTCGCTCAACGCAGCCTCGGGGAAGGCCGCGTTCACCGCTTCCAGCACGTAGGCCACATCGTCGGCGGTGGCGTAGGGCCTGTCCAGATCGCCTTCGTACTCGGTGTCGGTCGTGCCGATGATGCTGAACCGACCCCAAGGGATGAGGAAGAGGATGCGGCCATCGCGCGGCGAGAAGAAGACGATCGCGCGCCGATGTCCAAGGCGCTCCCGCGGGACCAGGAGGTGAACCCCTTTGGAAGGGCGAAGGTGGCGCGGCGCGTGGGGGTCATCCGCCTGCATCAAGGCGTCGCCCCAGACGCCGGTGGCGTTGACGACGACGCGCGCTCGCGCCTCTATCTCCCGCTCTGCCAACATGTCGCGCGCCTGCACGCCGACGACACGCCCGTTCTCCTTAAGGAAGGAGACCACCTTCCCGTGGTTCACCAGGGCGGCACCGGCGCGCTGCGCGGCGCGGGCGACCGCGAGGGTGAGTCGGGCGTCGTGCACGACGGCATCGTAGTATTCGGCTCCGCCTTGCAAATCCTCCCGGCCCAGGATAGGCTCCCACTCGCGCAGGCGCGCGCGGCCTGCCAAGCGGTGGAGCCGGAAGCCGCGAAAGAGGGCCAGCCCATCGTAAAGCCACATCCCGGCGGCCAATTGCCACAGGGGCGGCTCCTGGCCGCGATAGACCGGGTAGATGAAAGGGGTCGGGCGGACGAGGTGCGGCGCGATCCGCCGCAGGATGTCGCGCTCCCGCAGGGCCTCAAAGACCAGGGGGAACTCCATGTTTTGCAGGTAGCGGATGCCGCCATGGGCGAGGCGCGAGGAGCGGCTGCTGGTGCCGGAGGCGAAGTCGTCCTTCTCCAAAAGCGCGGTGCGGAAGCCGCGCAGCGCCGCATCGCGCGCGATGCTGACGCCGGTGATGCCGCCGCCGATCACCAGGATATCCCAGGCTTCCTGCGATAGACGCTCCCAGTTTTCCTCCCGCGTCCGGGCGGAGAATGCTGATGTCGTAACCTCAGTCATCTTCGTTCACCCGCAAGACGATTTTCCCGAAATTCTCTCCCCTTTCCAGGATGGCTTGCGCCTCTCGCACCTGCGCCAGCGGCAGGATGCGGTCTATCACTGCGCGCAGTTTGCCGGCAAACACCAGGGGCATCACGGTCGCGAAATCGTCGCGGCTTCCCATGGTGGAGCCCAGGATGCTGATCTGCTTCGTCCAGATGTAGCGGAGGTCCAACTCCGCCTTGGGGCCGCTGGTGTTCCCCACCGTGACCAGGCGTCCGCCCTTCGCCAGCGCGCGGATGGAGTCAAAGAAGGTGGCCGCGCCGACGTTATCCACCACCACGTCCACGCCGCGCCTATCGGTCTGCTGCCAGACCGCGCGCGACCAGTTTTCCCGACTGCGGTCAATCACCACGTCCGCACCCAAGGCCCGCACCCGTTCGCCCTTCTCGGCATTGGAGGCGACGACGAAGACGCGCGCGCCGGCGAGTTTGGCGATCTGAACGGCCGCGGTGTTGACGCCGCCGCCCGCGCCGACGACCAGCACGTCCTCGCCCGCGCGCACCTGCGCCCGCCGGATGAGCATCCGCCAGGCGGTGAGGAAGACGAGGCCGGCCGCGGCCGCCTCCGCCAAGGGGAAGCCATCGGGCACGGCGAGGAGGTTGGCCGCGGGCACCGATACGTATTCGGCGTAGCCGCCGGGCGCGTGCTCGCCGAGGATGGCGTGATGGAGGCATAGGTGATCGTCGCCGCGGCGGCAGTGTTCGCAACGGCCACAACTGAGCGTGCCGTTGACGACGACGCGCTGCCCGACTTGCCAGCCGCTCACCTGGGGGCCGACCGCGGCGACGGTTCCGGCCACATCCGCGCCCAGGACGTGGGGCATCTTCAGTTCCAATCCCTTCCAGCCCTCCCGCACGAAGAGGTCAAGGCGGTTGAGCGCGCAGTAATGCACCTTAACTAGAACCTCGTTGGGCCCGGGCACAGGCGCGGGGATGTCGGCTTCTCGCAGGACGTCCAGCCCGCCGTGTCGGTAGAAAACGATGGCTTTCATGGTCATATCCCGCCTAATAGGTGCCTCGCGATGACCAGCCTCTGTATCTCGCTGGTGCCTTCGTAGATCTCGGTGATCTTGGCGTCGCGGAAATAGCGCTCAATGGGGAGTTCCTTGCTGTAGCCCAGGCCGCCGTGAATTTGCACCGCCTTCGTCGTCACCCACATCGCCATCTCTGAGGCGTACAACTTCGCCATGGCCGCTTCCGCGGTGTAGCGCGCGCCGGTCTTCTTGGCGGCCTCCTTGGCCAGCGCGGCGCGATAGGTGAGCATCCGCGCGGCCTCAATGCGCGTCCCCATGTCCGCCAGCATCCATTGGATGCCTTGAAACTCGCTGATCCTCTGCCCGAAAGCCTGCCGCTCCTTGGCGAAGGCGATGCTGGCCTCCAGCGCGGCCTCGGCCACGCCCAATGCCTGCGCCGCGATGCCGATCCGGCCAGCGTCCAGGATGTTCATCGCGATCTTGAAGCCCTCTCCTTCCTCGCCCAGGCGGTTCGCCACCGGGCAGCGGTAATCCTCATAGACGCACTCACAGGTGGCCGAGGCGCGGATGCCCAGTTTCGGCTCCACCTTGCCCCGGATGAAGCCGGGCTGATCCGTGTCAATGATGAAAGCCGTGATTCCCTTGTGCTTCTTTTCGGGATCGGTCATGGCGAAGAGGATGATCACATCGGCCACCGGGCCGCTGGTTACCCACGACTTGCGTCCGTTGATGACGTAATGATCGCCCTGCCGCACCGCGCGGGTGCGCATGGTGGCCGCGTCGGAGCCCGACATCGGCTCGGTCAACGAGTAGGCTCCGATCATCTGGCCGCTGGCGACGGGGACGAGGTAGCGGCGCTTCTGGGCCTCTGTGCCGAAATGCAGAAGCCCGTGGCAAACCAGCGAGTTGTTGACGGAGACGATGGTGCTGTGGGCCACGTCGGCCTTGGCGATCTCCTCTATCGCCAAGACGTAACTGATGGCGTCCAGGCCGGCGCCGCCGTACTCCTCCGGCACTTCAATCCCCATCAGGCCCAAGGCGCCCATCTTTTTGACCGTCTCAAAGGGGAACTCGCCCGTCTCATCGTAGCGGGCTGCGATGGGGGCGATCTCCTTTTGGGCGAAGTCGCGCGCCGTTTGGCGCAACATCTCATGCTCGGCGGTGAGCTGCAAGTCCATCCTTGCCTCCTTCCCCGAAGGGCGTCTGCCGTTCAGCGCGCGGCGGAGTCCAACGCCTGGCGCAGTTGGTCATAGGTCTCATCTATCCATTGGGGGATCACGCGCGTCTGGGCCACCAAGGGCATGAAGTTGGTGTCCCCCTCCCAACGAGGGACGATATGGATGTGCACATGGGCTTCCACGCCCGCGCCCGCGACCTTGCCCAGGTTGACCCCTAGGTTGAAGCCGTGCGGATGGAGCGTGCGCCGCAGCACACCCAATCCCTTGTTGACCAAGGTGAGGAGTTCGGTCAGCTCATCCGGGGTCAGGTCTTCGGTGCTGGGGACATGGCGGTAAGGGGCGACCAGGAGATGGCCGTTGTTGTAAGGGTAGAGATTGAGGACGATGAAGCCATGCTGGCCGCGGTACAAGACGTGTTCGGCCCGGTCATCGTCCGTCTTGACCTTCCGACAGAAGATGCACTCTTGCGTCTTTTCGCTCAAGATGAACTCCATGCGCCACGGCGCCCAAAGGATGTCCATGATACCCTCTCCACGCCCGGCCGGGGCTTGTGGGCAGGGCTATTTTACCACCTTTCCCGACAGGCTACAACGAAGGCGCGACCCCCTACCTAGATGCCGGTCCCCCATGCGGCGAAATAATAGACCGCGGGGACGATGAAGAGGAGGCTGTCTATCCGATCCAACATGCCGCCGTGGCCGGGGATGAGGTGGCCTGAATCTTTCAGGCCGGATTGGCGTTTCCACATGGACTCAACCAGGTCGCCGAAGGTCGCCGTGAGGCCGATGAGGAGGCCCAACAGCGCGCCCCAGACAGGGCCGAGGCCTAGCCAGCCGGCGAAGGGCCATGCGCCCAACAGGGCGGTCACCACCAGGCCGCCGATGAGCCCTTCCCAGGTCTTCTTGGGGCTGAGGCGCACCCAGAGCCTGTGGCGGCCCCACAGGCTTCCGACGAAGTAGGCCACGGTGTCGTTGATCCAGGTGGCCAGGATGGCGATGGCCAACCAACGGAAGCCGGCGGGCAGATGGCGCAGAAGGAGGAAGTGCCCCAGACACAGGCCCAGGTAGGCCGCGCCGCCAAAGGTGAGGGCCCAATCGGTGGCCGGCGCGGGGTGCGCCTGGAAGAGGGCGTAGATCAGGGAACCCAACAGCGCGAGGACGAGCGCGCCCCAGAGGAGGGCAGCGGGAAGAAGATAAGCCGCCAGGATGAAGAGGACGACCAAGAGCGCGCCGAGGCGGGCGAAGGGGAGGTAACCCTTCAACCGCAGCATGTGGACCAGTTCGCGCCAGGCCAGAAGGCCGACGAGGGCCAGGGCCAGGGCCAGGAGGGGGCCGCCGGTCCAGACGACCAGGGCCACCAGAGGCACCAAGACGAGGGCGCTGAGGGCACGCGTGCGCAGCAAGGGGGCTTTCTCTTCACCTCTCAAGGTGAGGGCGGGTCAAGAACTTTGCAAAGCAGGCTCTTTGATGAGGCCGAAACGCCGATCCCGCCGCGCGTAGGCTTCCAAGGCGCGGCGCAGTTCCTCGCGGTCAAAATCGGGCCAGTAGGTAGGGGTGGCATAGTACTCGGCGTAGGCTGCCTGCCAGATGAGGAAGTTGGAGATGCGCATCTCGCCGCCGGTGCGGATGATGAGGTCGGGGTCGGGCAGCCCCGCCGTGTAAAGGTAGCAGTTGAACAGGGCTTCATCCACCTGTTCGGGCTTGATCCCATCGGCGATGATACGGCGCACCGCGTCCAAGATCTCGGCGCGGCCGCCATAGTTGAAAGCCACGTTCAGGATGATGCGGTCGTTGTTCTTGGTCAGTTCCAGGGCGTCTCGGATCTGCTCCTGCATCGCCTCGGAGATGCCGGCCAGCCGTCCGCTGTGGCGCAACTGTACGCCGTTGCGGTGGAGCTCGCCCACCTCGCGTTGAATGTACTCGCTGAGGATGTGCATCAGGCCGCGCACTTCCTCTTCAGGGCGCCCCCAGTTCTCGGTGGAGAAGGCATAAACGGTGAGGACCTTGATGCCGAACTCCACGCATGCCTGCAAGACGCGGCGGATGTTCTCCGTGCCCGCGCGGTGGCCTGCCAGGCGGGGCAGGCCGCGCGCTCGCGCCCAGCGGCCATTGCCGTCCATGATGATGCCCACGTGGTAAGGCACCCTTTGCGGCTTCTCACCGTCGCTGGTTCCCATGACGCACCTCATTCCCCCCGTCGGAGCGTTGCCGCAACGCCGGTGGTGTCCGGACGGAACAACTACACTTCCATGATCTCGGCCTCTTTGGCCGCGCCGATCTCGTCCACCTTCTTAATGTAGCGGTCGGTCAACTCTTGAATCTCGTCGCGACCCTTGTAGAGCTCGTCCTCCGAGATCATCCCTTCCTTCTCCATCTCGCGGAGGTCCTCAATCGCCTCGCGTCGCAGGTTGCGCACGGCAACGCGCCCTTCTTCCACCCGGCGGGCCACGATCTTCACCAGTTCTCGGCGACGTTCCTCCGTCAACTTAGGGATGGCCAGGCGGATGATCTTGCCGTCGTTGCTCGGCGTCAGGCCGAGGTCGGACTTAAGGATGGCCTTCTCAATCTGCGGCGCAAGGGAGGCATCCCACGGGCGAATGGTCAGCAGACGGGGTTCCGGCGCGGAGATGGCGGCCAGTTGTTGCAGCGGCGTGGGAACGCCATAGTAATCCACCAGGAGTTTCTCCACCAGGGCCGGCGAGGCGCGACCGGTGCGAATGCTCTGCAGGTCCTCCCGCAGCACTTCCACCGCCTTCTCCATGCGGGCCTCGGTTTCTTTGACAAGGTCCTTGATCATCGCCCCTCCACCTCCGGCTATTGTATCATGGCTGCGCTGCCAAAGGCTATCCGGAATCGGTCAGAACCTCTCAGTGCCAGATCAACGTGCCCACGGGCTCGCCCCGCACGATGCGGTCCAAGACGCCGGGCGAGGCCAGTTCGGCCACGATGATGGGGAGGTCGTTATCCATGCATAGGGTGATGGCGGTGGAATCCATCACCCCGACGCGCAGGTTCAGGGCGCTGATGTAGGTCAGTTGCTCAAAGCGCCGCGCGTCAGGATGGACGAGCGGGTCCGCATCGTACACCCCGTCCACCTTGGTCGCTTTGACGAGCACCTGGGCGTGGATCTCCATGGCCCGCAGGGCCGCGGCGGTGTCGGTGGTGAAGTAGGGGTTGCCGGTGCCGGCGCCGATGATGACCACCCGCCCCTTCTCCAGGTGGCGGATGGCGCGCAGGCGGATGTACGGTTCGGCGATGGCCTGCATGGCGATGGCGGTCTGCACTCGCGTCTCCACCCCCTTTTTGCGCAAGGCGTCGGCCAGGGCCAGCGCGTTCATCACCGTGGCCAACATCCCCATGTGGTCGGCCGTAGCCCGCTCCATGCCCAGGGCCGCTCCGTCTTGGCCCCGCCAGATGTTGCCGGCTCCCAACACCACAGCCACCTGCACGCCTAGCCGGTGGATGCTGGCGATCTTACCGGCCACGTCCAGCGCCCTTTGCGGATCAATCCCAAACCCCTTCTCGCCGGCCAGGGCTTCTCCCCCTACCTTCAGAAGGATGCGGGTATATTTGAGTTCGCTCATCGGCACTCCTGGGTGGCCCCCGATGCTGACGCGAGGCCTTCAGCCTCCGATCTCGTAGCGGACGAAGCGTCGCACGACGATGTTCTCGCCTAGTTTGGCGATGTGTTGGTTGATGAGGTCCTGGACGGTGGTGCCCTCATCCCGGATGAAGGGCTGCTTCAACAAACAAGCCTCGGCGTAGAACTTCTCCATGCGGCCGCGGACGATCTGTTCCACGGCCGCCGGGGGCTTGCCCAGGCTCTCCGCCTCGCGGCGGAAGGTGGCTTCTTGGGCCGCGCGCACCTCTGCGGGTACGTCTTCCGGCCGCACATATTCCGGCCGCGCGGCCACCACTTGCATCGCGAGGTCCCGCGCCAGCCGCTGGAAGTCCTCCGTGCGGGCCACGAAATCGGTCTCGCAATTGAGTTCTACCAAGGAGGCAAGGCGACCGCCTGTGTGCACGTAGTGGCCAATGATACCCTCGCGGGTCTCACGGTGCGCCTTCTTGGCGGCAGCGGCCAGGCCCTTGGCCCGCAGCCATTCCGCAGCCTTCTCCATGTCGCCCTGCGCTTCCTCCAACGCCTTGCGGCAATCCAACACGCCCGCGCCCGTTGCCGCGCGCAGCTCTTTCACCATGCTCGCAGTGATTTCCAAGGTGTTGCTCCTCTTCTCAATGGGGGTAGCCTATGAACGGCTTGAGCGGTACCTGGTTGCTCCGGCGGTCTGTTAGCCGAGCTCCTCCTCGCTCTCTTCCTCCTCAAAGAGCTCAGCCGCCTCTTCCGCTTCCGACTCTTCTACCTCTTCTATCTCTTCCTCAAAGGCCTCCTCGGCCTCCTCCGCATACGCGCCGGTGCGCAGTTTGGCCAAGGTAGAGGGGCCCAGGTAAGCTTCCGGCGCCTCCTCTCCCTCCGCCGGGACGGCTTCCTCGGCCTTGCGCAGCGCCCGCCCTTCTATCACCGCGTCGGCGACCTTGCTGGTAATGAGCTTGATCGCGCGGATCGCGTCGTCGTTGGAGGGGATGGGGTAGTCAATGGGATCGGGGTCACAGTTGGTATCCACCAGGGCGACGATGGGGATGCCCAAGGTGTTGGCCTCCTTGACGGCCAGTTCCTCGCGACGCACATCGGCGATGAAAACCAGGGCGGGAAGGCGTTGCATCTGACGCAGGCCGCCGAGGCGGCGATTGAGTTTGGCGATCTCGCGGTCTAACTGTAGCACCTCTTTTTTTGGCAGTTGCTCAAATTCGCCGTTGGCCTTGCGTTGCTCCAGTTGGCTCAGGTATTCAATCCGTTGGCGGATGGTTCGGAAGTTGGTCAGGGTGCCGCCTAGCCAGCGTTGGTCCACATAAGGCATCTCGCAGCGGCGCGCTTCCTCGGCGATGGTCTCTTGGGCCTGCTTCTTGGTGCCCACGAAGAGCACCGTGCCGCCTGCGGCGACCCGATCACGCACGACGTTGTACGCCTCCTCCAGCCGCGCCATCGTCTGCTGGAGGTCCAAAATGTGAATGCCGTTGCGCTCGGTGAAGATGTAAGGCTTCATCTTCGGGTTCCACCGCCGCGTGCGGTGGCCGAAGTGCACGCCGGCCTCCAAGAGCGCTTTCATGGGGACGATCGCCACGGTACAAAACCTCCTTATGCAAAGTGTTGTTCCTCCGCCTCCGTCATCTTAGAGCCGCACCGTCGCCGTGGCAGCGGCGGCACGCCGACTCCAATCAGGAGACGTGCGAAATGCGGGTTGAATGCCCAAAGGAAAAGTATAACATAGAGCGCCTGCTACGGCAAATCCGCGCGACGCGGCTCACGGCGAGGCCGCTCGCGTCGCGAGGGGGCTCCGAGGGTTGTAGTTCCGCAAGACGAGGATGAAGCGCCACTGTGCCTTCAGCGTCCTGGTGGGTGTGGCCGTCGGCGTTGCGGTGGCGGAGGGGGTAGGAGAGGGCGTCGGCGTGCGCGTGGGGGTGAGCGTTGGGGTGCGCGTCGCCGTCGGGGTCGGCGTAGGGAGGTTCGTCTCCACCACGGCCCGTATCATGTTGAAGCCCACCGTCTCCGGGGAGACCCACCAATCGTAGTGGTCGTACCAACGCGCGCCGTCGTCCTCGCTGTAGTAGTTCTTCCCGACCGGGATGGCCTGGCTGTTGTCGGTGACCAGGGAAGGGGTCCTCCCCACAGCACCGCCGCGGTAGGCCACCGCCGCCAGGAAAGGGCCGGAAGGGATGATCACATGGCGAGAAGATAGGCTGATGGTAAACCAGCGCGGGGCATAAACGGTCGGGAGGGTGAGGGTGAGCACCTCGGAAGCGCCCAGGAGCGTGCCGGGGCTGCCACCGCTGCCGTCCAGCGCATAGATTCGCGCCTGCACTACGGCGGTCGTATCCCCCTCTTGGACGCGCAGGAGCAGGAAGTTGATCTCCTCCACCTGCAAGGGATACTGGTCCGCCCTTCCCTCCAATACGGCCCCTACCACGTCGTCCTGAGCGTAATCGGCGGCGTAGCCGAAAGGGACGCCAGTGTCGTTCTGCAATTGGACGCGCGCCGCCGACGCCAGGCCGAAGACAAGCAGGCCGACCGTCACGACGGCGAGAAGGCCCAGGAGGCCGGAAACGTTTCCCCGTTTTGTATGCATAGGCCGAGACGGCTGGATTATAAGGGAGGTCAGCAGGGGTGTCAAGCGGCGATTCCTATCGTTCCGGAGTTGTGCTATAATGGCGAGGAACACGTCGCCAGGAGATTACCATGCGGGGATGGTCAGGGCTCTTGCAGAGATGGCCGGTTGGGCCGGCGCTGGGCTTGGCCTGCGCCCTTGCCGTGCTCACGGCCTGCAGCGTTCGCCCTTTCCCTTCCGCCCCTACCCCTACGGCGCGCGCGGTCGCCGCCCCGCCGACGCCCGCGCCCACGCCCGAAGAGGCGGCAGCGCTCGCTACGCCGCCTCCTCCTATCACCCCCTCTCACAGCCTCACTTTGACCTGGTGGACGACGGAATGGTTCTCACCCGGAGCGAGCGAGGCGAGTCGCATCGCCCTGGCCCAACAACTGGACGGCTTCACGGCCGCCTACCCCGACATCGCCTTCCGGATCGTGCTCAAGCGGCCCTACGGCAAAGGCGGCCTCTTGGATTTCCTGACCACCGCCGCGCGCGCGGCGCCGAAGGTCTTACCTGACCTCGTGATCTTGGACCTGGCAGAGTTGGATGCCGCCGTCGGCGCGGGCCTGGTGCAACCGTTAGACGGGCTTCTCCCTGCGGAACTCACCGCCGACCTCTTCCCCTTCGCGGCCCAAGCCGGCCAGGTCAACAACCATTGGTACGCTGTGCCCTTTCTCGCCGATCTGGAACACGCGCTCTACGACGTGCGGCGTCTCCCGCTCGCCCCTCGCACCTGGACCGACCTTCTGCAGAACGAGGCTACTTACTTCCTGCCTTTAGCAGGCAGAGGCGGCATGGCAAGCGACGCGGTGCTGAGCCAATACCTTTCTGCCGGCGGTTCGTGGGAGAAGGAAGGTTCCATCGTCCCCCTGTCTCCGCAGGCTTTGGAGCGGACCCTGGCTTTCCTCAAGGAGGCTCACGCGCGCGGCTTCATCCCGCCGCAGGCCCTGGAGCAAGGCGATGCGGACGCGGGTTGGGCCTTGCTCCTCTCCGGCCAGGTGGCGATAACCCAAGTACGCGCGCAGCGTTACCTGGCGGGGCGAGATAATTTGCGCAACGCCGCCTACGCGCCCGTGCCCACGTGGGACGGGCGTTTGGTCACCATCGGTCGTTGCTGGGGTTTCGCCGTCGTGACGGAGGACCCTATCCGGCAGGCCGCCGCCGCGCAGGTCATCACCTGGCTACTGGATGCGACCCGCCATGCCACCTGGACCTTCGCGGCGGATTACCTTCCGCCCCGGCGCTCCGCCTTGGCCTTGTGGGGCCAAGCCGATCCTTATTTCACCTTCCTGCGCGATCAATTGGAGGCCGCCCGGCATCGGCCGGCGGGAGCGGCTTACGACGGAGCGAGTCGGGCCCTGCAGCGCGCGGTGACCGACGTGTTGACAGGGGCCGCCTCGCCGCAGGAGGCGGCGCGACGCGCGACGGAGAACGTGCAGCCATGACCGGAATTTCACCACGAGAATCTGAGGCGCGTTGGATCGCCGCCGAGGTGATGGCCGCGGCCTTGGCCGCGGTGGACCCGGCCCAGGCCCTTCACCGCCACGTGCGGCGCGAGGGCGACCGGCTGCAGGTGGACGACCGCGTTTACGATCTGAACCGTTATCAGCGCATCTACGTCGTGGGGGCGGGCAAAGCGGGCGCGCCCATGGCTGCGGCCTTGGCCAGGCTCCTGGGCGATCGCATCACCGCGGGGGTCGTGAACGTGAAGCGGGGACACACCGCGACGGAGAGGACGTGGCAGGTGCGCCTGGGCGCGGGCGGCGGAGAGGCGCGCGAGGCCATTCCCTCTCTTCGCCTTGGGGAGAAGGGCGAAGAGAGGCAACCTTCACTCCACCCTCGCATCGCCCTGGTGGAAGCCGGCCATCCCGTCCCCGACGAGGCGGGCCGCCGGGGCGCAGAAAGGATCAGAGACCTCCTCACCGGCCTCCGGCCTGATGACCTGGTTTTTTGCCTTCTCTCCGGCGGCGGTTCGGCCCTCTTGCCGCTCCCTGCAGACGGCATCTCCTTGGCCGACAAGCAAGCGCTTACCGGCGCGCTCCTCCGCTCCGGCGCAACCATCAACGAGATGAACGCGGTGCGCAAGCACTGTTCCCAGATCAAGGGGGGGCAACTGGCCCGCTGGGTGGAACCTGCTACCCTGGTCTGCCTCATCTTGTCCGATGTGGTGGGGAGCCCGCTGGATGTCATCGCCTCCGGCCCTACCGTCCCCGATCCCAGCACCTTCGCCGATGCCTGGGCCGTGTTGGAGCGCTATCACCTCACCGAGAGCGCGCCGCCCGGGATCATCGCCCATCTGCAGAAGGGGTTGGCCGGCGCCGCGCGCGAGACGCCTAAGCCAGGCGATCCGGCCTTTGCCCGCGTGCAAAACGTCCTCATCGGCGACAACGGCCAGGCCGCGCTCGCGGGCGTAGCGCGGGCGCGAGAGTTGGGATCGCAAGCGGAACTGGCAACCACGTGGCTGGAGGGGGAGGCACGGGAGGTGGGGCGCGTGGCCGCGGCCCTCGCCAAAGGGCTCGTGCGAGGCGAGGCCCCGCTGACGCGCCCTGCCTGCTGGGTGTTGGGGGGCGAGACGACAGTCACGGTGCGTGGACAAGGGCTAGGAGGGCGCAACCAGGAACTGGCCCTGGCCGCGGCGGTGGCCCTGGCAGGCTGGGAGGGCGCGCTGGTGGCCGCCCTCGCCACCGACGGCAACGACGGCCCGACCGATGCCGCCGGCGCGATCGCCACCGGCAGCACCCTGGCCCGTGGCCGCGCCGCGGGCCTGGACGCGCTCGCCTGCCTCGCGAATAACGACAGTTATCGCTACTTCTCGGCCCTGGGTGATCTCATCATCACCGGCCCGACCAACACCAATGTGAACGACCTACTTTTTATCTTCGCTCTTTGAAGGTGAGGGTGCATATGCTCGGCGCGAAGATCGCGGAACACTTGACCATAGACCCGGAATTGGTGCGCAAGATCCTGGTCGGCTTCATCCGTGATGAACTGGGCAAAGCCGGCTTCCGGCGAGCGGTCATCGGCCTGTCGGGAGGGATTGACTCCTCCACCTCGTGCTTCCTGGCCGCGGAGGCGCTAGGCCCCGAGAACGTGCTGGCGCTCCGGATGCCCTATCGCACCTCCAGCCGCGACAGCCTGGAGGATGCCCAGACGGTGATAGAGATGCTGGGCGTCCATTCCGACACGGTGGACATCACCCCTATGGTGGACCCCCTTTTTGCACGGTTCCCCGACATGGATCAACGGCGCCGAGGCAACGCGATGGCGCGCATGAGGATGATCGTGTTGTACGACCGTTCGGAGGCGTGGAAGGGCTTGGTCATCGGCACAGGCAACAAGACGGAGGGGCTCCTCGGCTACACGACCCTTTACGGGGATTCGGCCTGCGCGATCAACCCCATCGGCGACCTCTACAAAACTCAGGTGCGCCAGTTGGCCGCAGCGCTAGGCGTGCCCGAGCGCATTCGCCTGAAGCCGCCGACCGCCGATCTGTGGGCGGGCCAAACCGACGAAGGCGAGATGGGCTTCACCTACGCCGATGTGGACCAGGTGCTATACCTCTTATTTGACGCCCGCTACTCTATAGAAGAGACCGTCACGCTCAGCGGTTTCCCTCGCCCCTTTGTAGAGGAGGTGTGGCGTCGGGTGCAGCGCGCCCAGTACAAGCGCCAACCGCCCATCATCGCCAAACTGAGCACCCGCACCATTGGCATAGATTTCCGCTACTCGCGCGATTGGGGGCTGTGAGCCCTCCTACCCTCGGCCAAGCCTCGGTTGACGAGAGCGTTGCCTAGCCGGCGCGCATGGTCCACGGCGGCCATCGCATGCGCGTTCTCCACTTCGGGAAAAACGCGAGTTTGAGGAGGGTTATCCACACTCCCCAAATTGACACCTGGGGGAATTTGTGCTATAGTCTCGCCTGACTTGGAAAGGGGCCTTGCCGTTAGTATGATGATCAGCCTTTGCCGCCGCGCGCCTCGCTGTG
>DAOTYP010000169.1:0-4527 GCA_034434975.1 Anaerolineae bacterium | reverse complement strand
AGGGCGGGTCTTTCTGAGCGACCGGGACCAAAGAAACAACCCTCTAGGCGAACATGGCATTGAATTCTGCCGCCTCTATGGTTTCCACTTCCATCAGGCGGCGCGCGATCTGCACCAATTTGTCCCGATAGGTAGAGAGGATCTCTTTAGCCCGACTATACGCTTCCTCCACCAACAGGCGGACCTCGTTATCTATCTCCTGCGCTACCTCTTCGGAGTAGTTGCGCTGCTCCCCGATCTCGCGGCCCAGGAAGACCAATTCCTCTTTCTCACCGAAAGTGAGAGGCCCCAGCCGCTGGCTCATGCCGTATTCGGTGACCATGCGTCGGGCCAACTTCGTGACCCGCTCCAGGTCGTTGGCTGCGCCGGTGGTTACATCACCGAAGATCAATTCCTCAGCAGCCCGGCCACCGAGAAGCCCTGCCAATTCATCACGGAACTTGTTGCGGCTGTGCAACACCCGATCGTCCTCTGGCAGCGGCATGGTGTAGCCCAGGGCCATGCCCCGCGAGACGATGCTGACCTTGTGCACCGGGTCGCTGTGCGGCAGCATCTTCATGACCAAGGCGTGACCCGCCTCATGGTAGGCGATGATTTCCTTTTCGGCGGGGGAGATGACCCGGCTCTTCCGCTCCGGCCCCGCAATCACCTTCTCTATCGCCTCCTGAAACTCCGCCATCCCAATCGCCCGCTTGTTCCGCCGCGCCGCCAAGATCGCCGCCTCATTCACCAAATTCTCTATGTCCGCCCCCACAAAACCGGGCGTCTCCTTCGCGATCACCTCCAGATCCACATCCCCCGCCAACGGCTTCCCCCGCACATGCACCTGCAAGATCGCCTTCCGCCCCACCATGTCCGGCCGATCCATCACCACCTGCCGATCAAACCGCCCCGGCCGCAACAACGCCGGGTCCAAAATGTCCGGCCGATTCGTCGCCGCCATCACAATCACGTTCGTGTCCGTGTCAAACCCGTCCATCTCCACCAAGATCTGGTTCAACGTCTGCTCCCGCTCATCGTGGCTTCCCCCTAACCCAGCCCCCCGATGCCGCCCCACCGCATCAATCTCGTCTATGAAAACGATGCACGGCGAGTTCCGCTTCGCCTGGTCAAACAGGTCCCGCACCCGCGAGGCCCCCACCCCCACAAACATCTCCACAAACTCCGAACCAGAGATGGAAAAGAAGGGAACCCCCGCCTCGCCGGAGACGGCCTTGGCCATCAGGGTCTTGCCGGTGCCCGGGGGGCCGACCAGGAGGATCCCCTTGGGGATGCGGGCGCCCAGGGCGGCGAACTTCTGCGGCTCCTTGAGGAACTCCACCACCTCCCGCAACTCCTGCTTGGCCTCCTCGGCCCCTGCCACGTCGGCAAAGGTAACCGTCGGCTTCTCCCCCGTGAACATCCGCGCCCGACTCTTGCCGAAGGCGAAAGCCTGATTGCCCGCCCCTTGTGCCTGACGCAGCAGGAAAAAGAAGAAGCCGCCCACCAGCAGGAGAGGGAGCAACGTGCCTAAGATCGCTCCCCAGTTCTCCCATCGGCTCGGCGCGGCGTATTCAATGGCCACGCTCTTCAGCTGATTCTGCGTTACCCCCAGGTCCACCAGGGTGGACACGAGATCAACGCCGGTCTCCTTGCGCGAGGCCGCGCGGGACGGCTGGTGACCAGGGCTATACTCAATGGCGAGATCGTCGCCGCGCACGACGATGCGCCGCACGTAGCCCTGCTTGACATCCTGCGCCACCGCGCCCAGCGGCACCGTGGGAACCTCCTCCCGCGAACGGGCAAAGGAGGAGAAAAGAAAGGCTCCCAGGATCACCAGCAACAACAGGTACAATAGGCCGTTGCGCACCGGCCTCGGCGTCATGCTACCTCTCACGGTCCCTCCGACGAGCCCGTGTTCCAGGCTCACGGGCCTCTAGTTTAGTGTATCACAGGCGAACAGGGGTGTCAAACGCCTGCGGTTTTCCTTATCATGTTACCATGGAAGGGGAACGGTTGCCGTAGGCTTCCTTCCTACCTAGCCTTGGGAGGGATCGGGCAAACCGGCGGTAGCCGGTTGCACTCGGTTCTAAACTCTGTTGGTGGCAGAAGTGATCTCAAAACGGTAAACTTAACGTGAGTTCGGTTTAAGTGGGCAGCAGGGCGTCTACCCTCTGATGCCAGGGAAGGTTTCTTGGGCCGACGGAAGCCTGACCAGGAAGTTGGTCGCGCTGCGGTGACGAGAGGGTTCGCTCTGGGAGATGCATTCCACGAACCGCATGGCAGAAAAGGTGTAGTAGACCGTTCATAGGGACTCCTCTGGGAACTTGAGTTTTGCTAATCCCCAGTTTACCCCATAGGAGTCCCTTATCCCGAACTCACGTTAGATAGAGCCGAATCACAGGCCCCACAACGAGGCCGCTTGAGTTTTGACCAACAAAGGGCCGTGTAGTAAACTACCATTCATTGGCTTAACCCAATTGGGAGATTTATCCGCGTGGGCGAGATTCCCGCAGAGTGCACCGTCGTCCCCCCGATCACCGACCTCCGCAGCAGGCGCCTCACCGTCGGCTTGTACGGCGCGGTGGTTTTCCTGTATTGGCTGGCCCTCTACCTCTATGCGCCGACCTTGCCCACGTATGTGCAGAGCAAGAGCGCCGATCTGGCCTTGGTCGGCGTAGTCCTTTCCATGTACGGTTTGTGGCAGGCGGTGATTCGGCTCCCCCTCGGCATCGCCGCCGACTGGCTGGGATGGCGTAAGCCGTTCATCCTCGTGGGCATCGCCATGGCCGGATTAGGCGCGTGGATCATGGGCGCAGCCGACGATGCGCGGGGGCTCCTCCTCGGCCGCGCGATCACCGGCCTGGGCGCGGGCGCCTGGGTGCCGTTGGTCGCGGGGTTCAGCAGCCTTTTTCCACCTCATGAGGCGGTACACGCTACCGCCCTCCTCAACCTCATCGGGCAGTTCGGGCGCATCCTGGCTACCAGCCTGACCGGCGCCCTCAATCAGACGGGCGGGTACCCGCTCGCTTTCTTCGTTGCGAGCGGCGTGGCGGCGCTGGCCATCCTCCTCGCCTTGCTTACCCAGGAGAGACGACACGCGCCCAGGCAGCCTTCGCTGGGGAACATCGGCCGCCTCATCGTCCGGGAGGACGTGCTCCTGCCGGCGCTGTTGGCGCTGGTGAGCCAATACGTCAACTGGGCGGCCACCTTCGGCTTTTTGCCCATCCTGGCCAAGGGCCTGAACGCCTCAGACATGGCCCAAGGCATGATGGTGAGCGTGAACATCGGGATGCTGATCCTGGGCAACCTGGCCGCGACCGCCTTCGCCCTTCGCGTCGGGGTTCGGCGCCTGGTGCGCTGGAGTTTCGCGCTCCTGGCCCTCGGGGTCGGACTGGCGGCCCTGGCTCCCTCGCTACCGTGGCTCTTCGCCTCGCACTTTTGCATCGGCCTCTCCCAAGGGATCGGTAACCCCGTGTTGATGGGGATGAGCATTCGCTACGTGGCCGATCAGGAGCGCACCACGGCGATGGGGTTGCACCAGGCGGTCTACGCCATCGGCATGTTCGCGGGGCCGGGGCTGAGCGGTCTCATCGCCGAGGCGGTGGGGATTCGCCCGATGTTCGCGACCACCGCCCTCGCCTGCCTGATCCTTGGCCTCCTAGGTACGGAGCGTTTGTCGGAGCCCCCGCGCTCTTTGTAGGGTAGGCCTTGTGCGGCTCGTTGATAGGGGGCTCAGAATTTGGTATAATCATCTATAGCGGATAAAGAAAGGAGTTTATGCTCAGCATGGCCGATCAGACGCAGGCGACCCTGAGCACGCAAGGGAGCATCGTAGCGGATCTCACGATCAGCCGGAAGGATCGCGCGGTGTTGCGTCGGCTGGCAAGCCAGGTGGCGGAACTGGCCGCCCGGCCTATAGAGCAGGAGAAGCGCGAACTTTGGTACCGACACAACGCCTTGCAACCCACGCGCCCGCTCATCTTCTGCGATCCGGAGAACGGCTGGAACGAGATCATCACGCCGCGCGATCTAGAATGCGAAGGGGCCCTGGCGCGCGAATGGGAGATGACGTTGCGCAAGGAGATCTTCTGGGGCGCGGAGATGCGAGATGATCGCGTCATTGAGCCCTATTTCAACGTCCGCCACGTTTATACCGAGAGCGATTGGGGCATGCACGAGACAAGGATCGGCGGCGAGGGCGGCGGCTCCTATCGCTGGGACCCGCCGCTGAAGTCGTATGACGATTTCCCTCGGCTCCACTTTCCACGCATCACCATAGACCATGAGGCAACGGATCGCCTCTTGGCCCTGGCCAACGAGACTCTAGGCGACATCCTCACGGTGCGCCTGAAGACGGCCTGGTGGTGGTCGCTGGGGATGACCTGGACCCTGATCAACCTGCGCGGTATGGAGCAGGTCATGTACGACATGATGGAGCGACCCCAGGACCTCCATCGCTTGATGGCGTTCTTGCGGGATGGGCACCTGGCCAAGTTGGACTACTTGGAGCAAAACGGCCTGTTGAGCCTGAACAACGACGGCACC
>DAOTYP010000168.1:0-3381 GCA_034434975.1 Anaerolineae bacterium | reverse complement strand
GGTTCCCGGCTCCCAGCAGGTGAGGCTCGCAGCCGAGCGTGAGGGGTTAGACCAGATATTCCGCGAGGCCGGCTTTGAGTGGCGTTTTGCCGGCTGCTCCATGTGCCTCGGCATGAACCCCGACGTCCTGCACGGGCGCGAGATGTGCGCCTCATCCTCCAATCGCAACTACATCGGCAGACAAGGAAGCCCAACCGGCAGGACGCTCCTCATGAGCCCGGCGATGGTGGTAGCAGCAGCCATCGCCGGCGAGGTGACCGACGTGAGGGAGTTCATGTAACGCGGCAGAGAAGGATGCAACCTATGACACCACAGCGACTCACCGTCATCAAAGGGCGCGGCATCGTTGTACGGGGGAACGACATTGACACGGACAGGATCGTTCCTGCCCGCTACCTGCGTGAGATCACCTTCGCGCGGATGGGCGAGTATGCCTTCTATGATGAGCGCTTTGACGCCCAGGGCCGCCGCAAGGCGCATCCGTTCAACGATCCTCGTTTCCAAGGTGCGACCATCTTGATCGTGAACGAGAACTTCGGCTGCGGCTCCTCGCGTGAGCATGCCCCTCAGGCATTGATGAGGTGGGGCATTCGGGCCATGGTAGGGGAGAGTTTCGCGGACATCTTCTCCGGCAACTGCGGGATGCTGGGCATGCCCAACCTTCTTCTGCCCAAGCCGGAGGTACTGAGGCTGATGGATTTCGTAGAAGGCAACCCGGAGGCGGAGATAGAGGTAGATGTGGAGAAGAGAGCAGTGCGATACGACGGTGTTGAGGTGCCGGCGAAAATGAACGAATCCATCCGAGAGGCGCTGCTTCAGGGGACATGGGACATGACCTCGTTGATGCTGGAAGCCAAGGACAAGATCAGGGAGGTGGCCTCGCGGCTTCCATACATGAACAACTTTGCCGAGAGATCGGTCTGACTGGGCGGCCACGCGGCCAGCGAGCGCGCGGCAACGCCGATCAACGAGAAAGGAAGACAACGAGGATGAAGGCTACGATCGCTGTCCTGGCTGGGGATGGCATCGGGCCAGAGGTGGTGGCCGAGGGAGTCAAGGTGCTGCGGGCCGTGGCTACCCGCTACGGTCATGCGTTTGAGTTTCGGGAAGCGCTCATTGGCGGTTGCGCGATAGACGCGACGGGCAAGCCCCTGCCGGAAGAAACGTTGCGCGCGTGCCGGAGCAGCGACGCCATTTTGCTGGGAGCGGTCGGAGGCCCTCAGTGGGACGATCCGTCCGCCAAGGTGCGGCCGGAGCAGGGGTTGCTGGGCCTGCGCAAGGAACTAGGTCTCTTCGCCAATCTGCGACCTGTGCGGGTCTATTCCCCCCTCCTGGGGGCGTCCACCTTGCGGCCGGAGGTACTGCAGGGCGTAGATCTGCTGGTGGTGCGCGAGCTCACGGGCGGCCTCTACTTTGGTGAGCGCCAGGAAGGAACGGAACGGGCTTACGATACGATGGTTTACACCCGTCCAGAGGTGGAAAGGGTGGTGCGGGTGGCAGCGGAAGCAGCGCGCAAACGCCGCAAGAAACTGACCAGCGTGGATAAGGCCAACGTGTTGGCCTCGTCGCGCCTCTGGCGGCGCGTGGCGACCGATCTCCTTGCCCGCGAGTTTCCCGACTTGCAGGTAGAACATATCCTGGTGGATGCCTGCGCCATGTACTTGCTCCGACGCCCCGCCAGTTTTGACGTGATCGTGACGGAGAACATGTTCGGCGACATCCTCACGGATGAAGCGGCCATGCTGGCCGGGTCTATGGGTATGCTCCCTTCGGCGTCGTTAGGCGAGGGGCGGAAAGGGCTTTACGAGCCGATCCACGGTTCCGCGCCCGACATCGCCGGCAAACAGATCGCCAATCCGCTGGCCACCATCCTGAGCTGCGCCATGCTGCTACGCTACTCGCTCGGGCTGGAAAAGGAGGCTGAGGCGGTAGAACGCGCGGTCTCCGCCGCGCTGGACGCGGGCTATCGCACTGCAGACATCGCAAGCAAGGGCGAAACCCCCATCAGCACTGTCCAAATGGGCGATGCGGTCGTACAGCGCATCTGGGAATAGAGGCAAGGTACGGTGAGCGTTCTGGACGGAGTACGCTTGGTGCTGTTTGACCTGGATGGCACCCTTTACAACGGTCCAACACCGATCCCCGGCGCGATTCAGACGGTAGCCTGGCTCCGATCCCAGGGGTTAGCCGTGCGCTTCGTCACGAACACGACGAGCCGCGGGCGTGCAGCATTGGCCGAGCGATTGCTTCAGTTGGGCTTTCAGGCGGGCGAAATGGAGGTCTACAATCCAACCGCCGTCGCGGGAGACTATCTGCGGGCGCGCGGGGCCAGCGCCTACATCCTAGTGAAACCGGGGGCGCTATCGGACTTCTCCGGCCTCCGCCAGGACGACGAGAAGCCCGATTACGTGGTCATCGGTGATCTGGGCGATGGCTGGACCTACGCGACCCTCAACAAGGCGTTTCGCCTTTTGCACGCGGGGGCCCGCCTCATCGCGCTCGGCATGAGTCGCTATTGGTTGGCCAGCGACGGGCTCAGGCTGGATGTTGGCCCCTTCGTGGCAGCGCTAGAGTTCGCCGCCGGGGTGAAGGCGATCGTGTTGGGTAAGCCGGATGCGGCGTTCTTTCGCCTCGTCGTGGCGGAGGCAGGGGTTGCGCCGTCTGAAGCCCTCATGGTGGGCGATGACGTGCTGGTAGATGTTGCCGGCGCGCAGGCGGCAGGGCTGCGAACGGCCCTGGTGCGCACCGGCAAGTTTGAAGAAAGAGATCTGACGCTCGGCATTTCGCCAGATCTCATACTTGCTTCGGTCGCCGACTTGCAGGCGGCGGGCTGACGGTTCAACAGGAGACATTCTGCCCATGGAATGTGCACGGAATGTGCAAGGAGGGGTATACGATGCGCGTGGTCCTCTACGATACGACGCTGCGAGACGGCACGCAGGGTGAAGGCGTGGCTTTTTCGGCGCGCGACAAGGTACGGGTCGCGCGCTTGCTGGATGAGATGGGGATTGATTACATAGAAGGAGGGTGGCCCGGCTCCAACCCCAAGGATATGGATTTCTTCCGGCAAGCCGCGCACTTAAACCTCAAACATGCGGTCATCACGGCCTTTGGCAGCACGCGCCGCGCCGATATGCCCGTGGAGAAAGACCCACAAATTCAAACCCTCCTGGATGCGCAGACGCGCGCCGTCGCCATCTTCGGCAAGACGTGGGACGTTCATGTGACGCGGGTGCTCGGCACGAGCCTGGAGGAGAACCTGCGCATGATCCGCGACAGCGTCTCCTATCTGCTCGCCCATGGTCGCGAGGTGATTTACGATGCGGAGCATTTCTTTGACGGCTACAAGGCCGATCCCGAGTACGCCCTGCAAACGCTGCG
>DAOTYP010000167.1:0-3498 GCA_034434975.1 Anaerolineae bacterium | reverse complement strand
GCCGTGGTTGGAGCCTGGCTCGGTGAAGCTGTAGGAGCGGTCCAGGACGAGGACGATGTCGGCGGGGCCGGCAACGCACACGGTGCTCGTCGGCGTAGGCGTCGTCGTCTCCTCAAAGACCGGGAAGGTCGGCGTCGGCGTGCGCGTCGGCGTGTTGGTGGGCCTAGGCGTGTTGGTCGGCGTAGCCGTCGGTGTGTCGGTGGGCGTGTTGGTCGGCGTAGCCGTCTGTGTGTCGGTGGGCGTGTTGGTCGGCGTAGCCGTCGGTGTGTCGGTGGGCGTGTTGGTCGGCGTGGCCGTCGGCGTGTCGGTCGGCGTCGGCGTGGGGGTGGGCCGCAGGCAGTACGTCTGCCCATGGTAGGCATCTACGTTGCTGAAGGTGGCCTGCAACAGCAGGGAGCCGTCGGCGCGGATCCCCCACGTGTCGGGGCCGTAAGGCGGCGAGGCGGTGCCGTCCCATGAACGAATGATGAACAGGTCAAAAGAGACCGTCGCAGAGGTGTGCGGCGCCAGGCCAGAAAGGGTCAAGTTCACGACGCCGTTGCCGAACTGCCCCAGGAACCTGCGACCGCTCGGCGTCGTATCCGTAGAGGTGTTAGACCATTCAGGCCCTACCGCTCCCTCAAAGTTGTTGCTGTAGGAGAACCCTCCGTCGGTCGTTACCTGCACGTTATCCAGGCCCCAACTTTCATCCCAGATGTTCTGGAGGTTGGCCGCGAAGAACTGGATCGTCAGCAATGGGGCTGAGTGAGAGAAGGTAAAGCTCAGGCGATAGACCGCGTCGCCGAACAGGTAGGATTCGTATCCTAGGGTGTTGTTCTCCGAGGCGCCGGTGCGGGCCGGACACTCGTTCATCCAAGGCGTCGCGGTAGGTGTGGCCGTCGGTGTATCGGTGGGCGTAGCCGTCGGCGTATCGGTCGGCGTGTTGGTCGGGGTAGCCGTCGGTGTGGCCGTTGGCGTGTTGGTCGGCGTAGCCGTCGGTGTGTCGGTGGGCGTGTTGGTCGGCGTGGCCGTCGGCGTATCGGTCGCGGCAGGCTGGTTGCCGAAAAGCGGCCCGCAGATAGGCCCCCGAATCTCTCCCGTGGCGTAGGCGTTCCCCGCCTTGGCCAGGACCGTGATCGTCCCCTCCGGATACCTGCCGTCCAGGGTGAAGGAGAAGGTGCCCCCTTCGCTATCCCACTTGATGCCCGTGAAGCCCGTGCTCCCGTCCTTCCCTTCCTCCCCGGGCGGCGAGGACGATTGGACGCGATCCGGGCTCAGGCAGGAGGCGATGCCCAAGTTCCAATGGCTGAGGTCTTTCTTCCCACCTACTTTCGTGATCCGATAGGTCCAAGTGTTGCCGGAGCGGCCGACGAACTCAACCTGGAACTCGGAAGGCTTTTCGTCGTCGTTGGGCACGATGATGGTTACCGACGTGGGGCCTGGGACGCCAAGGCTCCCCCCGCCGAACACCTTCGTGTAGGATTGGGAGAGGGGAGTCGTGTTGACCCAACCGGGCTGCAAGGTCTCGGTGATCGTGTACGTAACGTTGTCTTCCCACCCGGAGAAGTTCACGAACCCGTTGGCATCGGTCGTCCCGCAGGGGCCTTTGTTGAGGCAGAAGGTCCATCCCGCCAGAGGCGCCTCCCCATCGTCGTAGCGGCCGTTGCCGTTCGCGTCGTGGAACTTAAAGGCCGCCACGGTATCCAGGGTGGTGGGAGCGACGACCAACTTCGGGTTGGCCAGACGGGCCAGCGACAGCGCGGGCTGGCCGATCAGCCCCAAAGATTGGGCCTGCGTTGCCGGGGCGCCCCTGAAGAGGATGAACCCGGCCAAAAGGAAAAGCGCCAGCGCCAAGCCCAAGGCGCCGAGGCGTCCATCCGAAGAGAAAAGCGAAGGGGCCTGCTTTCCCCTTCGTCGTTCGGATTGCGGTGCGTTCATCGGCTATCCTGCTCCTTCCTGTGAGGCGAGTGATCTTGCCTACCCAGAACGTGATCGCTGCTTTCCTATGCCGATACCACAATAGCACATCCGACAGACGAAAGTCAACGGCTGGAAGGCCTCTACAGGCGATTGTAAGGCAATTGTAAGGTCAATTGACCGTGATAATGGTCGCGAGGAGGTTCCAGATCGTTGTTTAGGCGAGGGCGGCGGGCGCAAAAAGAGAGGGGCATCCGCCGGATGCCCCTCGGCAGTTACTCGGCCTGGCGTGGAAGGCGCTAGCGTGGCAGGAGCATCTCCTCGGCCTGCGTGACCCGCTCCTGGATGTGTGCCAGGAGGGCCTCGGCGTCCTCATCCTTCCAGCCGAGCCCGCGCAGGGCCGCGAGGGCCTCTTCGGAGAAGATGAAGGTGATCTCGCCCTTTTCCGCCCCGATGCCTGCGTTGAGGCAGGCGGTGTTGGCCACGTGCACGGCCGCGACGATGGGCCTGATGGGGGTCTCCTGAGCAGGATCGTGATGATGGCGCGCGGCGGCCACCAGGTCGTCGCTCAGTTGCCAACTCTGGACGATCAGCGCGCCGATCTCGGCATGGTCGTAGCCGGTCAGTTCCCGCTCAAACTGCACCAGGGAGGAACGGGTCTGTTCGTCCAGCCGCCGCTGTTGGGCGCGCGCCCGTTCCTGCATCACGCGGCTGAGCGCGAGCTTGCCGATGTCGTGGAAGAGGCCGGCCATGTAGGCGTCGTTGGGGGAGGGGAGGCGGAGCCGTTCGGCTATCCAGCGGGCGCCGACGGCAACGGCCAAGGAGTGCCGCCACAGCATACCCCGCTCCATGAGGTAGCCCGGCAAAGCCGCCATCATCATCTGTTGCAGGGAGGCGGCGTAGATCAGCTGTTTGGTTTGCTCAAAGCCGATGTAGCCGATGGCCTCGTCCACGCTGGTGATGCGTCGCCCGAGGCTGTAGTAGGCCGAGTTCGCCATGGCGAGGGTGCGCCCTGACAACGCCGGGTCCAACGCGATGAGCCGGGCCACGTCTTGGCGTCGCGAGCGCGGGTCGCGCATGACCTGCAGGGCGCGCGCCGCGATCTCCGGCAAGGGCGGCAGTTCCCTGAGGAGGGCGGGAACCTGCCTCGGCGAACCCCGTGGCGAAGCGATCGTCCGGGTGAGCACTACCCTACTCCTTCGTCCGTTGCGGTGTCACCTCATGCTAGCACAGGCTGCGGCCTATGGCAATAGGCCATCAGTCCGATGGCGAGGGGTTACGAGACCTTTACGCGCCCCTTACGCTCTCTTTATCCACCGCCCCGCCAGAGTTTGTTATATTGCTAAGGAGCGCGGTAGGAGTGAAATCCTATTGCGCCGGGCCCCGGAATCGGGGTATACACCAATTGGGGGGTGGTGTATGAGGGGGGACATGGCAGGGTGGCAACGTTCCCCTGCGTTGGGCTGGCCGAGAACGAGGAGGTGGGGTTGGCCGGAACGTGCAACCTCTGATTGACCGCGCGCTGACGCCTGCCCGGTCAGCAGGCGCCGACGCTTGAAGCCCCTGGGGCGTGGCAGCCCCAGACAAAGGCGTAAGCATAAG
>DAOTYP010000166.1:0-6710 GCA_034434975.1 Anaerolineae bacterium | reverse complement strand
GGGGTAGGAATCAATGAATGCCCGCAAGGGCATTAAGACTCCTGGGCGCGCCAGGCCGATTTCGGTTGGCGCACTACGTCGTAGGAATCAATGAATGCCCGCAAGGGCATTAAGACGGCCAAGGCTGCGGTTCCTCTGGGCATGACTCTTCAGTCAGTAGGAATCAATGAATGCCCGCAAGGGCATTAAGACCGGCACAGCGCTGCGGGATACATCAAGGTGTGGCTGGAGTAGGAATCAAAGAATGCCCGCAAGGGCATTAAGACACACGGGCCACCTGGCCACTTGGCGGGATCACTACGTCCCGGTAGGAATCAATGAATGCCCGCAAGGGCATTAAGACCCATGTTACCTCGTAGGCGGTTTTTATCTCCAGCATTTTCCGTAGGAATCAATGAATGCCCGCAAGGGCATTAAGACCTTCCGTTGCGGCCATCCTGTGCACGCAGGACGCGCGTAGGAATCAATGAATGCCCGCAAGGGCATTAAGACGTTGGCCGGGGCTTCCGTCGCCGGCCGATGCGTCGGCCGGGTAGGAATCAATGAATGCCCGCAAGGGCATTAAGACCTCCTGCTGAGGGAGCCGTCCTCGTCATAGACCGTGATGGTAGGAATCAATGAATGCCCGCAAGGGCATTAAGACGCAAAGAAGACGCGCCGGACGCCGCGCGCGAGGGGGATGGTAGGAATCAATGAATGCCCGCAAGGGCATTAAGACGTCGTTTCCATACCACACACCTTTGACCTAAGGAGAGCAAGGTGGGACCAAGGAAAGAAAATCTGGTCGGATGCTGGTGGCTTTTGGCCATGTACACGTTCGGGGGCTTTTGCGCCATGTTTGCGTTTGTCATCGGCCCCCGAGACGCCACGCTGATCTCCGGCGCGGCGTTTGTCCTTTCGGCTTTGTGGCCCATCTATAGGCACCAACGAATAAAAAAAGAAGGCCTCAAGCCCCATTGGGGCACGTCCCTCCTGGGATTCTTTATGCTCCCCTTTTTCCTGTTATGGTTTGGGCTCATCAATTTGTTGGTTTTTGAATGGCGCCTCGTTGATGTTAATGACAATGGGCCAATCTCGTTGATCTTGTTTCTCCTGAGTGGGGCCGTCTCGCTGTTCATTTGTGTGTTAGCGTTTCGCCTCGTTGCAATAGTGCTCCGGAAGAAAGGGCTTCTACCGGAGGAGCCCCAAGCACCTGAGCCGACGCCAGACCAAACGGCCACGCGCCCTACCACTTCCCTCTCCTACACGCCCAGATCCTACTCCGGCTACTCCGGATACTCTCTCACCGACGATGCCTTCGCCCGCAGACAAAGGCAACGAGAAATCGTAGCAGCCGCCATCGCCATCCTCGGCTTGATCCCCCCAGAAGAACTGGCCAAGTGGAGCGGAATGGGCGGAAGCAGCAGCGAAGGGAGCGGAGGAGAAGATTCATCTGGCGATTGGGATTCGTTCAGATACTTCTGAATAAACCATACCTCAGTTCGTAACCGACGTTACAGCCCCGAAGCCCCCACGGCGCGAAAATGTCCGCGCTGATTCCCTGTGAAACCGGGAACCGAAAGCCCATCGCGCGCGGCCAAGCCGCCGCCGTGAACGCCTACTTCGCGACAGCCGGAAGGGAAACGACTTGCCCAGCGGCATCTTGCAGGGTATAATGCGATCGTGAATGAGGCCACAGGGCCTGCGCTCTGTGGCCTACTTTCGCCTGAACAGGAGAGCGGTGCAACCGATCGTTTACCGGGGCAAGGAAGGATTAGACGCGCTGCGACCCGCCTGGAACGGGCTGCTCCATCGCAGCGCCTTTGATACCATCTTCCTGACCTGGGAGTGGCAGGCCACGTGGTGGAATCTGTTGGGCAGGGGAGACTTGTGGCTCCTCGCCTGGCAGGACACCGACGGCGCGCTGTTAGGCCTGGCCCCCCTCTTCCTGACCGACGACAGCGGCCGGCGCACTTTCTCCCTGGTCGGCTGCCGCGAGGTATCCGACTACCTGGACCTCATCATCACCCGAGGACACGAGGCCGCCGTGTACGACTCCTTCCTGACCTGGCTGGCCGGGCCCGGCGCGCCCGCCTGGGATGTGCTAGACCTGTGCAATCTGCCGGAGACCTCCCTCACCTATCGTCAACTGGTGGAGATGGCGCGGGCGCGCGGCTACCAAGCCGAGGCGACGGTGGAGGATGTCTGCCCCATCATCCCGCTGCCGTCCAGTTGGGACGATTACCTGGCCTCCCTGGACAAGCACCAGCGCCACGAGATCCGACGGAAACTGAGGCGCATAGAACAAGAGGCCACGCCCCGCTGGTACATCGTGGAGCCGTCCCACGACTTGCAGGCCGAGATGGATGCCTTCATCGCGCTCCACCAACGCAGCCGCCGTGAAAAAGGCGAGTTCATGGACGAACCGATGCAGCGCTTCTTCCGTAGCATGGCGCGGGTGATGCAAGAGGCGGGATGGCTCTTCCTCTCCTTCATGGAGGTCAACGGCGTCAAGGCGGCCTCCATGCTCTGCTTTGACTACAACGACGCCATCCTGGTCTACAACTCCGGCTACGACCCAGAGTCCTACAGCAGCCTCAGCCCCGGGATCGTGCTGCTGGCCCGCTGCATTGAATACGCCATCCAACAAGGGCGTCAGGCCTTTGATTTCTTGCAAGGCAACGAATCGTACAAGTACCGCTTCGGCGGGAGGGATTTCCGCGTCATGCGGGCGGTCATCTCGGCTCAAGGTTGAATGCGTGAGGTAAGCGAAGATGCGCATCTGTATGTTGAGCGTACACACCTGTCCCCTGGCCGTCTTGGGCGGCAAAGAGACGGGCGGCATGAACGTTTACGTCCGAGAACTGAGCAAGGAGTTGGCGCGGCAGGGCTTTGAGGTAGATGTCTTCACCCGTTCGCAAGATCACGGCGTGCCGCGCGTGGTGCACGACCTAGGGCCGCGCGTGGAGGTCATCCACGTGCCCGCCGGGCCCGAGGCTCCCTACGACAAGAACAAAGTCTACGATCACCTGCCGGAGTTCACCGCCGGCGTGTTGGCATACGCGGCTCAGCACGGCTACCGCTACGACGTCATCCACAGCCATTATTGGCTCTCGGGGGTGGCGGCGAAGACGCTGCGCACCGTGTGGGGCGGCACGCCCGTCGTGCAGATGTTCCACACCCTGGGGGAATTGAAAAACCAGGTGGCCGAGACGCCCGCCCAGCGTGAAAGCGAGCGGCGCATCACCAACGAGGGCGAGATCATGCGCTTCGCCGATCGCATCGTGGCCGCCAGCCCCTTGGAGAAGATGGAGATGCAACGTCTCTACGGCGCAGACCCGGCCAAGATCACGGTCATCCCCCCAGGCGTTGACCTAAACAAGTTTCGCCCCATCCCTCAAGATGAAGCCAAAGCCTGGATCGGCATCCTGTGCGAGAGCCAGAACATCCTCTTCGTCGGGCGCATTGAGCCCCTCAAGGGGGTGGAGACGCTCCTGCGTGCCCTCGCCTTCATGGTGCAGGAGGACCCCACTTGGGCGCGCCGCGTCTGCGTCTCCATCATCGGCGGCGACGCCAGCGTGCCGGTGGAGCAGATGGAGAGCGAAATGGCTCGCCTGCACGCCCTGCGCGCGGAACTGGGCCTCAACGACCTGGTCGCCTTCCTGGGCAAGCAGGCGCAGGACACCCTCCCCTACTACTACTCGGCCGCCGACGTGGTCGTGATGCCTTCCCACTACGAATCCTTCGGCATGGTCGCGCTAGAGGCGATGGCCTGCGGCACGCCCGTCATCGCCTCGCGCGTCGGCGGGCTCCCTTACAACGTGTTGGATGGGGTCACCGGCATCCTGGTGCCGGAGCGCAACCCGGAGGCCCTGGCGCGAGAGATCATGCGCCTGCTGACAGATGAACCCCTGCGCCGCCGTCTGGGAGAGGCCGCCGCCCAGGTGGCCCGCTACTACAGTTGGGAGAGGATCGCCGCGCAGGTCATAGACCTGTACCACCAGGTCATCCACCAACGTTGCACCACGTCCCATCCGGCCTCGGTGCCGGCGTAACAGGTCTGCCCATGCTCCCTTCCGGCCACGTGGAACTCACCTGGGGCCTCTTGAACCTGGCCCAACGGCGTTGGCGGGCCTTCGCCCAGGCGGATTACCGTTTGGCGGCGTTGGCTGCCGTCCTGCCCGACCTGATAGACAAGCCGCTCGCCGTCTTCGTCTTTCCCAACTCTAAGGCCGCCCTCTTGTACGCGCATACCCTCCTGGCCCACCTTGGCGCGTGGGGGGTGGCCGCGGCCACCGGACGACTGCCGCGCGCCCTTCCCTACCTTCTCGCCTTCTCCGGCCACCTTCTCCTGGACCGCATCTGGAAGTTCCCCCGTACCTTCCTCTACCCACTGCGCGGCAACCGTTTCCATGCCTGGCGCGACATGGGCTCGCCCAAGCGTTTCTGGCAGGCCTACATCGCTGCCTTAGGTGAGTACCCCTACCTGACCATCGCCGAGGTGGCGGGGGCGCTCGCGCTCGCCTGGCTCGTGCGGGATCGGGGCCTGATGCGGCGAGCCGCGCTCGCGCGCTTTCTACGCACAGGGCGGTTCACGGAGGAAACTCGGTAACGTCCCCCTGTTTTGCTTTCGCCGCAGATGGAAGTATAATCCCATCGTAGTTCTCTGGGGAGGCGTTTCATGCCTATCGGCTTGCTGTGGCGCATCTTCATCGCCTTCGCCAAGGTCGGCGTCTTCGCTTATGGCGGCGGGCCGTCCATGATCCCGGTCATGAAGCAAGAGGTCGTAGAAGGGCACAGTTGGCTAACGGACGAGGAATTCGTGGATGCGCTGGCGCTTGGCAACGCGCTCCCAGGCCCCATCGCCACCAAGATGTCGGCCTACATCGGCTTCAAATTGGCCGGCTGGGCCGGGGCGGTGATGGGTCTGCTGGGGACGGTCGCGCCCTCCGCGCTGGCCATGTTGGCCCTGGCCGTGCTCTTCTTGCACTACAAAGACCACCCTGCCGTCATCGGCTCGCTGAAGGCGGTGCGCCCAGCGGTGGTTGCGCTGCTGGTCTGGACGGTTTACGACATCTGGCCAAGCACCGTCCACAAGCGCCTTGATTCGTTGGCGATCGCCATCGCCTCTTTCGTCGCGATCACTTGGCTCAAGATCCATCCGGCCCTGGTCATCGCCGCGGCGGCGATCTTGGGCGTCGCGGTGTACCGCTGATCGCCCGTGCCGGTCGGTTAAAGAGGGTGCAACATGATCGCGCCATCAGCAGAGCCCGTGAAGAGGATCCGCATCCTTCTGGCCGACGATCATCACCTGGTGCGCGAGGGAACCCGCGAGATCCTGGAGCACCATGCGGACCTGCAGGTCGTGGGGGAGGCCAGCACCGGGCAAGAGGCGGTGGACCTGGCGATGTACCTCTGCCCGGACGTCGTCATCATGGATATCAGCCTGCCGGTGCTCAACGGCCTGGAGGCGACGCGCCTGATCAAGCGCAGCCTTCCTCAGACGGCGGTGTTGGTGCTCACCGCCTACGACGACGATCAGTACGTCTTCGCCATGCTGGAGGCAGGGGCGGCAGGCTACCTGCTGAAGAACGCCCGCGGCAGCGAACTGGTGCAGGCGGTGCGCGAGGTGCACGAGGGCGAAGCGGTTCTCTCGCCCGCCATCGCCAAGAAGGTGGTGCGGCGCCTGGCGGGAGAGAAGAAGGGGAGCGCTCCGGGGGGCAGGCCCCTGGAAGCCCTGAGCGAGCGCGAATTGGAGGTGCTCAGGTTGGCGGGGCGCGGCCTCAGCAACAAGGAGATCGGCCAGATCCTAGTGATCAGCCCCCGCACGGTGCAGGCGCACATGGCGAACATCTTCAGCAAATTGCAGGTTGGCTCTCGCACGGAAGCGATCCTGTATGCCATCCGCCAGGGCTGGATCTCGCTGGAGGAGACGAACGGGGAGGACGCCGATTGAGCAGAGTACCTCGGGAACCCACCGGAGGCTGCCCGGCGTACAGGAGGGAGGACTATGCACCAACCGGCGCGAAGGCTGCTGCCCATTCTGGCACCGCTGGGGATGTTGTGGGCGATGCTCCTTTTCGCCACCATCGTCCTGGCGGACGAGCCGCCCCGCTCCGACGGCTACACCTACACCGTGCGCGCGGGCGACACCTGGTACCGCATCGCGGTTCGCACGGACCGCAGTGAAGCGGAACTCCTGGCCGGCAACCCGGAGATCGCGAAACGGCCCAACCGCACCCTGATCGCCGGCGAGCAGATCCAGATCCCGCCGCGCGAGGCCGCCAAGGGTTACTGGTATCAGGTGCGACGGGGGGAATACTGGGCCCTAATCGCCCAGCGCACCGGCGTTCCCATTCGTGAACTCCTCAACTACAACCCGGCACACGTGCGCCGCGGCTACATCCTCTACACCGGCGAGTGGATATGGATTCCTCGCCCGGCCCCGACGGCGACCGCCCCTTGCCCTGACCAGTTGGACGCCTTCGGCGATGCCATTCAGGCGCAACTCAACGCCGGAGCCGAGGCGACCACGTTGCGAGATTGGCTCATGGTGTGCAAAGCCATGAACCAAGAGCGAGGCGTGGTGAAGGACCTGGCCTTCAAAGGCGTTGCAGGGCTGCTCATCATCCTCAGCGACCCCGGCCGGGCCGGAGACGCCCGCGCGGAAAGCGACCTTTTGATCTTCCACAAAGAGGCCGCGGGCTGGACACAGAAGTTCCAGGCTCGCG
>DAOTYP010000165.1:0-1622 GCA_034434975.1 Anaerolineae bacterium | reverse complement strand
ACCATGTGCGATCTTCCGACCTCCCACATCTCCCCCCCTCGCTCCCATTACGCACCTCGGGCCGTCGAGACGAGAGGGCAAAACCTCGCTTTATCCAACCGCCCCTAAGGGTTCACCACCCGTAACCAGTTCTCGGCAACCCAGCCGATAGTCCCGTTCGCGGTCTGCACTCGCCACCATGTATAGCCATCCTGCCTCACCGGATAAGCCTCGTTGAAGTTCGCGGGTTTGTCCAACACGGTGAGGATGGTCCCTTCCTGTAAGATGGCCGCGCGAGCATAGTTGAGGCCTCCGCCGAAGCGCAGGCTGACCCCTTCCGGCCCAACGCCCGTCACCTGCACCTGTTTACCGACCGCGATGGCCCCGACCGGCGGCGCAGGCGGCACAGCCACCGTGCTTGCCACCATCGGCGTGACCTCGGCGCTCCCCTGTTGCACGGAGGGCATCTTGACCGTCGGCGCGGTCGCTACAACGGACAAGGTGGAAACGACCCGCGGACGCGTAGCCGTAGGCGGCGGCGCAGGGCTGCCGCTGGTCAATCCCCACCACAATCCACCGAGCACGACCAAGACGGCGATCACCGCGATCGGAAGCCAGCCCGGCACGGCGCGCCCCAATCGCCGCGGAGGGCGTTCCTCATCTTCCTCCCAGCGATCCCAATCAGGGTCGTCGTCCTGCTGGACCGTTTCGTCCCTCTCGTCGTCTCTCATCGTTACCCTCCTGACCTCGGAGTCTCGCGGCTCCCCGGCCAATGCCAGCAGTCGGCCCAGGGGACAAAAAGGATCGGTTTTCTTCAATTATACCACTTCCCTCGCCCGGCACAAAGAATTGCCGGCGCGCCCTCGCGCGTGGCACTCTCCAATCCAATCGGCAAAGGGAAAACGGCTCAGAGTCTTTTCATCTGCATTTAAGGCATTTTTAATGAGATTCCTATAAAATAAAGCGTCGTGAACGCTCAGAGGCAAGGGGTGATCGCATGAACGGAGAAGATGATCGCGCCAGGTTCTACACCATCGTCAGCCTCATCGCCGTCGTTGTTGTGGTGCTCGGCATGATCCTCGGCGCCGTTGCAGGTGGCATCGCCGGCTACGCCGTGGCGAGCCGCAGGGCCGAGCAGATCGCGCAAGCCGAAGTAGAGAAGGAGTTGAGGCGCATCCCCACACCTCGCAGCGAGCCCCCCACCGTACCCACGCCCGAATTCCGCTGGCCGGATTTGCCCGGACTGCCGGATTTGAGGGACCTCCCCTTCTTCCCCAGACAAGGGGAGACTACCGGAGCCTGGATCACCAACGTCGTCAAAGGAAGCCCGGCGGACAAAGCGGGCCTGCGAGTAGGGGACCTGATCACCGCCGTCAACGACGACAAAGTGGACGAAAAAACCTCGCTCAGCGACCTCATCGGCCAGCATAAGCCAGGCGATGAGGTGGAGATTCACTACAAACGAGGCCGGCAGGATAGGACCGTTACCGTGACGCTAGGCGAAAGCCCGGATCAACCGGGAAAAGCCTACCTCGGCGTTACCTACAGGGATTTCCCCTTCCGCCAGTAAGCGGGCCTATCCTGGCTGGCATCGCTTCGGCTGCACGCTCCCTTCAGACAAGCCGAAGCACCAGAGGCAGCGC
>DAOTYP010000164.1:0-10745 GCA_034434975.1 Anaerolineae bacterium | reverse complement strand
AAAGAGCAGCGTTGATCAAAGTATATATGAGAACCGAAGGGGCGTCAAGCCATGCCGAGCCTTCTTAGCCGTCGGAAATGGCATCGGGGCACCAGATGCCTGGTGCCCCGATGGTGTATGGTCTAGGCCGAGTTGTTTACCAACGGCCGCCGCGCCGGCTACCGCCGGCGCTGCCGAATCGGCGACCGCCTGTCGGCCGCTCCTCGCGCGGGCGTGCCTCGTTGACGCGGATTTGTCGGTCGTGGAGGGTGCTGCCGTTGAAGCGGCCGATGGCCTTCGCCGCGTCGGCCGCGGTTTCCATTTCCACGAAGCCGAAGCCCTTGGACTGACCCGTTTCGCGGTCTCGCACGATCTCTGCCGTCTTCACGGCCCCAGCGCTGGCGAACAGTTCCTGCAGATCAGCATCTGTGGTGCTGTACGCCAGGTTGCCCACATAAAGTCTGTTACCCATGGTGGCTTTCTCTTTCTTAACTTTGCAAGGACACTACCTCGGAAGAGGGTGTCCGGCCTACAACTTCACGACGCCCGTAGCGTAGGAGCCTTTAGACCCCTTCTCCACCTTGAACTCCACGCGCTCTCCCTCTTCCAGGTTCCGAAAGCCGTCTGCCTGGATGGCCGAGTAGTGCACGAAGACATCTTCACCTCCCTCGCGGGCGATGAAGCCGTACCCTTTGGCGCGGTTGAACCATTTGACCGTGCCTGTGACGCGCTCGCTCATGCCGAGCACCTCCTGAAAAGTGTGATGTGTAGGATGAGTCTGAGCCCGTCACGGCGCAAACAAATCGCCGTCAGGCCAGCGAACCTGACCCGACGGCGTACATCTACACGTCCGAGACAGTTTGCTTCCTTCAACCTACAATTCTAGGATAACACATAATGGTCGTTTTGTCAAATACGGCCTCGTTCGCTTGAGGCAGTCAGGAGCGTTTGCAGGATCAGCCGCGCCGCTTCTTTATCCAAAGGGTCGTTGTTGTTGCCGCACTTAGGGCTTTGAATGCAACTGGGGCAGCCTCCGTCGCACGGGCAATCGCGAATCACCGCCAACGCCGCCCGCCACAGTTCCGCCAGGCGGCGAAAGCCCTCTTGGGCGATGCCGACGCCGCCGGGGAAGCCGTCGTAAATGAAGACCTGTGGCCGGTCGGTGTCGGGGTGGCGCGAGGTGGAGAGGCCGCCGACGTCCCAGCGGTCGCACATCGCGAAGAGAGGGAGGATGCCGACGGCGGCGTGCTCCACCGCGTGGAGGCCGCCAAGGAAGTCCAGACGCGCACGGTTCACCGCTTGCAAAGCCTGCGGCGGCACATCCCACCACAGGGCCTGCGTCTCAAAGGTTTGCACCGGCAGGTCCAAAGCCTCTTGCCCCAGGACGGTTTCATGGTATTGCCGTAGGCGCCGATAGCCGGTGACCTGTGAGTGGACGAGCACCTCCCCGAAGTAGGCCGTTGTGCCGTACAGGGTCCGCTGTGTGAGCAGGCGCAGGATGCGCACGTCGTTGATCACGCTCGGCTGGGTGTACCAATCCACCTCGGTCGGGCGCACGAGCGCGCGCCCGGCCTCCAGGTCCAGTTCCGTCACCAGGTAGGTTTCGCCTTGGTGCAGATAGATGGCTCCCGGATGCACGCGGAAGGGGGCGGTGTTTGCCTCTATCTCCTCCAGCGTGCGGTAGTGATCCGCTTCGTTCAGGATGGCGACGCGGCGGCCGTTCATCGCGCGCAGCGAGACGCGCTGCGCCGGATAATCGGTGCCCGCGTAGGTCCAGCGGTCGCCTTGGAAACGGAGCACCTCGCGCTTCTCCAGGTTGACCATGGCGGCCTCAAAGCCGGGGCCGAACAGGTCCGCGTCCGAGAGGCCGCCCGGCGCGTTCTCCACCCGCAAAGGCAACTCGCGCGCGGCGCAAGGCAGGTGCCGCTCCAGAACGTACACGTTGTCGGGATCGGCCAGGGCCTGTTCCAGAGGGCGTCCGAAGAGGTCGCGTGGGTGGTGCATGAAGTACTGATCCAGAGGGTTATCCAGGCCGATCAGGATCGCCAGCGACTCCTGGGAACCGCGCCCCGCGCGGCCCGCTTGTTGCCATAGGCTGGCCACGGTGCCCGGATAGCCTACCATCACCACCGCGTCCAACCCGCCGATGTCTACCCCCAATTCTAGGGCGTTCGTCGCGGTAACGCCTATGATCTCCCCCTGCGCTATCGCGCGCTCTGTGGCGCGTCGGACCTCCGGCAAGTAGCCCGCGCGGTAGGCGCGGACGCGCCTCGTCAGTTCGGGGGCGGCGTCCTGCAACATCTTGCGCGCGTAGAGGAGGATCAGTTCGGCCACCTTGCGGGCGCGGGCGAAGGTGATGTTGCGTATCCCCCGGCGCACCAGTTCCACGAAGAGGAAGGTCGCTTCCACGTTGGCGCTGCGCCGCGCCATGCAGGCGCGATCCACAAAGGGTGGATTCCACAGGACGAATTCCCTAGGCCCACGGGGTGAGCCGTCATCGTCCACAACGACGAAGTCCAGCCCCGTCAAGAGGTGCAGGTGCTGCGCGGGGTTGGCGATCGTGGCGGAGCAAGCGATGAACTGCGGTTGCGCGCCGTAGTAGGCGCAGATGCGCCGCAGCCGTCGCAGGACGCAGGCGACCTGCGAGCCGAAGACGCCCCGGTAGTGGTGAGCCTCATCCAGCACCACGAAGCGCAGGTTGCGGAAGAAGTCGGCCCACAGGGTGTGGTGGGGGAGGATGCCGACGTGCAGCATGTCGGGGTTCGTCAGCAGGATGTGGGCCGACCGGCGCAGGCGTGAGCGCGCCGGCGTAGGCGTGTCGCCGTCGTAGGGGCCGAAGCGCAGCAAGGGCAACGTGGCCTGGGCAAGTTCACCCAGCGCACGCAGTTGGTCGTGGGCCAGGGCTTTGGTGGGGAAGAGGTACAGCGCGCGGGCGCGCGGGTCGCGGGCGATGACATCTAGCACGGGAAGGTTGTAGCAGAGGGTCTTGCCGCTGGCCGTGCCCGTGGCGACGACCACGTGATGGCCTGCGCGCGCCGCGTTGATCGCCTCCGCCTGGTGCGACCAAAGGCGCTCTAGGCCGATCCGTTGCAGCCCGTAATGGATGGGAGGCGCGAGGGGCACACGCAGGTTGCCGTAGCGCGCCTTGCGCGCCGGCAGGTGTTCCACGTGGATGATCTGGCCCCGGTAGAAAGGTTGCTGTCTCAGGTAGGCGAGAAACTCACGTGGGTTCATGCCCGAAGATTGTACCACAACACGCGAGGGGACGGCCAGTTTGACGCCCCCGCCTCTGCAGCAGTATGATGTGTACACCCTGATCTCAAGTTGCGATGAGGTGATGAACGCATGGCTTACAAGATGATCCAGGTCGGCACCGGTGGCTTCGGCGCGTGGTGGTGCGAGAAGTTCCTCCCGCCCAACATCCGAGAGGGCCTGATAGAAGTGGTGGCTGCGGTGGACATCAACCCGCAAGCCTTGGAGAACGCTCGGAAGCACCTGGGGCTGCGCGCCGACCAGTGCTACACCGACATTCACAAGGCCTTTGACGAGAACCGAGCCGATTTCTGCACCATCGTCGTGCCACCTGCCTACCATGAGAGCGTGGTGGACGTGGCTTTGGCGCACGACATGCACATCTTGTCGGAGAAGCCCATCGCGGATACGTTGGCGGCCTCCGTGCGCATCGCCGAGAAGGTCAAGCGCGCCGGCAAGAAGATGGGCGTGACCATGAGCCACCGCTTTGATCAAGACAAGACGACGCTGCGCCACGAACTACGCTCCGGGCGCTACGGTGATTTGGATTACCTGGTATGCCGCTTCACCTGTGATGCCCGCAAGTACGGCAGTTGGGGGCATTTCCGCCATGACATCCCCGATCCCCTCCTGGTGGAAGGCGCGGTGCATCATCTGGACATCCTGGCCGACCTGGCCGGGGCCCGGTGCGACACGATCTACGCTCAGACGTGGAACCCGCGATGGGGCGAATACGCCGGCGATTCCCAAGCCCTGGTCATCATGCACTTCCAGAACGGGCGTCGCGCCTTCTATGAGGGCGCGAAGTCCAACGCGATCGGGCTGAACGGCTGGGGGCAGGAGTACATCCGTGCCGAATGCGAGAAGGCGACCCTCATCCTGAGCCGCCGTCGCCTGGAACGCTTCCCTTATGACCCCGCTCGCGAGTGGGCCAGCGGCATGGAAGGGCAAGGCGAGACGATCCCCCTTTTGGAGCAGCCCAAGTGGGCGAACACCTGGCTGATTGAGAAGTTTGTGCGCTGGCTGGACGGCGGTGAGCCGATGGAAACCAACGTAGAGGATAACCTGCAGTCGGTGGCGCTGGTTTTCGCCGCGATTGAGAGCAGCCGCACAGGCCAACCGGTGAAGGTGCAGGAGTTTCTGGCCAGGTCGCGCCCCCAAGACGCGGGGCAATACCCTCTGCCCTAACGATAGGTGTCCCCTCGTGCGCCACTTCGGTAGCCTCTGGCAGCAACTTGATAGGTTTTGACAGGGAATTTGTGCTAAATTGCACGCTAGACTGCCTGGGGGCTCTGGACCCTGCTTCAGGCGGGGTCTCTTGCCTTATGTTTATGGCTGAGCGTTCATCTCGCGTAGGCGGCTTTTACCGTTGGACGCCGGAAGAGCGACGGCGCTGGGTGGCCGAGTGGGCTGGCCTGAGCGACGCCGAAGTGGCCGCTTTGGACGGTGGCCTGACCCTGGCCGAGGCCGACCGGCTCGGCGAGAACGTCATCGGCACCTTCGCGCTCCCCCTGGGCCTGGCGGTGAACTTCGTCGTCAACGGGCGGGATTACCTGATCCCGATGGCGGTGGAGGAGCCTTCCGTGGTGGCCGCGGTCAGCCATGCGGCCAAACTGGCCCGCGCGGGCGGCGGCTTCCAGGCCGGCGCCGATGAGCCTATCATGATCGGCCAGGTGCAACTGCTGGATGTGCCCGATCCGGATGCGGCGGAGGAGGCCGTCCGGCGGGCGGCAGCCGAGGTGCTGGCTGTGGCCGACGCGGCGCACCCGACCATCCGCGCGCGCGGGGGCGGCGCGCGGGGGCTGGAGGTGCGCCGCCTCACGGATACGGCGGTGGGGCCGATGCTGATCGTCCACCTGCTGCTGGACGTGCGCGACGCGATGGGGGCCAACGCGGTGAACACCGCCGCCGAGGCCGTAGCCCCCCTGCTGGAGCGGTTGACGGGCGGGCGGGTGGGCCTGCGCATCCTCTCCAACCTGGCCGAGCGGCGGCGCGCGTGGGCGCGCTGCACCATCCCACCGCAGGCGTTGGGGAGCGAGGAGTATGCCGGCCCGCAGGTCGTGCGGGGCATCGTGGAGGCGAGCGCCTTCGCTCAGGCCGATCCTTACCGGGCGGCTACCCACAACAAGGGGATCCTCAACGGGATAGACGCGGTCGCCGTCGCGACGGGGAACGACTGGCGCGGCATTGAGGCGGGGGCCCATGCGTTCGCGGCCCGCGCTGGCCGTTACACGGCCCTGGCGACCTGGCGGGAGACGGGGCAAGGCGAGTTGACTGGCCATCTGGAGATGCCTCTGGCCGTGGGCGTGGTCGGCGGCACCACGCGCGCCCATCCGACGGCGCGGACGGCCCTCAAGATCCTCGGTGTGCAGACGGCGCAGGAGTTGGCCGCGGTCATGGCCGCGGTGGGGCTGGCGCAGAACCTGGCCGCGCTGCGGGCCCTGGCGACCGAGGGCATCCAGCGGGGACACATGGCCTTGCATGCTCGGCAGGTGGCCATCGCCGCCGGCGCGCAGGGGGCGGAGGTGGAGCGCATCGCCGCGCGGTTGGTGGCCGAGGGTCAGGTACGCGAGGCGCGAGCGCGGGAGTTGCTGGCGTCGTCCGGCATAGACAGAACATATTCAAATACTATACAGACGGGGTGAAAGACTACATTGATGTACGAGAGAGGGGTGTACACTGTCGGGTGAGAGGGGAGTATGTCTAACGACGTGCTGAAGCCAGGTCGTCAGGTGGGCATCGTGGGCTACGGGGCCTACGTGCCCCGCTATCGCCTTCCTGCCAGCGAGGTGGCACGCGTGTGGAGCGACGGCTACGGCAGCGCGCCGATCCAGGAGAAGGCCGTTGCTGGGCTGGACGAGGATACGGCGACGATGAGCATGGAGGCCGCGCGCAACGCGTTGGCCCGCGCCGGCATAGAGCCGTCCCTGATCCGCGCCGTGTGGGTCGGCAGCGAGTCTCACCCCTACGCTGTGAAGCCCACCTCTACCATCGTCGCCGAGGCCATCGGCGCGGTTCCCGCGACCCAAGCTGCCGACTGGCAGTTCGCGTGTAAGGCGGGCACCGAGACCATTCAGGCCGCCATCGGCTTCGTCGGCTCCGGCATGGCTGACTACGCGTTGGGCATCGGCGCGGACACCGCCCAGGGGCGCCCCGGCGACGCCTTGGAGTACACGGCGGGCGCGGGGGCCGCCGCCTTCCTCATCGGCCCGGCCGAGGAGAGCGTGGCCCTGTTTGAAGGTTCTCATTCCTACGTCACCGATACGCCCGACTTCTGGCGGCGTCCCTACCAGCCTTATCCCAGCCATGGCGAGCGCTTCACCGGCGAACCGGCCTATTTCCGCCACATTGAGATGGCGGCGCGGCATCTGTTGGAGCGGCTGGGTCGCACGCCATCCGACTACCGCTACGTCGTCTTCCATCAGCCGAACGTCAAGTTCCCCTTGAAGGTGGGGGAGATGTTGGGCTTCCGGCGCGAGCAGATCGCGCCGGGCCTCCTGGTGGACCGCATAGGGAATACCTACGCGGCCTCTTCCCTCCTGGGACTGACAGCCGTGTTGGATGCGGCGGAGCCGGGCGAGCGCATCCTTTTAGTCTCCTTCGGATCGGGCGCGGGTAGCGACGCCTTCTCCCTGGTGGCGACGGAGCGGCTTCCGCAGCGACGTGGCCTGGCCCCGCGCACCGCGGACTACATCGCCCGCCGCAAGGTGATAGACTACGCGACCTATGCCCGCTATCGCGAGAAGTTGCGAATGAGTTAGGGGGTTGCGTCCTCTCGTCCTTGGGGGATGTGAGGGAGTTAGGTGAGGGATGATCTTACCGTGAGAGACGTCAGCATCATCGGTATCGGTCAAGTTCCTGTGGGCGAGCATTGGGATCGCTCGCTGCGCCACCTGGCCTACGAGGCCATCCTCGCGGCCGTCCGCGATGGCGGCATAGACCGGATAGATGCTCTGTACATCGGCAACATGCTCTCCGGCGAACTGAACAGCCAGGAGCATCTGGGGGCGCTGGTGGCCGATTTTGCGGGCCTGCGCGGCGTGGAAGCGGTCAAAGTGGAGGCGGCCTGCGGCTCCGGCGCGGCGGCCTTGCGCATGGGCTACATCGCCGTCGCCGGTGAATTGGCCGACGTGGTCGTCGTCTGTGGCGTGGAGAAGATGACCGATACCATCGGCGACGACACGACCTCGGCCTTGGCCATGGCCGCCGACGCCGATTACGAGGCCAGCCAAGGGCTCAGTTTCGTAGCCATCAACGCGCTCCTCATGCGGCGCTATCTGCACGAGTACGGCTTTAGCCACAGCGACTTCGCCCACTTCACCGTGAACGCGCATCGCAACGCGGCGAATAACCCCTATGCCATGTTCCGCCATCCCGTCACGGTGGAGGCCTTTAGGCAGGCAAGGATGATCGCCGATCCCATCAACCTGCTGGATTCATCGCCCATCTGCGACGGCGCGGCCGCGGTGGTGCTGGCGCCGACCGCGTGGGTGCGCGGGCGCGGGCGGCGCAACGTGCGCATCGCGGCCAGCGCCATCGCCACCGACAGCGTCAGCCTGCACGATCGGCGAGACCCCCTCTGGTTGGACGCGGTGGCCTTGAGCGCGCAAAAGGCCTACAAACAGGCGGGCGTCGGGCCGCAGGAGATAGACCTCTTTGAGCTGCACGATGCCTTCACCATCATGAGCGCGTTGTCGTTGGAGGCGAGCGGCTTTGCCCCCCGCGGCGGGGGAGTGCGCCTGGCCATGGAGGGCGATATCTTCATCGGCGGCCGCATTCCCATCAGCACAATGGGGGGCCTCAAGGCGCGCGGCCATCCCGTCGGCGCGACGGGGATTTATCAGGTTGTGGAAGTGGTGGAGCAACTGCGCGGCGAGGCCGGCGCCAACCAGGTCGGCGATGCCCATTGGGGCATGGCGCAGAACATCGGCGGCAGCGGCGCCACGGTCATCACGACGATCTTGGAAGGGGGAGAGTAACCCCCGCACTTTCATGTGCCTTGCTAGGATGGAGAGAGGCCTATACGGTAACGCCCCTCTGCAAGGGGGCGATCTCTAGGAGGTTTTCATGCGCATCGCTCAGAACTGGCGCCTGAAGGCGCAACGTTACAGCCTTGTCGGCGAGGTTTGCGGGGAGTGCGGCGCGAAGATCTTCCCGCCGCGCGACGTCTGCCCGGAATGCGCCAAGCCTGCAAGGGAGCCTTACGTGTTCAGCGGGCGAGGGGAGGTGTACAGTTACACCACCCTCTACGACGCGCCCGCGGGCTTTCAGCAGTTCGTGCCCTACACCGTCGCCCTGGTGAAATTGGAGGAGGGGCCGCTCATCGCGGCGCAACTCACCGATGTGGACCCGGAGGAGGTTCATATCGGCATGCCCGTGGAGATGACGACCCGTAGGCTCTCGGTGGAGGGGGACGAGGGGTTGATCCAATACGGCTACAAATTCCGCAAACGCTTCTGGCACTCCTGAGCAGGGCTATGATGCGATATTTAGATGAAATCATCGCGCTTTTGCAAGAGGTTCGTGAGACCCAGGCCGAGGCGATGGAGCGCGCGGCCCAGGCGTTGGCGGAGGCGATCGCCAACGATCACCTGATCTTCGTCTTCGGCCCATCCCATGCGGGCATCTTGGCTCAGGAGCTCTTCTATCGGGCCGGCGGCCTCGTCCCCGTGAACCCGATCCTGCCGCCGGGGCTGACGACCGACGTTCGCCCCATCACCCTGACCACGCGCCTGGAACGGCTGCCGGGGTTTGGGAGCCAGATCGTGGCCGAGACGCCCATCGGCGCGGGCGACGTGCTCATCGCCATCTCGGTCTCGGGCCGCAACCCGGCCGTGGTGGAGGTGGCACGGGAGGCTCAGGCGCGCGGGGCGAAGGTCATCGCGGTAACCTCGGTGCGGTACTCCCAGACCGTCGCGCCGCGCCAGGTCGGGATGCCGCGCCTGTTTGAGGTGGCGGATCTGGTGTTGGATCTGAGGTCGCCCGTGGGGGATGCGCTGGTGGAGGTGGCCGGGCTTCCCCAGCGGGTGGGGCCGTCTTCCACCGCGTTGGGAGCGGCGATCTTGAACGCGGTGGTCGTGCGCACCGCCGAGATCCTGGCGGAACGAGGGCAAGAGGTGCCGGTCTTCGTCAGCGCCAACGTGGAGGGGGGCGACGCGTACAACCAGCGCTGGTTTGAGCGCTACCGCCAACGGTTGACCTATTTGTAGGCTCGCCTTGCCGTTCAACTAAGGGAGGCGCTTTAGCAGGCGCCTCCCTTAGTTATTTTTGAGCCTAGGCCAGTTTGAGCGGATCGCCGGCGGGGCCAGGGGCTGGCGCAGGGGTAGAGCGGGCCTTCAGGTCGCGGTAGGCTAGCGTCCAGGCGGTCGTCGTGAAGGTGATGTAAAGCCCCGAGAGGAAGACCAGCGGCACGAGGAAAACGATCAAGCCGATGGGAACCCCGACCAGGAACGCGACGACGGGCGCTTGCGTGACCTGATGGACCAGGAAGGCAGGCAAGCCCCCCACGAGGAAGGCCAGCGCCGCCAGCGCCAGCACAACGGGGATCAGCACCACGCCCCAACCGAGGCCGATGCCGAACATCACCAGGAGCATGGCGAGCGCGTCCCTCGGTCGGGCGCGCACCAGCGCGACCCCGCCCCGAATGGCATCCAACACGCCCTTGCCCGCAATGGCGGCCTCGCGATGCCAGAACTGGCTGAGGAGGCTGACGGCGACCGCGACGACGATGATCGCCAAGGCCACGAGCAAGAGGAGGAGCACCGTCAGCCCCACGCCGACCGCCCGCGCCGCGGTGCCCTCTACAGTGAGGAGGAGCAACGGCGCCAGCGCGAGGAGGATGAGGAAGGTGACCCCCACGACCAGGGGGATGCCGACCACCAGGTCTATCAGGAAGAGGCGCAACGCCCGCCGATCCCATCCTAATCGGAAGCCACGCCGCGCCGTCGGCCGCGCGCCGGTCCCTTCCAGTTCGTCTACCAGACGGTAGAGCGCCGTCTCCGAGACGTAGTAGACGATGGCCCCGACCACCGCCAGGATCAAGACCACGCAGAGAAGGCCGGCGACGAACAGCAAAATCTCGGCTGGGCCTATCATGAGGCTGTCCCCTTGGAAAGGCCTGCCGAGGCGGTCTGCGCGATCGGTAACCAGGTTGGCCACGTTGCCGCCGTAGCCTCCGCCGCCGCTGGCTAAGGCTAGGAGGATACCGAAAACCCACAGGGCGCGATGGGCACGGGTGATCTGGAAGGAGCGCTTCAGGATGCTTGTGATGTCCATGTTCTTCTCTCCTCGGTTTCGCTAGGTGAGCGGATGAACTCGTCGCGGCTTATTATAGCGCCGTCCTCCTTGCGGCGCATGACCGCCATCCGACAGGAGGCTGACATTCACCGGAGGCACGGAGGGCAATATAAGAGGTGGCGTGCGTTTGGTGCGCCGTGCGCTGTGTGGTACAATGAGATAATAACGTGAGTTCGGGATAAGGGACTCCGCCGGGGTAAACTTGGGGTTACACAAAC
>DAOTYP010000163.1:0-2594 GCA_034434975.1 Anaerolineae bacterium | reverse complement strand
GCGCTTCATTGACAAAGTAAGCCGGAGGAAAGCCAAGCACGGGATGCGCCGTCTAGGCTCTGAGACTCAAGTGGAACTACGCGGCAGGAAAGCGGCGTTTTTCTCAATCACGAGTCGAATGGCATCGTAACCTTCCTTGTACCGAGCAAACAGATCATCGTAAAGCACGCTATGGCCTGCAACAGGCTCTAGACGCGTTTCGCCGCCACGGAAAGCCTTGAAGCCGGCTTCAGGATCGGGGAACAGCCCAGCCCCGACGCCAGCCAGGATAGCCGCTCCGCGGCTGGCTGCCTCCTTCACGGTGGGGATCACGGTAGGAACGCCGGTCACATCAGCGATGATGCGCGGCCAGATCGTGCTCCTAGCCGCCCCACCAACCATCGTGAGTTCAGTTACCTTAAGCTCCGTCTTTGTTCGCGTTTCCTCCACGGCCCAGCGCAACTCAAAGGCGATGCTTTCCATGACCGCGCGAGCCAGGTCGCCCCGGGAATGGGCCAGCGCTAGGCCGATGAATCCCCCGCGGCCCGCGCCCACGATGGTCGCGTGTCCCCCGGCCGGGGGGTAAAAAAACAACCCATTGGCACCAACGGAAGACCGCTCCGCATCTTTATCGATCGCTTCGTAGAGGCGCTCACGCCTTTCCCCTACGTCCTTTCCACCCCAGACGTTGTCCAAAAGCCACTCCAGCGATGTACCTACGCCGCCCAGCGAGCGTATGGCGCCCCAGCGTCCCTGAACAGCATGGCAACTGATCGCCATCTCGCTGCGCAACGCTACCTCTAGGTTATCGGGCACGACCAGAAGCACCCAGGCAGTGCCACAGGAGAGGAGCATAGGCCCAGGCCGCATCACACCCGTACCCACAGCCGCGCAATATTGGTCATGAGCACCGTTGACAACCAGAACACCCTGAGGCAGACCGGTGGCCTCGCTGGCCGCCGCTGTCAGTTTGCCCACTCCTTGCCCCGACGGATATACCGGCGACAATTGGTCACGCGTAAGGCCGACAATGTCCAGCAATCGCTCATCCCAGTCCCCCGTGGCGATGTTGAAGAGCTGGGTAATGCTGGCATCCGACGGATTCATGCATAGCCGCCCCGTCAATCGCTGGATGATGAGGTCGTTGACGAAGAGGAAGTAGCGTGCTAGAGCGAACTCGGCAGGGCGATTCTGTCTAAGCCAGCCGATATGTTGCAACGGCAAGCCGTTCATCAAAGGCCAGCCAGTGGTCGCGCGGATGAATTCCGCACCCCATTTCTCTCTTACGTACTCGGTCTGCTCGCAGGCGCGTTCATCCATCCAACTGATGGCGTTATAGAGAGGACGCCCGTCAGCAGCGACGGGGATCGTGGTGCCCCCTTGAGAAGAGAGGCTCAAAGCCACCACGCGATGGCGCGCGTGGCATTCTTGGCCGAGCGCGCGCAAGGTCTCCACCACTGCCCGCCAGATCTCCTCAGGATCCTGCTCAACCCAACCAGGACGCGGCACAATGAGGCCATAGCCGCGAGTCGCCGAGGCGAGCACACGACCTGTAAGATCAAACAGGAGCGCCTTCGTCGCCGTGGTGCCGACATCCAAACCGATCAGCAAATCCATCGTGAGCGCGTCCCTTTAGCCGAGGTGGCCCCCTGCGCCGACGATCAGGTCCGCTGCGTTGTGGTACATGATGTCGGAGATCTCGCGCGCTCCCAGGCCGACCGCTTGAGCAGCCTGGTGAAAAGCGGCCAGTTCTTCGTACAGGAAGAAAGAGAGCTGCCGACCCTCTTCCTCGTCCACCTCACGCATGTGCGGATCATCGCCGACATCGCCGTACAGTCCTGGGGGCACCAAGTTGACGTAGAAACCATCCTCACAGACACGGCGCATCCTCATGCGCGTGATGGGCAAATCGCTGCCGAACACCACCCGCTTGGGACCAACGGCCCGCAAGAGCTGCTCCATCACCCAGGCATTGGTGTTGGCGGAGAAGTCAAACACCATCCGCTTCGCTTCTCTCAGCACGGTGAACGCATCGCCCACATCTTCAGGGCAATACGCGCGGCCGATGTGCGCGATCACCAATCGGATGTTCGGATAGCGAACCTCAATCTCCAGCATCCCTTCCAAGTTAACCGGGTCCCTTAAGCGAGCACGACGCGGGATGTGCAGCATAACGATCCAGCCATGGGCGTCCGCTACTTCCAGGTGATGATGCGGCAGGAAGTCAAAGATGGTGATGTCGTCCGCGGGGATGTTTTCCGGCGCGAATTCAAGGTATGGCTTCAACCCAATGAAGCCACCCTCCGTCGCCTGCCGCTCCAGTTCTTGCGCCGACCATTCCGGCGTGGTAACCAGAAGACTGGGCAGGCGATGCTGCCTTGCGACCTGGCTGATGTAACGATTATTCTGCTCCAGATCGTAGGACCGCGTCGCGGCCCCGAAAATCAGCGGCCTGACGACTTGGTGCGGGAACATCAGACGGTAAGTCTGCAGCAGATCTTCCACTGGATTCTCATCAGCGACCCGACTGGGCCAAGTGGGTCCCCGCGGGCGTACTGCCGATGGCCGGTAGAAGGCCCTCAGCCACGCGTGAGTATGCATGTCAATCATCCGGC
>DAOTYP010000162.1:0-18921 GCA_034434975.1 Anaerolineae bacterium | reverse complement strand
GGGATGCGCGCTTATGCTCGCCGCTACGGGGCGGATGAGGATCTTTGGGGGATCACCGGCCTGGTGCACGACCTGGACTTTGAACGCTACCCCGACATGGACGATCCGGTGGCGGGGCATCCCCGAACCGCCTTGTGCCTCTTCCGCGAGAGAGGTTGGCCTGCCGAACTGATCCATGCCGTAGAGGGCCACGCGCCCTTCTTGGGCGTCCCCCGCACGACGCCGATGGACAGCGCCCTTTACGCGATAGATGAGTTGACGGGGCTCATCATGGCTTGTGCCTACGTGCGGCCTACCAAAGACATCCGAGATGTGGAAGTGAAGTCGGTGCTGAAGAAATGGAAGGACAAGTTGTTCGCCGCTGCCATCAATCGGGCCGACATAGAGCGCGGGGCGGCCGAGTTGGGCATCCCATTGGATGAGCACATTCGCGTCGTGCTGCAGGCCATGCAGGGCATCGCCGCCGAACTGGGCCTAGACGGCCGTGGGGCGGCGCGCTAGCCTCGGCGGGAAGGCTCGCTACCGCTTCTTGCGTCGTCGCAACGCCTCGCGCATCGCGTCCTGATCGCTCCAGGGGTATTCCGTCGTGCCGAAGCACATGGAGCGTTCGTGTCCCTTGCCGCAGGCGATGACCACGTCGCCCGCGCGCGCCAGTCCGACGGCGAAGGCGATGGCCTCGGCCCGATCGCCGATACGCCAGAAGGTGTGCCCCTCCACGCCGCCGCCGGCGCGGCACCCCTCGGCCATCTGCTCTAAGATGCGCTCCAGCGGCTCGGTGCGGGGGTCTTCCGCCGTCAGCACCGTGAGGTCGGCCTCTTGGGCGGAGATGCGTCCCATCCAGGCCCTTTTCTCCACGTCGCGCAGGCCCGCGCTGCCGAAGACCGCGATGACCCGGCCTCCGGGCGCGGCCAGGGCGCGCGCGGCGCGCAAGGCCTGCGCCAGCGCGTAGGGGGTGTGGGCGAAGTCCACGATGGCCGTGAAGTCCTGCCCTTCGTCTATGCGCTCCATGCGCCCGCTGAGGCCCGCGACCCGTGCGATCCCTTCCTGCATCGCGGCGATGGGAAGCCCTTGCGAAACCCCCACCGCCAAGGCCGCCAGGCAGTTGTAGACGTTGTACTCCCCGACGAGGGGGCTTCGTACGGGGAAATCGCCCACGGGAGTATGGGCTTGAAAGGCGATGCCTTGGGACGTGGCTCGGACCTCCGACGCGGTGACGTCGCACGACGCCCCCAGCCCGTAGGTCAGATGACGGTCGGCAGGGATGGCGCGCAGGGTGGAGAAATGCGTGTCGTCCGCGTTGAGGACGGCCACTTTGGGGACGCCCGGCTTGCGCCACCCCTCGCCGAGAAAGCGGAAGAGCCGCGCCTTGGCCGCCACATATGCCTCATGGCTGCCGTGGTAATCCAGGTGCTCATGGGTGATGTTGGTGACGACGGCCACGTCAAAGTCGCAGGCGGTGACGCGCCCCTGGGCCAGGCCATGGGAGGTGCTCTCCAAGACGGCATATTCCGCGCCCGCGCGCACCATCTCGGCCAGGTAGCGTTGCACGTCGGGCGCGTCTGGCGTCGTCGTGTGAAGCCCTGTGTCATAAATGGCGTCGCCGATGATCGCGTGCACGGTGCTGATCAGGCCTGCCGGACGACCCGCGGCCTGCAGGAGGGCGTGGATCAGGTTGGCGGTGGTCGTCTTGCCGTCGGTCCCCGTCACCCCGACGACACGCAGGGAGCGGGCCGGATGGCCGTACCACGCGGCGCAGAGGTGGGCCAGCGCCTCACGGGCGCTGGGAGTGACGATCAAGGGGAGAGGAGCCTCCAAGGGGACCGGGCGTTCGGCGACGATGGCCGCCGCGCCGCGGGCGATCGCGTCGGGGATGTAGCGATGACCGTCGTGGTGAAGGCCGGGCACGGCGACGAAGAGCGCCCCTGGCCCTACCTGGCGCGAGTCCGGGACGATCTGAGAGATCTCTACCTCTGGGTCTCCGTGCAATTCAAAGGAAGGCAGGGCCGCCAGAAGGGTCGCGAGGCGCACGTTTCCTTCCCCCTAGGCTAGGAAAGGCCCGCCGTGTTGAGCGCCTCCAAGATCGCCATGTAGAGGCGATCCACCATGACGGGCTGTTCCTTGGCGTTCCCGATCCAGCAGTGCACCACCAGGTTGAGGGACGGGTTGCCGATGCCGACGAGGGAGACGCTCGGAGGTGGATCGGAGAGGACGCCCGGCACCTTCAAGCAGGTCTCTACGAGCAACCGCTTCGTCGCGGCCGCGTCCGCGCTGCGCGGCACCGAGATGGGGAGGTCTAACCGCAGGCGCGGGTCGGGATAGGTGTAATTGATGACCCGGCTCCCCTTCATCCTCGCGTTGGGCATGATGATCGCGCGCTCGTCCATCGTGACGAGGCGCGTGGTCATTAGGCCGATGTCCTCTACGACCCCGGCTACATCCATCCCTTCCACCTGGACGTAGTCGCCGAGGCGGTAGGGGCGGTCCATGATGATGACGAGGCCTGAGATGAGGTCGCCCAGCGTCGCCTGCGCGGCCAACGCGACCGCGAGGGAGGTAAGCCCCAGCGCGCCCAGGAAAGGCCCCAGGGCGATGTTGAAATGGTCTAACGCGATCGCGAGGGCGATGCCGACGGTGATGAGGAAGACGAGGCGACGCAGGAAGGGAAGGAACTCATCATCCAGCCGCGTAGAGGTGCGGGCGGCCACATCGTTGCTGTACCATTGTAGGACGCTGGCCAGGACACGGTAAACCAGAAGCCAAAGGCCGAACAGGAGGCCGACGTAACTGAAATCCGCGAGGAGTTTTTGCCAGGGAGGAGGCAGAAACGTCAGGTCGGCGAAACTGCGCTGTGCGCCGATGAAGACGATGATGATGAAAACGGGCACGCGCGCGGCCCTGAGGAGGGCGTCATCCAGGCGGCTGAGGGTTCGGCCGGAGAAGCGCACCACCACGTTATCCAACAGATAAAGCACCGCCCAAGCCAAGACGCCCATGCCCAGGGCGGTGCCTGCCGCCAGCGCCAGTTCTTGCCAGTGTTCTGCCACTGCTTGCCAGGGAAACATGCCACGCTCCTCTCAGCCTCTGACCCAGACCGGATTGTTCGGAATAATTTTCAAATTATAAACCCTTTATGGTGAGACGTCAACTCGGGGCCGCCCCTCCAACACGAAGATGGCCAGGGTGCTCAGGAGGTTTTTGTAGCGGCGAGGTGGGATGCGGCGGCCGTTGGCCAGGTAGACCTGGTGGCTGATGGTGATCCCGTGGCGCACGCAGAACTCGCCGAAGTCGCGCACGGTGAGCGGGCGCGCCCTGGGCGAGGCATACCACGGCTCGGGGAGGGCCGGCGCCTCCGGCATGCGACCGGTCAGGAGGAGGTGGAGTCGGCAACGCCAATGCCCCCAATTGGCGAAACTGACGATCGCCTTGCGGCCCACGCGCAGCATCTCGCGCAGGATGAGGGGTGGGTTGTCCAGGTAAGGGAGGGTCTGGCTCAGGATCACCACGTCAAACATGCCGTCGGGGTAGTCGGCCAACCCTTCGTCCAGGTCGCCCTGGACGACCGACAGGCCGCGCGCGATGCAGGCGCGCACTCCGGCCTCGGAGATCTCAATCCCTCTCCCTACCACTTGTTTTTCCGTGACCAGGTATTTGAGCAACGCGCCGTCGCCGCAGCCCAGGTCCAGCACCTTGCTTCCCGGCTCTATCAGTTCGGCGATGGCCAGCAGGTCGGGACGGAGCGCATTCACCCTCATAGTCAACGAGACCCCGTCGGAGGCTTCTTGGTCCTAGACCGACGCCGGCTCGGCGCAAATCTCTAGCCCTTCCTCGCGACAGACACGGGCCAGGAAATCGCTGATCAACTGCGTCAGGGTGTTCACCTCCAGCAAGAAGGCGTCGTGGCCGTAGTCGGAATCCACGTCGCAATACGTAACGTCTGCGCCGTTGGCCTTGAGCGCGCTGACGATCTCGCGCGACTGATAAGAAGGGTAGAGCCAGTCCGAAGTGAAGGAGACCACCAGGAACTTGACCCCGGCGGCCGGCGCGAAGGCGCGCACCAGGTTGCCGGTGCCGTTGGCCAGGTCAAAGTAGTCCATGGCTTTGGTGATGTAGAGGTAACTGTTGGCGTCAAAGCGCTTGATGAAGTTTTCGCCGTGGTATTGCAGGTAGCTCTCCACCTCAAACTCCACGGAGAAGTCGTAGCCGTAGCGCTCGCGGTTCTGCAACCGCCGTCCGAACTTGCGGTGCATGGACTTGTCGCTCAGGTAGGTGATGTGGCCGATCATGCGCGCCAAGGCCAGGCCCGCGTTGGGGCGTGGGCCGTCGTAGTAGTCGCCGTGATTCCAGTGAGGGTCTCTGTAGATCGCCTGGCGCCCCACCTCATTGAGGGCGATGGTCTGGGGCGAGAGGCGCGCCGTGGCCGCCAGCGGGATGCACGAACGGACCCGCTCCGGGTAGGCTACCGCCCATTGCAGGGCCTGCATTCCTCCCATGGAGCCGCCGACCACGGTCAGGAGCTTGTCAATCCCCAGGTGATCTATCAGGTAGCGCTGGGCATTCACCATGTCGGCGATGGTGATCACGGGGAAGCTGAGGCCGTAGGGTCGGCCCGTGCGCGGGTTGACGGAAGAAGGGCCGGTGCTTCCCTTGCAGCCGCCGATGACGTTGGAGCAGATCACCCAATAGCGATCGGTGTCAAACATCTTGCCCGGCCCTACGGCCTCGTCCCACCAGCCCGGTTTCTTGTCGTCGGGGCTGTGGTAGCCGGCGACATGGGCATCGCCCGATAGCGCGTGTAAGATGAGGATCGCGTTGGAGCGGTCGGCATTGGGCCGACCGTACGTTTCGTAGGCCAGGGTGATCGGCCCCAACTTCTCGCCGCTTTCCAGCCGCAGTTCGTGGGGCGGCTGGGCGAAGGTGAAGTGTTGCGTGGACACGATGCCTACCGATCCCGGCTTGCCTGTCGCAGCCATACGGTCCTCCCCAATGCTTCAGACGCCGGCAAGAGGATAAGATCTACCCGGAAGCGCTGCTCATGCCTTGGCCAGCGCCTGATCCAGGTCCCACAGGATGTCGTCCAGATCCTCCAGGCCGATGCTCAGCCGCACGAAGTCCGGCGTGACGCCGGTGCTGAGTTGCTCTTCCTCGGTCAGTTGCTGGTGAGTCGTGGTGGCGGGATGGATCGCCAGCGATTTGGCATCCCCCACGTTGGCCAGGTGCGAGAAGAGCTTGAGGTTGTCAATGAAGCGTCGGCCCGCTTCGCGTCCCCCCTTGATGCCGAAGCCGATGATAGCGCCGGCGCCGCGCGGTAGGTATTTCTGCGCGAGGGGGTAGGAAGGATGCTCCGGCAGGCCGGGGTAGTTGACCCAGCTCACCTTGCTGTGGTCCGCCAGGTAGCGGGCCACGGCCAGGGCGTTGGCGCAGTGACGCTCCATCCGCAGGCTCAGGGTCTCCAGGCCGATCAGGTTGAGCCACGAGTTCCAAGGCGCCTGGCAGGCTCCGATGTCGCGCAGGAGCTGCAGGCGTACCTTCAAGATGTAGGCCGGGGCGCCCAAGGTCGTGTAGATCAGGCCGTGGTAACTGGGGTCCGGCTCGGTGAAGCCGGGGAAGCGGCCGCTGGCCGCCCAGTCAAAGTTGCCGCCGTCCACGATGACGCCGCCGATGGCGGTGCCGTGCCCGTTGATGAACTTGGTGGTGGAATGGACGACGATGGCCGCGCCCCATTCCAGAGGGCGTGTCAGGTACGGGGTGGCCAGGGTGTTGTCCACCATCAGCGGGATGCCGTATTCGCGCCCGATCTTCGCGATGGTTTCAATGTCCAGGACATCCAACTTGGGGTTGCCGATGGTCTCGCCGAAGAAGAGTTTGGTGTTGGGCCGGATCGCCCGGCGGAAGTTCTCCGGGTCGCTGGGGTCTACGAAATCTACCCGAATCCCCATCTTAGGGAGGGTGTAGTGAAAGAGGTTGTACGTGCCGCCGTACAGGCTGGCGGATGAGACGATGTGGTCACCTGCGTGCGCGAGGGCCAGGATGCCCAGGGTCTCCGCCGCCTGGCCGGAACTGGTGGCCAGCGCGCCGACGCCGCCCTCCAGCGAGGCCATCCTTTGCTCAAAGACGTCGCTGGTGGGGTTCATGATGCGCGTGTAGATGTTCCCCGGCTCCTGCAAGGCGAAGAGGGCCGCGGCATGGTCGGTGTTGCGGAACACGTAGGAGGTCGTCTGATAGACGGGCACGGCGCGCGAGCCGGTGGTGGGGTCCGGCTGCTGGCCGGCATGGAGTTGACGGGTGTTGAAGCCGTACACACGGCCGTTCTCTTGTTCAGGGCTCATGAGTCTCCTCCTCAAAGGATGCTGGATATGAAAAGGCTCATCGCATACGCACCGATGCGATGAGCCCTGGCTATACAACGCGTCGGTTACAGCCCGCTTCCTGCTCTGCGGGCTCAGAGGATAGGGCGTAGATGCCCTTCAACCGCCCGACAGGCCAAAGCAACTAACCCACCTCGCGAACGGAGAGGGGTTATGCGGCGGTTGTCGGGGCAGCCTCACGGATGGGCGAGACGAGCGCGCTTCACTGGCGCAGGCCATCGCATCTGTTTGCCGGGCGCGGGGGCGACCGTTACTCTAGGCGCGACGCCTTGGGCCTAGAGCCGACCGTCCCCGCGGCAAACAGGTACATAGACAAAGCGCAGGCGAAGCGGCGAGCGTCTGTGGCATCTGCAGAGGTCGGTACATCTACAGGATAATAGTGGCGCAAGTCTAGCATGAATCGGCGCGGTTGTCAAATCTCAGGTTGGCGCCGGCATCCCCTTGCCCTCCCTGGCCAGTTGGTATATGATTGGGAAAAGAAAAGCCCCGGCAAGAGAGGCCGGGGCGCACCTCTGCTCAAGCGTTCAATTGCGAATGATGACGGGCGTTCCGATCTCGGCCCATTCGTACAGTTTCTTCATGTTATCGTCGGCGAGCATGATGCAGCCGAAGGTGTAGGGCCTGCCGATGTAATTCTCCCAGATGCGTACTCCCCAGGAGTTGATGACCTGACCGTGAAAGCCGTTCTCCAGTTTCCCGGCCCAGTAGATGCCCATCCAGTAAGGCATGCGCAGGTTCCACGTGGAAGCGTAAGCCCAGGGCATCTTGTCCAGGATGCGGAACGTGCCGGTAATGGTGCGGTATCCCGGGCGACCGGTGGAGACGGGCCAGTTCCACAGGAGTTTGCCTTCCTCGTACACGTAAACCCGTTGCTCCGAAAGGTCTACCAAGATGCGCTTGCCCACCCTCATGTCTACGCCGGGCGGGATGCGCAGCACCTGTCCGGGCCGGATGATGCTGCTGAGGCTCAGGCCGTTGTAGGCGGCCAGGTCGTTGACGTACACTTCAAACCTGGCGGCGATGGCGTTCAGGGTGTCGCCCGGCTGCACCGTGTAGGTGCGGGAGCCGGAGGGGGACGAAGGCGGCGCCGGCGAGGGCGCGGGGGCACTACCCTGCGCGCCGGGGATGATAAGCACCTGCCCGACCCGCAAGAGGTTGATGTCGGCCAGGTCATTGGCCTGGGCGATGGCGTAAACGCTCACGCCGAACCTTTGCGCGATCAGGTTCAGCGTGTCGCCGTATTGCACCGTGTAGCGCACCGCGCGAGGGGTGGCGTCTGGCTGGCCTCGCCCTGGGATGCGCAGCACCTGTCCGACCCGGATCAGGCTCGGCTCGGTGAGGCCGTTGGCCTGCATCAGCGCTTCCAGGCTGACGCCGAAGGCTTGAGCGATGGCGCTGAGGGTGTCGCCGAATTGGACGGTGTAGGTCGTAGCGGGAGAGGCACCCCCGCTCCCCGCGGCGCGGCCAGGTATGGTCAGGCGCTGACCGATGTAGATCAGGTTCGGGTCTTGCAGGTCGTTGGCCTCCATCAGTGCCCTGACCGTTGTGCCGTATCGGTAGGCAAGGTTGGCCAGGGTGTCGCCCGCGGCGACCACGTGCACCAACGGTTCCGTCTCCGCCGGCGCGGCCAGCGCCACACTGCCGGAAAGGGGAAACAGGAAAGCCAGGAGCACGCTGACAACGCAGATCAAATGCCGATGGCTCATACGGAAAACTCTAGATACCCGCCCTGCCAGCGATGGGGGAGATACCGGAGAACGAATCAACCTGCACAGTGTACGCACCGATTATAGCATAGGAGTAGGGACATGTCAACAGATGTACATAAGAATAACGAGGCCCTCTTGCGTCCCTGGCGCGTGCTTGCCTCGCGCCTCCTGTTGGATCGGCGACCGTGGCTGAGGGTGGAGGAGCAAGACGTCGCGTTACCCAATGGCCAGACCATCCGTGGCTATCTGTTGGCTCCGGCCCGCGACTATGCGACCGTCTTCGCCGTCACCTCGGACGGCCGCGTGCCTTTGGTGCGCCAATACAAGCACGGGATCGGGCGCGTGGCAGTTGATCTCCCTGCCGGCTACCTGGAGGGCGCCGACGAGCCGCCTTTGGCCTGCGCCCGTCGCGAATTGGCCGAGGAGACGGGCCTGGTCAGCGACCGGTGGCAACACCTGGCTACCTTGCCCATAGATACGAATCGCGGCTCCACGGCCGTCCATGCCTTCCTCGCGCGCGAGGCGCGCGCGGATGCGACCCCTCACTTAGACGAGACGGAATCTTTGCTCTGCGAGTTCCACACGTTGGCCGAGGTGGAGAGGATGGCGCGCCGAGGAGAGATCACCTCGGTCGCTTCGGTGGCCTGCGCGCTCTTGGCCTTGCGAGAGTTGGGGAGGTGAGTATGGGTAGGTCATCACGTGTGCGGGCGACGACTACTTACGGCCCTGCGCCGTCTTCCGGTTCCACGAAGACCAGGTCAAAGGGGGTTTCCTTCATATCCAACAGCTCTACCGTCTCGTGGCCGCGCTGCAAGGTCACCCGTGCCAGGTAGCGCGCGCCCGGTATAGGCGCGGAGAGGTGCAGGGTCAGGGATAAGTACGTCTCGCGGTTCTCCACGACGTACATCTCGGCGGCCTCGTTGCCGTCCGGCCCTAGGATGCGGATGTCCAGGTCAGGATACCGGGCGAAAGGGCTTATCTGGATGCGCACCCACAGGCGCTTCAGGTCGGGATAGGGAAGGACCTGCACGCGCTCCAGTCGTGGGGGAGCATCCTCGTGAGAGAGCTGAATCCTCATGATAGCCTCTCCACATGGCGGGGTTCCCCGGCGCAGGGAAGCCCCGCCATGCCTCGTGGATGCTCCCTAGCCCATCGTCCACACCCGTTCGGGGCGTATCTTGTAGATGACCCGCACCTCGCCTGGCCTGCGGTTGCCGTAACGCTCGGCGCCGGTGTACTTGCGCGCCAGGCGGTCAATGTGCACGTCGGCCCCCTCTTCGGTGATCTCCACGACGGTCCCGCGCACGCCCAAATAGCGATAGGGGTTGTCCGGATCCACGATGTCCAGCCCCACCTTCGCCTTCCGGCGCATGTTGCGGTCCTTCTGGCGGCCCTTGGCCGAATTGACGAGGAGGTAGGTGCCGTCGTAATCTATCCAGACGGGGGTCACCTGAGGGGAACCATCCGGCATGAGCGTCCCCAGGTGGGCGAAGGCCCTCTTCTGAAAGAGGTCTAGATGGCTCTCCGGAATCTTCGCTGTCATGGGCTTCTCTCCCTGCGCTCACCTCATCGGAGATACGGCCAGGTTGGATCCGACCTGACGTGGCCTGATTCTACCCCGTTCGCTGCTCCAAGGGAATGTAAGGCTGATCCACCGGCCCCACGTACTCGGCGCGCGGCCGAATCAGCCGGTTATCCGCCAATTGCTCCAGGATGTGGGCGGTCCAACCGGAGATGCGGCTGATGGCGAAGATCGGCGTGAAGAGATCGGGCGGGATCCCCAAGGTGTAATAGACCGAGGCGGAGTAGAAATCCAAGTTGGGGTAAAGTTGCTTCTCCTGCCAGACGACCTCTTCCGCCTTGCGCGACATCTGATACCACTTCATGTTGCCTGTGCTGCGTCCTAATTCCTCCGCGATGCGACGCAGCCACATGGCTCTGGGGTCCCACGTTTTATAGACCCGATGGCCGAAGCCCGGAATGCGCTGCTTGTTCGCCAACATCTCCTTGATAGCACCTTCCACCTTCTCCAGGTCGCCGATCTTGAGGAGCATCTTCATCACGGCCGTGTTCGCGCCGCCGTGCAGCGGGCCCTTCAGGGTGCCGATGGCCGAGACGATGCCGGAGTACATGTCCGACAGGGTGGCAACGGTCACCCGGGCGGCAAAGGTGGAAGCGTTCAACTCGTGGTCCGCGTGCAGGATCAGGCAGATGTCAAAGACGCGCTCCGCGGTCGGCGAGGGCCGTTCACCGGTCAGCATGTAGAGGAAGTTGGCGGCGTGGGCCAGGGAAGGGTCTGGGGGAATCGGCTCCTGCCCACTGCGCAGGCGGTGGAAGGCGGCCACGATGGTGGGGATTTGCGCGGTGAGGCGTACGGCGATGCGGGTGTTCGCCTCGCGCGAGGGATCGGCCGCGTCCGGATCGTAAAAGGAGAGCATGGAGACCGCGGTGCGCAGGACCTCCATCGGGTTCGCCGTCTGGGGCCAGGTGCGCATGGCCGCCAGCACGGGCGGCGGCAATTCCCGGTGCGCTTTGAGTTGCGCGGAGAGCTCATCCAACTGGGCCCGGGTGGGCAGCGCAGCGTGCCAGAGGAAGTAGACCACCTCCTCAAAGGTAGACTTCTCCGCCAGGATGCGGATATCTATCCCCCGATAGGTGAGCCGCCCTTCCAGGCCGTCTACCGAACAGATGGAGGAGGTCGTCGCAACGACGCCTTCTAATCCCTTCTCGGCCATAACGAAATCCTTTCTATCGGATTGTTGATGCATGACTCAGGCGGAGGCCTTCCCGGTTTTAGCCCTCGGACCTCACCTCGGCAAGGCTTCGGCGCCGCCAGGCCAGCAATCCGCCTGCCAGATGATAGACGTGACGGAACCCCGCCTGCCGCAACAGCCGCACCGCCGGGATGCTGCGATGGGCGGTCAGGCAGATGACAACGACCGGGCGTTGCGGGTCCCAGCTCAGTTCTGGCAGGCGCGCCGCGAGGGAGCCGATGGGGACGTTGACGGCGCCGGCGATGTGGCCCGCGCGAAACTCGCTGGGCTGCCGCACGTCCAGCAACTGCGGCGGGAGCCTGCTTTCCAATTGCTGGCGCAGGGCCTCAGCCGTGATCTCCGGCACGCGCCCCAAGGGCAACCACCAAGGAAGAGCTACCAACTGATCCCTCCAAAGACGCGCCCCTTTTTCCACCGACGCGACCTTCCCTCAAGCCGGGCACGCCATCGCATGCCCAACCTGCGGTCAAAGGCCTTTGACGCTAGAAACCCCTAAGCGCCTCGCGGCCCTTTTCGCTCCCCCGTCGCTCCCTTCTGAGCCTTCTCCCTCTCTGCGTAGGCCAAGACCTGCTCCACCGCGTCCTTCAGGGCAGGGTAAGGATAAGCCCCCACCAGTTGCCCGACCGCTTGCCCGTTCACCACGAAAAGGAGAGTAGGAATCCCCTGCACGCCATAGCGCATGGCGTACTCCGGGTTCTCATCGGTATTCACCTTGGCGACCAAGAGCCTTCCCTGGTACTCGGCCGCCAGCTTCTCCAGCGACGGCGCGACCATGCGACAGGGGCCGCACCAGGGCGCCCAGAAATCCACCAACACCGGTATCGGCGACTGCAATACCGTCTTCTCAAACGCGCTGTCCGTGACGTGAATCGGCTCTTTCATCATCTTAACCTTGGCTCCTTAGATGTGCCTATCCACCAACCTATGCCGCTGCTTCAGGAAGGTCCTCTACGATGCGGTAATGGTGCGTGATCTGCACCGTTCCGCGCAGGGTTGCGCCCACCGAACAGTACTTTTGTTCCGAGAGTTCAATGGCGCGGGCGACGGCCTTTTCGGAGAGGCCACGCCCGTGCACGACGTATTCTATGTGAATCTCGCGAAAAGTCCAAGGCGGGTCGCCGTCCTGGTGGCCCTCCACATGGATTTCCAGGCCGCTGACCGGCTGGCGTTGCTTTTCTAGGATGCCGATGACATCCACGCCCGTGCAGCCCCCCAGGGCCAGCAAGAGGAGATCCGACGGCTTCGCGCCCGTCCCGTCATCGGCGGTTGACATGACGATGGCGTGCTTGGTGGAATCCACGCCGACGAATTGGCGGCCCTCCACCCACTTCACTTTGACCTTAGACATGTTCCTCCCAATTCCTTCGGAAATGCATGGCGCAGGCGTTGTACACGACCTGGATGCCGTTTTCTTGGCAGTAGCGAATGGCGGCCTCCGACTCGGCCCCCGGCTGCATCCAGACGCGGGTTAACCCCAGCGCCTTGGCCTGACGCACGACCTCCTCCGTCACCGCGGGCGGCACGACGATGTCCACCACCTCCGGCCTTTCCGGCAGGTCCGCCAGGGTCGGATAGACCCGCGCGCCGTCTATCTCGCCGCCCTTCGGGTTGACCGGATAAACCCTGTAACCGGCCGCGCGCAGGGTTTGGAAGATGCGATGGCCGTACTTGTTGGGATCGTTGGAGGCGCCGACGACGGCCCAGATCCGACGGGCTGTGAAATCGCCGATCAGTTGCTCAAGAGGCGTTCGCGCGAAGTTTAACTCCATTTGTCTCCTTCACACACAAAGGCGACCGCTTGGCCCTAGCCTTGCTCTAAGGAAGTTGGCTCAGGGCGCCGATCAGGTTGTCGGCCAACTCCTCCGGCGACTCGTCAGGGCGGGCCAGGCACTCGGCGGCGTAAGAGCGCACCAGGAGCAGGCTGGCCTGTTGCACCGCGGCCCGGATCGCGGCGAGCTGTTGAAGGATGGCCTGACAGTCGCGCCCCTCATCCAGCATCCTTTGCACGCCTCGCACCTGTCCTTCAATGCGGGCGAGCCGCTTTTGCAGTTCCTCTTTTGCTTCCGGCGGCGCCTGTATGGGTGGCATGACCATACGGCCCTCCTGGATCACGTGGCTCTTGTGGCCCTCTATACTATACTGGGGTATAGTATAAGCGGAGGGAGACCGCCGTCAAGTAAAGGGGCTTACAATGCCCTGCGGGCCGCGCGCCGGCGCGGTTCGCCTTGCCGCTGCAACCTCTTTGGATCGCCGTCATGCCCCCTCGTAGCCGCTGCCTCGGGGGCGGGCGGCGCCTCGCTCCGCCGCGATCTTCTCCTGGTAGCCGCTGGCGCGATAAGCGGCGATGGGGTCAGGCGCGAGCCCCATCTCCTCTCGCACCTCTGCCAAGAGCGGCCTCACGTCCGTCTCATAGGCTTCCAGGAGGACTCGGTGCGCGCCTAGCACATCCCCGTTCGCCTGGCGCTCGGCCAGGGCCTTTCGGTCCACCAGGAGCGCCTTGGCGTAGGCGACCTGGCAGTTGACCACCGATTGGATCATCGCCTCTACCTTCGGCTCAATGTTGTGCGACTGATCTATCATGTAGGCGACGTTGCGCGCGCAGGCTGCGGCGGTCGGGTCGCCTGAATGCTCGGCGGCGACCAGTTCGTTGAAGATGAGGAAGAGCTCAAAGGGGTTGACGGAGCCGACGATGAGGTCGTCGTCGGCGTACTTGCGGGCGTTGAAGTGGAAGCCGCCCAGGCGTCCTTCATCCAGCAGGATGGCGACGATGTGTTCGATGTTGGTGCCGTGGGCATGGTGGCCCGTATCCACCAACACCTGGGCTTGCGGCCCCAGCTTCAGGCAGGTGGCATAGGCCAGGCCCCAATCGGGAAGGTCGGTGTGGTAGAAAGCGGGCTCAAAGAACTTGTATTCCACCAGCAGGCGCACGCCCGTCGGCAAGGCGGCATAGACCTCGGCCAGAGCCTCTTGCAAGCGATGCTAGCGGGCACGCAAATCGTCTTGTCCGGCGTAGTTGGTGCCGTCGGCCAACCAAAGCGACAGGAGGGTGGAGCCGGTCTCCTGGCAGATCTGACAGCACTCCAGGATATGGGCGACGGCGCGGCGGCGCACCTGCGCGTCGGGATGACATAGGGAGCCCAATTGGTAAGCGTCGTCCTGAAAGAGGTTGGGGTTGATCGCGCCGATGGTGAGGCCGAGGGAGGCGGCATACTCGCGCAGGGCGCGCCAATCGTCCACCTGATCCCAAGGGATGTGCAAGGCCACAGAGGGCGCGATCCCTGTCAGGCGGTGCACCTGGGCCGCGTCTTGGAGTTTCTCCTGGATGGTGCGGGCCGCGCCGGGCCAGGGAAAGACCTTGAAGCGGGTGCCGGAGTTGCCGTAGCCCCAGGAAGGGGTCTCAATGCGTTGCGCCTTCAGCGCGGCCTTGACCGCCGCTACGTCTACGCCGCGCGCCGCCAGCGTATCCCACAAAGAGGTTTTGGTTATATCGGGCATAGAGCCTCCTCAATGGCAAGGCTATGATCGCCTAGACAAGAGGCGGCCCTATCTTACCCCAAGGTGGGGCTTGGCGCAACTTTCCACCGGCGCGGCGGCCACATGATGAAAGGCTGCGACGCCGCACCAACCCTTGGGCGAGCGCTTGGCTTATGCTATAATTTTGCCATGCCCTCTACGCGGCGTCTCTTCCCCTTAGAATCTGATCTCATCTTGCTGACCCTCCTGGCCGTCTTCGCCTGGGCTCCCCTCACCCACCCTGGCTTTCCGCAGACCCACGCGGGCCTTCTGCCCGTCTTCAACCTCCACGACCTGGGGCGTCGCTGGGGCGACCTGGCTTGGGGGCCGGCGGTGGGGCGGGTCCATGACCTCTGGCGAGGCGAGGGGCCTTTCCCCTATTACCTGGCTGCGGCCCTGCGGGCGTTAGGCCTGGACGGCGGCGACGCGATCAAGGCGGTCGGGGGCTTGGCCGTCGTCGTGGGCGCGTGGGGCCTGTACGCCTGGGCGCGGCCTTGGCTAGGGCGGGGCGGTGCGCTCCTTTCGGCGGTGGTCTACGCCTATTGGCCCTACGCCTTGGCCGCGCGCTTGGTGCGCGGCGCGTGGGCCGAAGCGGTTTGGATGGGGCTTTGGCCGTTGGCTCTGTGGGCTTTGGAGGCAGCCAAGGCCACGGGGCAAAAGCGCAACCTGGCGACTCTGGCTTTCGCGGCGGCCTTGCTGGCCTGGACGCAGGCGGGGCTGGCCGCCTGGGCTTGGGCGGCGCTGTGGGCGCGACTTTTGTCGTGGCGGGAGGCGCGCGCGCGTGGGCGCGTCGGAGCCGCGCTCCTGGCAGGGGCGCTCTTGGGCGCGGCGGGCCTCGCGCCGCAGGCGGTGAACGCGGGCTGGGGCGGGCCTGCGCCGGTGGACTTCATCCAGCACTTGGTTTACCCCTTTCAGTTCTTCCTGGCCGGCTGGGGGGATGGGCTCAGCGTGGCGGGATGGCAGGATATGCTTCCCCTCTCCCTGGGCCTGGCCGCGGTAGGGTTGACGGTGGTGGCTTGGGTGGTGGGCCCGCCGACCGCAGGGCGCGACCTCTTCCTGTTCGCCGTCGGTGCAAGCGTCGTCGGCCTCTTCCTGGCATCTACCCTGGCCGCGCCCTTGTGGTCAACCTGGCCGACGCCGGCCCGCACGCTCACCTACCCCTGGCAACTTCTGGGCCTGGTCGGACCTTTCCTGGCCCTCTTGGCGGGGGCGGCTTTCCCTGCGCTGGCGGGAAGAGACCAAAGAGGAGAAGAGGCCGCGCTTCGGCGCTCGGCGTTGCACGCGGGGCTCGTGGCGATGGTCGTCCTGGCCAGTTACGCCTACCTGCAGCCGCGTTACATAACCCTGACGCCCCCTCGCGCTCCGACGGCCATCCTGGGCGATCACCAGGTGATGTTAGTGGATGTAGAGGTAGAAGGGGCTCTGCGCGCGGGCGAGAAGATCGGCCTGACGGCGCGCTGGCAGGCCCTCAAGCCCCTGGACAAAGATTATTCCATCTTCGTCCACGTGGTGGATGAGAAGGGAGAGCGTTGGGGGCAGCATGATACCCAGCCGCAGGGTGGGCAATATCCGATGACCCGTTGGCGGGTGGGGGAGGTCGTAGAGGATCGCTACGAGGTGCTCATCCGTGCGGACGGCCCCGCAGATGGCTATCGGGTGATCCTGGGACTGTACGACTGGCAGACGGGCGCGCGCCTGCGCGTGGGCGACGCGGACCATGTGGTGATCACAAGAGGATGAAGGCGCGGGGCTGGGACTGGAATTGGCTTCTGGTGGCAGGGATTTCCCTCTTCGCGATGGGGCCTTTCTTCGCGCCCGGCTATTTCTGGGGTGCGCACGATGCGCGCCACAACGTTTATTTCCTCTTCCTGTTTGATCGCGCTTTTCGGGACGGCGTCTGGTGGCCGCGCTGGCTTCCCGACTTCACCTTCGGCTACGGTTATCCTTTCTTTAACATCTATGGCCCTTTGGCTTCTTTCTTGGGCGAGTTCTTCCACCTCGTCGGCGGGCTGGATTTCGTCGCCTCTGTGGAGGCGGTCTTCATCCTCAGCATCCTGGCCTCCGGCTTGGGGATGTACGGTTTCGCGCGCGATTGGGGCGGTCGCGCGGCGGGGTTGGTTGCGGCGACGGCTTATGTTTACATGCCTTACCACCTTCTTGACCTATACGTGCGGGCGGCCTTGGCCGAGTCGGTGGCGCTGGCCTTCATCCCCTTCGTCCTTTGGGGATGCCGCGCCAGCGTCATGCGCCCGCGCTGGGCCGTCGTCTGCGGCACGGCGCTCGCCTACGCGGGGCTGATGCTCACGAGCCACCTGGTAACTTTCATCTTTACGCCCTTCCTGATCCTATACGTCGTCATCTTGGGCTTGGTCAGGCTTAACCGAGAGGAGCCGCTGCGCGAGGTGTCCGCCGAATCCGCCTTGCCGCTTCTGGCAAACCTGGCGCGCCAGGCGTTTGCGTCCGGCCTGGCGTTGGCCTTGGGGTTGGGCTTGAGCGCCCTCTTTTGGCTCCCTGCCTGGGCCGAGTTTCGCTACGTGCGGCAGGACCAATGGTATGGCGGCCGCTACGATTACCGCGACGATTTCGTTTATTTTCACCAACTCTTCTCGCCCACGTGGGGTTTCGGCGTCAGCGGGCCGGGGCCGGATGATCCGGTGGGCTTTGGGCTGGGCGTCGTGCCGGTCACCCTCGCCTTGCTGGGCCTGGGCATCGCCGGACGCGCCCGCCGAGCCGAAGACGCGTGCTGGGACCTGCGCTTCTTCTGGTTTTTCCTAGTGGTGGGCGTCTTCTTGACCATGGGGGCCTCTGTCCCTCTCTGGGAGGCGCTGTCTCCCGTCCGGTATGCGCAGTTCCCCTGGCGCTATCTGACCTACACCACCGTTGCGCTGGCATGTTTAAGCGCCGCCAGCCTGGTGGGGCGCCGCGAGGCCGAGGCCCTCCTTCCTGCCCTCTTCCTGAGCGCGCTTCTCCTGTTGGGAAGTTACCCTTACCTGCGGGGTGAGATCAGGGAGCCGGCGGAAGGGCCCGTCTCCTTGGCGGGGTTGATGCGCTTCATGCAGAGCGCCGACGAGATGACGGGGGCGACCATCTGGGTGACGGAGCGCCCACACTGGTCGCCCATGGCCGACGTGATCATGGCGGGCGGTGAGATCACCTCGCGGGTGGATTACAGCCGCGAGGCCGATAAAAGCCTCATCGTCGGCTCGGTGGGCATCAGCGCCGTGCATGAGGAACTCTACTTCCGCGCGGCAGGCCCCGGCAAACGCATCATCTTCAACCACTTCTACTACCCCGGCTGGCGCGCTTACCTGCTGGACAAGGAGCACGGGCGGCCCGTGCGAGAACTTCCCGTGGAGCCGCAAGGCCCCCTGGGGCGCATCACGGTAGAGGTTCCCGCAGGCGAGGGCTGGATGCTCTTGCGCTTTGAGGACACGCCGGTGCGGGTCGCCGGCAAGGCGATCAGCGGCCTGACCATCGGGCTGTTGGCAGTGGGGTGGGTCATCAGATGGTGGCTTAGGAGGGCCAAGGGCCGTGTTCCGATGGAGGAGATGCCATGACCGGCATGTTCCCTTTCTCTCTGGCCGATCTGCAAGCGCACTTCGGTGCAGACCTTGACGTTGTTTCCTTCGTCGCCCACGAGGGCGCGGGCCTGTGGGTTCATGGGGCGGGAAGCCGTAGGCGGCTGGCCGTGTTGGCGCGCCCCGATGACCCGCTCATGGGCCTGTTTCAGGGCGAGTCCTCTGAGTTCAGAGGAGGCTACGTCCTGAGGCTATGCCCGATGGATCACGCCCATGCGCAGGCTTTGCGCGCGGCGCTCCCCTGGCTGCGGCCGGCGTTGTTGGGGCTGGCGACCTCGGCGGGGTTCGGCGACCGCCTGGGCCTGGCGACGCCGGGGCATGTGCGCGCGCTACGGCACGTCTTGCGTCGGTCGCCGGGCAGGCGCATCGCGCCGATCTTCGCGCAGCAGTCCATGCGCGAGATGGAGCGCACCCACAGGAAACCGACAGATGTCCTGGATGACGCCACCTGGGGCGCGTTTCAGGGAGGCTGGCGCGACGCGCTGGGCGCGGACGCCGATCACCTGAAGACCTTGGCCGATGTGGATACCTGCGCCGCGGTCGGCTTCACGTTCTATACCATTGACCCCGGCGCGTACGTGGACGGCGAGGCGGAGACCGCTCCGCCGGCGGCGATAGAGGCCAAGGTCGCCGCCCTCCCTTGGAACAAACTGGAAAGCACAGCGTCTGATGTGCAGAGGCGCTACGTGGGGCAAGTGGTTCAGGTAGACGGCTATGACATCCGTCTGGACGCGGCGTCCGTGTGGCGTGCGGCGGCCAAGTACGGTCGTGCCCTCGCGCACGTGACGGAAATGGCGCGCCACCTCGCGGCCAAAGGCATCCCTTTTGAGCTGGAGATCTCGGTGGATGAGACCGATTCTCCCACTACGCCTGTGGAGCACATCTACATCGCCAGCGAGTTGAAACGTCTGGGGGTGCGTTGGGTGAGCCTGGCGCCTCGCTATCCCGGTCGCTTTGAGAAGGGCGTAGATTACATCGGCGA
>DAOTYP010000161.1:0-32582 GCA_034434975.1 Anaerolineae bacterium | reverse complement strand
TGTCCGCGTCGTCCAAGGCTTGCGTGAAGCGACGGGGCGCCACCAAGTCATGATGATCGGCCTCCACGTCCAAGGTCAAACAGGCTATCCTCATCATCTTGTTTCATCATCCGATGGCTGATGGCCTGAAGGCTCCGCCACTTGCTCAAAAGCGATGACGACCGTCATCCCCAGAAGGGGAACGGCCGGGAAGGCGTAAAGGGTGCGCAGCGACTGCAGGCCGAATCCACGCGCGGCCGCGATGATCTGCGCGGCCCGAAAGAGATGCATGCGCAGAGAGAGAAGTCGGATGAGAGCATGCCCCCAGGAGAGGGGGCTGTACAGGTTGGGAGCGCCGATGATCAGCCTGCCACCTGGAGCCACGCGCGGCGCAACCTGATGGAGCAAGGCAGCAGGTTCGCGGTAATAATCCAGAACGCCTAAGCAGAGCACCAGGGGCCACCTTCGGCCGGCGATGGCGTTGGCGTCGTCCGTGAAAAACGCTTGTACGCCCCATTGGGTGGCTTTGGCCCGCGCCTGGGCTACCATGCGGCCGGCGATGTCAAACCCCGTCACCTCGTAGCCTTGCCTTGCCAGCGGCAGGCTGAACCTGCCCGTGCCGCAGCCGTAGTCCAACACCTGACACGGCTCCGGCGGCAGCAGTTGGCGGACCGCAGCCATCTCCGCCCGGCCCGCAATCTGGTATAGGGGGTTGGCATCGTAGAAGGGCGCCAGACGGTCAAAATGCCCTGCAATGCGCTGAAGGGTAGGTTCTGCCATCTTTTCCGACTTCGCTTCTGCCAGACGAGGGGATTATAACACACGTCACGTCGGATATCGCCATGGCCGCTGCCCGAGTTGCTCCGGCTTGCCGTTCTCCACCTTGCTCACGCGGTCAGCGTCTGCACGGTGAACTCGCGGAAGGGGATGCCCAGGTGCCGCATCGCCGAGAAGTCCGGATGGCGGTTGAAATATACCAGGCCGATGAGGCTGTCGCTCCGCAAGCCCAAATGTAGTCCCGCGCGTTCGGCGCTTTTGAGGCCAAGCCAGATGAATCGCCAGGGGATCGGGATGAGGATCTTTTTCTCGCCCTGGGCTTTGGCCAGCGTCTCCACGATCTCGCGGATGGTCTTGCCCTTTTCCGCGGCCGCGTACAAGGGCTGAGAGAAAGAAAGGTTCGCGTCGCGACAGATCTTCAGGATGAGGTGGCAAAGGTCTTCCTCGTGCGCCAGGTATTGGATCTGATCGCCGCGGCCTACCAAGGGGACGATTTTGGAGGCCTCAACCGTTTTCTTCAGCGCGCCTAAGGTTCCGCCGGGGGTTTTACCGAACACAAGTCCCGGCCGAATTACAATTGCGTCTACTTTCGCGGCCTCTTTCTCGGCCTCCAACTTGGCCTTCCCGTACAGCGACCTACACCCCTCAAACGCGCTCATCGTAGAGATGAGGATGATCCTCCTCACGCCTGCCACCTGCGCGGCCTCCAGCAACCGCGCGGTTCCCCGGACATTGACCTGGTAGATCTCGTCCCAGCGAGTGGGCCGGAAGTCGTAGGCACAGTGAATCAGCGCCTCAACGCCGCGCAGCCTGTCGGGCTCTATCCCTTCCTCCAAGGAGTAGGGGATCTGCCGTTCATCCTGGGCCGAGCCCTTTTTCAGGTCGTGCCGCAGTTCATAGACGACCCAGCCCGCTCGTTTCAGGTAGGCGGCGATCCTGGAGCCGAGGTAGCCGTTGGCCCCTGTGACGGCGCAGATGTCGGCATCAGGCATGGGCACGTCCTCTCAAGTGTCATCGTACGCCGAGGCGATCCGGTGCGCGTTCGCCATCACACTCAAGGTGATGGTCGTAGCCGGGAGGCTGGGGAAGGTGGTGGCATCAACGATGTGTACCCGCTTAAAGCCGTAGGGACGTCCTAAGGGATCGCTCTCATACTCGCCGGGGTTGCTTCGCATGGGAAAGGCCCCGCCGCTATGGAAACTGCGTCCCGGCTCAGCGATGTGCAAGGGCGCGGGCAGTGGCACGGCCTTCAGGTATCTCCGGTTGGCGAAGAGTTTCGCCAGCACGCCGCGGATCACCCGCCCGGTGCGTGGGTTGGGGATCGCCTCCAACGTCAGCCCGGACGGAGCGCCACCTTTCCCCGGCAAAAGCCTGACGGAGATGGCCGCGGAGACGTTGGAATGCAAGAACCCTTGGGCGATCACCAGCCTGCCGAGAAACTCGGCGACGGGGATCTTGAAGAGCGGATACGTTGGGCCCAGGATGCCATGGATGGCCTTCAGGTAGAGGTCGTTGTAGGTGCAAAGTTCCAGGTGCACGGCGTTGCCGCCTAGGCGCGGGTCTATGATGTCGATGAAGGCCTGGGCCAAGGTGTACAGATCCTCACGCTGCACGTCGCGCGCCTTCTCGTATCGCAAAAGAGGGAACAAGAAGTACTGGCTATCCTTCATGAGGACCGGATGGTCGTAGGCTTCCAGAGACTCCAGGACGACCTTCGTCGTTGACCATACGCCGCACGCCAGGTAAACGCGTGTGCCTTCAAAGGCGAGGCTTTCGCGAGTCGTCATAGATTCGGCGAGTATGCGCACCCGGCCTTGCGTCTCGGCTACCTTCCGTACCACCACGCCTTTGACGTAGTGGAAATTGTTCTCCCGCTGCAGTTGCGCCAAGGTCGCCGACGCGTTGTAGATCAAGCCGTAAGGGCAGCCGTACATGCACAGGCCGCAGTAGGCGCAGCCCGGCCTGCCGTCGGTGGCTTCGGCTTGCACGGCCAACCGCGATTGGCCGAAGAAGATGCCTGCAGCGTTCAAGGCAAGTTGGTGCGCGTGCAGGTCTCGCAGGAGGGCGGCAGCCTGCCGTCCAGGGCGGAGGGGGCGGTAACGGGTGGAGTATAAAGGGAAGGCCGTCTCCAGGTTGTCCCGCGTGGCCGAAAGGTGCATGAAAGAAAGGACCGCTTCGTAGTGAGGGGCCAGGTCGGAGATGGAGATGGGCCAATCTGACATGTCAGCAGGGAGATACGGTAGGCAGGTTGCACCCCAGGCGTTGCTGAAGCCACCCTTAGCCAGGGAGGGCATGCCGATGGCTCCTTTCGCCTCGGTCGGGATGAGCCGATCTGCCTCCCGATAAGGGAAATCCGACCCGTACACGTACTTGACCGGGATGCCGCTGATGCTGGCAGAGGTTCTGCCTTTGATCATGTTCAGCGAGGCGGCATCCCACTCTTCTCGGCTATGGGTGGCCAGTTGTTGCAAGACCTGCTGGCGCTCCGGCTCCAACTCTATGCCGGCGTCCAGCATGGTCACCTGAAGCCCCTTTTTGATCAAGGCCATGGCGCAAGACACGCCTGCCGGCCCCGAGCCGACCACGTAGATCATAAGACGATTATATCCTGCCTCCGGGGTTTGGGCAATCTCCGCCGGGCGGCTCCCCTACTACCGGGCCTCTGCGGTCGCAGGGGCGCGAGGGCCGTCCTGGTTGCCTTGCTTCTGGAACCTCCCTTGGCCTCGGTAGCCCATCACGCGGGCAGGGATGCCCGCTGCGACGGCGCCCGGCGGCACATCCTTCGTGACGACGGCCCCGGCGCCGACTACTGCCCCCGCGCCGATGGTGACGCCGTCCAGCACGATGACGCCGACGCCCAGCCATGCGCCATCCTCTACGACGATGTCGCCGCGGGTGTGGATGCCTTGCTCCTGGATGGGACGTGCGGGGTCGGCGATGGTGTGTTCGTAAGGGTAGAACGCGCAGTTGGGCGCGATCTGCACGCCTCGGCCGATGCGTACGCTCCCCAGAAAGGCGGTGAACTGACAGCGAGGCTGGATGTGGGTATCATCGCCGATCAAGACCTGGCCGCCATCGCCCGTTTCAATGATCGTGCCACGATAAAGGCTCACCCGATCGCCCAGGCAGACCGCCCCGCCCTCTTTGCTGTTCCGCGTGGCGGGGTGACGGTAGATGGTTACATCATCGTCAATGAAGCAGTGGCGTCCCAATTGCAGATCGGGGCAGGCGATGTGGGCGCGGGGGGATACGTACCCGCGAGGGTGCAAGTAGGCCAGGAAGCGTCGCTCTTTGTAGACACCCGCGGGAATCTGGGCCAGGTGGGTGGCCCAGCGTCGCCAGCCGCGCGGCCCGGCCCAACGCATCCAGAAGCGCATCCAAAGAAGGGCAACTCGTCGGCGCACCTAAGGGCCTCCTGGTAATCTGACGGTTATCTGACCATGCCGCGAGCGCGGAACCAGGCCACAGCCTGGCTGAAGGCCACGTCCAAGGGCGTTTGTGGCAGGCCCAGTTCACGTATGGCCCGGGCAGGGTTGGCCGTGAGGGCGGCAGGCAGGTGGCCGGCGCGAGAAGGGGGCCGCGCCGACCAGAGGGGTGTCAGCGAGAAGACCCGTTGCTCGCGGCGCGCCTGGCGCGCCGGCGGTATGGGCTGTCCACTGACTTGGGAGAGGAGGGAAAGGAACTCCGTCTCTTTCAGGTTCCCTTGCGCGTGGCCCAGGATATAGCGCTGGCCTGGCGCGCCGCGCCGCGCGGCGAGGACGTGGCCTTGTGCCACATCGGTTACCGCGACGAAGTTGATGCCTCCCTCCGGATAGGGTGAACGCCGCCCGGCCAGAAAATCTATGATTCTTTGCCCTGTGGCGCTGGGCTTGGCGTCGCCGGGCCCCACGCAGCCGGTAGGGTGAACGATGACCACCGGCAATCCTTGCTCGGCCACGGCTAACGCCGCCATGTCGGCCAGATGCTTGGAGCGCGCGTAGTGGCTGGCCGTCGCCCATAAGTTGAATGGAACCGACTCGTCGGGCGGCGTGCCGTCGCGCGTGTGGCCGATCGCGCCGATGGTGCTTGTGAGCACAAAACGGCCGACGCCTGAGCGCAGGGCTGCCAGGAGGAGGTTCAACGTGCCTCGCAGGTTCACCTCGTAGAGCGCGGCCGCGTCCTCCTCACGGGTGCTATACAAGGCCGCCACGTGAAAGACGGTGTCGCATCCCTGAACGGCGCGCTGCATCGCCTCTACATCGCGCAGGTCGCCTTGGATGACCTCTGCGCCCAAGGCGCTCAGGTCTGGGGCGGTTTTGCCGGGGCGCACCAGCGCTCGCACCGTTGCTCCCTGTTCCAGCAGCGCGCGCACCACGTGGGAGCCGACGAAGCCGCCCGCGCCGGTGACCAAGGCGTGCATCTAGAGAGCCTCCGTAGGTTTTGATGGTTGGCGCCGACGAGATGCGCTGCTTTTAACCCAGCAGCCGTTGCCAAAGGCGGCGCCACAGGGGAAGCGGCGGTTGCGCCGCGCGCCGCAACGCCGCAGCCTGAGCCTCGCCGTCGGCGCGGGGCGATTCCAGGCCAAGGCCAGGGTACCATTGGAACGGTTTGACGTGCACCGCGTCAGGGCGCAGATCGCGCAGAAATTGGCCGGTCGCGGCAATGGCTGCCTCGCTTTGTCCGGGCAATCCGGCCATCACGAACACTCGGCAGGTGATGCCCAGGTTCCGGCATTGGCGCACGAGATCGGCCACACGGGCCACGTAGGCCCCTGCCGCTTCCGGGTTGGCGACGCGGCGGAGCGCTACCAGGAGCGCGGGGTCCACCGTCTCCAAGCCGATCTTGACGGTATCGCAGCCGGCGAAGCGCATCTCTCGTAGCAGTTCGGCGTCAAAATGCTCCGGCCGTGATTCACATTCCCAAGGGATGCGCACGTTCCGGGCGCGCAGTTCGCTACAGAGGGCCTGCACCCGCGCGCGGTCCCGGGCGAAGACCGGATCGCGAAACACGATGCGCGCGGGGCGGTAAGTGCGTGCCAGCCAATCCATCTCTTCTACCGTGCGGAGGGGCGATTGGGCCCGAAACGAGGTCCCCTGCGCTACCGCATAAGGGCAATACAGGCAACCATCAGGGCAGCCGCGGCTAGAGAGGATGGATAAGAAGCCGTAGCGCTCTTGATTGATGTGTTCCCAAGCGGGGTAGGGCAGCGCGTCCAGGTTGGTCAGGCGTCCATCTGCGTCATAGCCGCTCAGGTTGAGCTGAGAGGGGGTTAGGATGCCGACCTCGCCGCGCTCGCGGCAGGCCAGCACCGCCACGAACGCGCCTTCCGGCTCACCCAGCAGGAACGCGTCGGCTAACCCTTCTGCCTGCCATTCCTCCGCCAGCGCGCGTGCGGGCGAGCCGACGACCAGCACCCATGCGCGGGGACGCTCCAGCCGTAGCAGGCGCAGGAAGTCGCCGTCGGCTTGGTGGCTGGCGTAGCTCACCTGCACGACGACCGGAACCTCATCGTTGCTAAGGTGCGCGAGGGTCTCTTGAATGTCCCATCCGGAGCCGGCTGCATCTAAGAGATGGGCGCGCCAGCCGGCTCCCTGCGCAGCGGCAGCCAGAGTAGCAAGGAGATGCGGTGGATACAGAAAGGGGGTCGGCCGTTGGTCTAATGCGCCCAGGCCGGATGCACCTTCTCGGTTTGCCGCCGCTTCCGGTGGGCTAGGAGGGTTGACAAGGTAGAGGGAACGCGGCTTCACCATCCGGGATCCTCATCGTGTGATGCACTTATTTTATCACTCCTCCTTGGGGGTGGCAATCTGAACGGGCGCGGCCGAGGGCCTTTGACCAATTCTCGGCCCTGGTGTACAATCGGGCCAACCTCACACCCCAGAAGAGCAACTGTTCGGATCTCGGCGGTTTGACGATATGAAAGAGGGGTGAGATGAGCCGGGCTTCCGTGCTCCTTCTGATCGCCATACCTTTGCCCCCTGGGGCATTGGATCAAGTGGGCCCCTTGGTGGATGAGCATCGAGCCGATACCCCCTGGGGCTCTGTAGGGCCTGCCGCGCGGCGACGCACGGCTTCTGGTGACCTGCTGATCCTGCCTTATTCCGGCTCGCCCCATCGCACCGACCCTCGTGCAACCATCTGGGCGGCGCGGGAATGGGGGGTGGAGCGCGTGATCGGCTGGGACAGCGGCGTGGCCCTGAACCCGTTACTTCGGCGGGGCGAGATCGTCCTATTAAGTGACTACATAGATCAGACTCGCCGCCAGCCCAGCGTCTTGTTTGAGGATCGCCCCTTGGGCTGGTTGCCGCCGATGCCCGGCTTCTGTCCGGAGGTGCGCGGCGTGCTGGCCGCCGCGCTTCCCGGTGCGCGCGACGGCGCGCTCTACCTTGCCTTGGACAGCGCCCGCCGAGAGACGGCTGCCGAAGCGAGGTTGTATCGCGCTTGGGGTGTGGATGTGAGCGGCCAGAACCTGGTGCCGGAGGCGGCCTTGGCAAAGGAGTTAGGGCTTTGCCTGGCCGGCTTGGTCGTCGTCACCGAGGTAGCCGCCGATCTGCCTCAGCCTCCCCCACGCGGCGAGGTGCGGGAGGCGACCCGTCGCCTCATTGAAGCCATCCCCCATGTCATCACCGCGTTGCCTTCTGTGCCTCGCTGTGCCTGCGCCAGAAGTCAGCGCGAGGGGAACTGAGATGTTGATCAGGCCCGTTGTCTCTCCGACCGATCTAGAGCAGGCGGCCAGCCTGGGAGCCAGCACCTACCGCCCTAACCACTACGAGGAAGGAAAAAGGTATTGGCGTGATGGCGTGCCTGCCGATCCTACCTACCAGCCTTCCAACCAGCGCGTCCTGGAGGTGGACGGCAAGATCGTCGGCCAAGTCCTCATCGTGGATCGCACCCTTGCCGTCGGCGTGGCGCGCTTGCGGGTGGGTGGGCTCTCGGGCTTGGCGGTGGCGCCCGAATCTCGCGAGCAAGGGCACGCGGAAGCCCTCATGCAGGACGCTTTGTCCTACATGAACAAGCAACGCTATGATCTCTCCCTGGTCCACGCGGCGGAGGGCTTCTATCTGCGCTACGGCTATGCTCCTGTCTGGCCTCTTTATTCCTTGAAGATCATGGTGGAAGATGCAACACGTCTGGCCTCGCCCTTGCGCGTGCGCCCTTTAGCTGCCGATGATGTGCCGGCGGTCATGGCACTTTACGAATCCGTTGCGCTGACCCGGGTAGGGTCTTTTGTGCGGAGCGAGCCTTACTGGCGTTGGCGTCTGGCCAGGCTGCGGCATCTGCGCGTCGCGACGGACGGCGAGGGAAATGTCCGGGGGTACCTCTTGGCCGATGCTCCGACCGAGGTGCGGGAGGCCGTCGCGGCGGATCGTGAGGCCGCAGCCGCGCTTCTGGCCGATGCGGGTCGGGCTGCACGGGAGGTAGGCGCGGATGAGTGCCGGATTTACGTGCCTCCCGATGACCCTTTGACGCGCTGGGCCTTGGAGCTGTGTCCGGCGGAGGTTTGTCAGGCTTCGCGCCCCGACGCGGGCTGGATGGCCCGTTTCGTTGATCTCTCACGGGCTTTCGCCAAGTTGACGGAGGAGTTGGCCGTACGGCTCATCCGCTCGCCCTACCGCGACTGGCGCGGTCGGTTGCGAATCCTGACCGACATGGGAACCCTCATTTTAGGATGTCGTTTCTCAGAGGTAACCTTGCTGGATGACGGCTCCACGACGGGGCTTTATTGTCGTCTCCCCCAGGCCAAGCTGGCGCAGCTCCTCTTCGGCTACCGTAGCGCCTTTGAGGTGGCCGACGATGCCGATGTGTACATGGGGCGCGATGCCGTTCCCGTGATGGCCGCGCTTTTCCCTCGCACGACAGCCTTCCTGGCAGGGTTGGATTGGTTCTAGCCCCGCGTCCGCCGGCTTCCCGGAACAGGCAGGAGGCGGGGTTTTGGTGTCCCTGTGACCTCGTGGTAAAATCAAGGCGCGTAGTAAACTGACAGAGAGAAGGCCCCATGAGGCAGGTACCCGCTGTGACCACGGCGCAGATGGCCGAGGTGGACCGGGCGATGGTAGAGGATTTCGGCATCGCCTTGGTGCAAATGATAGAGAATGCGGGCCGCAATCTGGCGCAACTGGCGCGGGAGATGCTGGGCGGCCAGGCCCTGGGGCGACAGGTCCTCGTTTTGGCCGGCGCGGGCAACAACGGCGGCGGTGGGCTGGTGGCCGCGCGCCATCTGGTGAACGCCGGCGCGGAGGTGGAGGTCGTCCTGGCTACGTCGCCCAGCGCGCTCCAAGACCTGCCGGCTTACCAGTTGGCCATCCTGCAGCGCATGGGGCTGCCGATCAGCGTGCATGCCGCAGGCCGCGCCTTGCCGCCTGCCCATCTCATCGTAGATGCGCTGATTGGCTACGGTTTACAGGGGAACCCGCGTGGTGCATATGCCCAACTGATCCGCCAGGCCAACGCGCGCGGCGCGCCCATCCTGGCGTTGGATGCGCCTTCGGGCCTGGACACGACCACGGGCATCGCTTACACACCTTGCATCCGCGCCGCGGCTACGTTGACCTTGGCCTTGCCCAAGGTCGGCCTTTTGCGGGAGACGGCGCAGGCGTTTGTGGGAGACCTGTATCTGGCCGACATCGGCGTGCCACCGCTTCTCTACCGGCGGATGGGGCTGGAAGCGTCTCCGTTGTTCGTCAACGGGCCGGTGCGCCGGCTGCACCTGGAGGAGATCGCCTATCCCTGACAACGCTGATAAATTTTTCAAGGAGAGAGACCGTGATCATCAACGAACAGGAGTACAGAAGCAAGGTCCTCGGCTGTTGGCTGGGCAAGAACATCGGCGGGACGCTAGGCGCGCCTTTTGAGTGGCGGCGACAAATCAACAACGTCAGTTTCTATGTCCAGGAGCTGGGCGGGGAGCCGCTTCCCAACGACGATCTGGACATCCAACTCCTGTGGCTGATCGCCCTGGAAGAGAAAGGGGTTGATATTGATGCCCAGGTGCTCAGCGACTACTGGCTGCTCTACGTGACGCCGCACTGGGTAGAGTACGGCACGGCGAAGGCCAACATGCGCTCTGGGCTTCTGCCGCCCCTCTCCGGAGCCCTGAACAACGACTACAAGGATAGCTGTGGCGCGTTCATTCGCTCGGAGATCTGGGCCTGCATCGCGCCCGGTTTCCCGCGCCTTGCCGCGCGCTACGCCTACGAGGACGCGATCCTGGATCACGGCGACGGCGAAGGGGTCTATGGCGAGGTCTTTTGCGCAGCCCTGGAGAGCGCGGCCTTCGTAGAGAAGGACCTACAAACCCTGATCCAGATCGGCCTCTCATATATCCCCGAAGATTGCGGCGTGGCCCGTGCGATCCGGAGCGCCGTCGCCTCGTACAAGGCGGGCAAAAGTTGGCGAGAAGCCCGCGACGAGATACTGGCTAAGTATCGGGGCGGCCTGAACCCACAGCAGGTTTCCGACGAGGACCGCCGGAAAGGCTTCCTGGAAGGGCAGCGCGGCTGGGACGTGCCTTCTAACATCGGTATGCTCATCATCGGCTTGCTCTACGGCGAGGGGGACTTCGGGAAGATCCTTTGCACCGCCGTGAATTGCGGAGAGGATACCGACTGCACTGCGGCCACCGCAGGCTCCATCTTCGGCCTGATGCACGGCGTTGAGGCCATCCCGCAGGAGTGGATCAAGCCGATCGGCCGGAAAATCAAGACCGCCTGTCTGAACCTGGGCGAGCTGGGCTATTTCGGCGACCAGTTGCCGGCAGACGTTGACGCCATGACCGAGCGCACCGCGCGCATCGCCCAGCAGGTCATCTTGCGTCATAGGCTGCCGCTGGAGATCAGCCCGGATAAGGCTACCGACCTGACGGGCGTGAGCGCCGAGGCCCTGATGGCGGGGCCGTGGGCCGCTACTTTGTATGAGAACCTGGGGAAGCCTGTCTTCCGCTTTGATTTCTTTGACGTGGCCGTGGACTACGGCGGTGAGCCTACGATCCGCGACAACACGCCGAAGAAGATATGGCTGCGCATACGGAATACCTACAAGGTACAGGCCAACCTCAACATCCGTTGGTATGCGCCGGAGGGCTGGCGTGTGCATCCGGCCAGGACCGGCATGGTTTTTTCGCCGCCATCCTGGTGGGGTGACCCTCCGCAAGTGGTGGAATTCAGCCTAGAGGCGGAGAAAGTGGAGAGTTTCATGAATCGCCTGGTCGTGGAACTGACCATAGATGGCCGGCCCACGGTCATGCTGGTGCCGGTGACCTTGCTCAACGGGAACCTAGTGCCGGCATCTAAGGCGAGCCCGTGATAGGGTAGGTACTCCCTCCTCTTCTCCCCAGCGGGGGAGAAGAGGAGGCTGGGGGCAAACAGGGCTTGTGAGATCACCTTTTGTGAGGAGAACAACGATTTATGGCCGAGAAGGTCACACCCCGCAGCGAGGATTACTCTCGCTGGTACACCGATGTCATCCAACGAGCAGAGCTGGCCGATTATGCGCCGGTCCGAGGCTGCATGGTGATCCGCCCGTATGGGTACGCCCTGTGGGAGAACATCCAGAGCGCCCTGGACAGGCGTTTCAAGGCCACCGGCCATGTCAATGCCTACTTCCCCATGTTTATCCCCATGTCTTTCCTGCGCAAGGAGCAGGAGCATGTGGAGGGTTTCTCGCCGCAACTGGCGATCGTGACCATCGGCGGGGGTGAGACGTTAGAAGATCCGCTGGTTGTGCGTCCTACCTCCGAGACGATCATCGGCTACATGTACGCGCAATGGGTGCGCTCCTATCGCGACCTTCCCATCCTGATCAACCTGTGGAACAGCGTCGTGCGGTGGGAGCAGCGCACCCGCCTCTTCTTGCGCACAACGGAGTTCCTCTGGCAGGAAGGCCACACCGCCCACGCGACCTACGAGGAGGCCGAGGAAGAGACGCTGCGAATGCTGAACGTCTATGTGGACTTCGCCCAGAACGAGGCAGCAATCCCTGTGATTCCGGGCCGCAAGAGCGAGAGCGAGAAGTTCGCCGGCGCGCTGCGCACCTACAGCATTGAGGCGATGATGGGGGACAAGAAGGCCCTGCAATCGGCCACCTCGCATAACCTGGGGCAGAACTTCGCCAAAGCCTTTAACATCCAATTTCTGGATCGCGATAACCAGTTGAAGCATTGTTGGACGACCAGTTGGGGGCTCAGTTCCCGGATGATCGGGGCGATCATCATGGTCCACGGCGACGACCAGGGGCTGATCTTGCCGCCACGCCTGGCGCCGATCCAGGCGGTGATCGTGCCCATCTGGCATTCGGACGCGGAGCGCGCCGGCGTGCTGGAATCGGCCCGGACGCTGGTCGGAGAATTGGATGGGATTCGGGTCAAACTGGACGAGCGGGACGACGTATCGCCCGGCTTCAAATTCAACGATTGGGAGATGCGTGGCGTGCCGCTGCGGATTGAGATCGGCCCGCGCGATGTGGCCCAGGGCAACCTGGTGCTGGCCCGGCGCGACCTCCCCGGCAGGTCGGGCAAGACTACCGTGCCGCGCGCGGGCGCGCGCCAGCGGGTAGAGGAGATGCTGGCGACGATTCAGAAGGACCTTTACACACGGGCGCTGGCCTTCCGCGAGGCCCACACCCACGAGCCGCGCTCGTATGACGAGTTCAGGGCGGCGGTGGAGGACGGCTTCGCGCGCGCGTGGTGGTGCGGCAATGCAGCCTGCGAGGCGCAGGTACAAGAGGAGACGAAAGCGACCATCCGCTGCATCCCCTTTGACCAGCCGGGCGGCACGGGGCCTTGCATCGTCTGCCATTCCACCGCGACGGAGCAGGCGATCTTCGCCAGGGCGTATTGAGACCTGGCGTTGGGCCTCTGGACAACCCGTCATCTGGCAGGGCGCGGCTCACCTGACGGTGTCTGCGCAGCCAATCTGAAAAATGTAGATGCTCGAGCATACATTTGGGTGAAGGGCCCGTGAGTGATATCTGAATTTGGATCACAGGAGGACCATAGCATGGCCGAAATGACCACCCGCGAGCGGGTGCAGCGGATGTACGCGCACCAGGAAGCGGACCGGGTGCCGGTGACCGATTCCCCTTGGGACGCGACCTTGGAACGTTGGCACCGAGAAGGGTTACCCGAGGGCGTTGATTATGCCGATTATTTCGGCCTAGATAAGTTCGTCCACATTTCTGTGGACAACAGCCCGCGCTACCCCGTCAAGACCCTGGAGGAGACCGAGGAATACACCATCACCACCTCCGCGTGGGGAGTGACGATGAAGAACTGGCGCCACTCCGGCGGCGTGCCCCAATTCCTTGCTTTCACGATCACAGATCCGGATTCCTGGAGGAAAGCAAAGGCCCGGATGGAACCTAGCCGCGATCGGATAGACTGGGCCAAATTGCAACGCAACTACAAGAAATGGCGAGAGGAAGGCGCGTGGATCAGCGCGGGGCTCTGGTTCGGCTTTGATGTGACCCACTCCTGGATCGTGGGCACAGAGCGTGTCTTGACCGCGATGGTAGAACAGCCCGAATGGCTGCTGGACATTTTTAACCACTGCCTGGATGTGGACCTTGCCCTCCTGGACATGGTTTGGGATGCCGGCTATCAGTTTGACGAGATCTCGTGGCCCGATGATATGGGCTACAAAGGGCACCAATTCTTTTCGCTGAGGATGTATCGGGAACTGCTGAAACCGGTGCACAAGCGCGCGGCGGATTGGGCCCATAGGAAAGGGGTGAAGGTACACCTCCATTCCTGTGGCGACATCCGTCCCTTCATCCCTGATCTCATAGAGATCGGGGTGGAGATGCTGAACCCGATAGAGGTCAAGGCGGGCATGGACCCGATCGCGCTCAAAGCCAGGTACGGGGACCGCCTGGGCTTTCATGGGGGGCTTAATGCGGTCCTGTATTGGGATTTGGAGGCCCTGTGGAACGAGATGCGCCGGGTGATCCCGGTCATGAAAGAGGGGGGCGGTTATATCATCAGTTCAGATCATTCCGTTCCCAGCAACGTTAGCCTGCAAGACTTTCAAACCTTCGTCAGGTTGGCCAAGGAGCTGGGATCGTATCAGTAAGGGTAGCCAATGGACTACGAAGCCGTCATCGGGCTGGAAGTACACGTTCAACTCCTCACTGCCTCTAAGATGTTCTGCGGTTGTAGCGCCGACGTCTTCGCCGCGCCGCCCAACACGCACGTTTGCCCCGTTTGCCTGGGGATGCCCGGCAGCCTGCCGGTCATCAACCGGCGCGCCATTGAGGCGACGATCATGACCGGCCTGGCGCTCAACTGCCAGATCGCCGAAGCCTCGGTCTTCGTGCGCAAGAACTACTCCTATCCCGACTTGCCCAAGGGCTATCAGATCTCTCAGTACGAACTCCCTCTTTGCTACGATGGTTGGCTCTGGATTGAAGTGGGGGGCGAGAGGAAGCGCATCGGCATTCGCCGCGCCCACCAGGAGGAAGATACGGGCAAACTGTTCCACGTGGACGGCTACAGCCTGGTGGATTTTAACCGCTCTGGCGTTCCTTTGTTGGAGATCGTGTCGGAGCCGGACATCCGCTCGGCAGATGAGGCTTACGCCTACCTGACCAAGTTGCGCACCATCCTACGTTACCTGGGCGTGAGCACGGGCGACATGGAGAAAGGCGCCATGCGCTGCGAACCCAGCGTCTCCGTGCGGCCCGTCGGCTCTTCCGGCCTCGGTACCAAGGTGGAGATCAAGAACCTGAACTCCTTCCGCGCCGTGAAGTTAGCGTTAGAATATGAAATCGGGCGGCAGATAGAGGCCTTGCGCCGAGGCGAGAAGATCGCGCAGGTGACGATGGGCTGGGATGACGTGCGTGGCCGCACCGTGGTACAGCGCGTGAAGGAAGGCTCCGAAGATTACCGCTATTTCCCGGAGCCGGACCTGCCGCCGCTGGCGGTGAGCCGTGAGTGGGTGGCGGAGATCGCCGCGCGCCTCCCTGAACTCCCTGACGCCAAGCGCGAACGCTTCATGGCGCAGTACGGCCTGTCGGGCTACGACGCCTCGCTCCTGGTGGCCGATCGCGAGGTAGCCGATTACTTTGAGCGCGTGGCGGCGGCGAGTCGGGCCAAGGCCGATGCCAAGACGGTGGCGAATTGGTTTACGGGCGAACTTTTCCGCCTGATGAACGAGACGGGGCTGAACATCGGCCAGGTGAAGGTCACGCCGGATGCCTTCGCCGAATTGTTGGCGTTGGTGGCCGAGGGCACGGTGAACCTGAACACCGCCAAGGCGGTCTTTGAGGAGATGTTCCGCTCAGGGCAAGGGGCGAAGGAGATCGTTGCGGCCAAGGGGCTGGCGCAAGTGAGCGATCGCGGCCTGTTGGCGGAGGTGGTGCGCAAGACGTTGGCCGCCCACCCGGCGGAGGTGGCCAGTTATCACGGGGGTAAGACGACGGTCCTGGGTTGGCTGATGGGCCAGGTGATGCGCGCGACAGGCGGCAAGGCCAACCCCGCCCTGGTGCGCCAGATCCTGGAGGAGGAGTTGAGGCAGAAAATGTGATGTAAATCATATCGGGAAAGGGGGTGATTTGTTAAAATAGCGATCACCATCCAGTGGCAGTAAATTGAGAGCCAGCGCCGTCTCTTACGGCATCGTCGCCCGGACAAGGAAGTGCTGCCCGATCCTAATCATCTGGCGACCTATGAAGGAAGCCGAATCTCACCTTAGTGAGGAAGGGCTATGTCCGGGAGAGAGAAGATCGTTGCAGAGTCGTCCGCCGTTTCCACCTCGGGAAACGGCCAGCAGCCGGTATCCTTGTCCCCCTTTGAGATCGCTCAAAGGCAATTTGACAGCGCGGCAAGGTACCTGACCAACGTGCGCCCGGAGATCCTGGCGAGGTTGCGCTTGCCGGAGCGAGAACTGACCGTTTACTTCCCGGTGCGCATGGATGACGGTTCCATTCAGATTTTCACCGGCTATCGCGTGCAGCACTCCATGCTGCGCGGGCCGGCCAAGGGTGGCGTCCGCTACCATCCGGATGTGACGCTGGATGAGGTGCGGGCGTTGGCGATGTGGATGACCTGGAAGTGCGCCGTGGTGGGGATTCCCTACGGCGGCGCGAAGGGCGGCGTGGTGTGCAACACCAAAGCCATGTCGCAGGGCGAAATAGAGCGCATGACCCGCCGCTTCGCCTACGAGATCGCTTCCATCATCGGCCCCGATCGCGACATCCCCGCTCCCGATGTCAACACGAACGCCCAAACGATGGCGTGGATCTTGGATACCTACAGCATGAGGGTTGGCCACCCCACCCCCGCCGTCATCACGGGCAAGCCCATTGAATTGGGAGGCTCCCTCGGCCGTAACGAAGCCACCGCGCGCGGTTGCCAGTACAACATTCGACGCGCGGCCAAGCGGCTGGGCCTGGATTTGGCGGGAGCCAGGGTAGTCATTCAGGGCTACGGCAACGCGGGTGCCATCTCGGCCCAACTCCTGCAAAAGGATGGCTGCAAGATCGTCGCGGTCAGCGATTCCCAGGGCGGCATCTACAACCCCAAGGGGCTGGATGCCAACGCTTTGGTGAAGTGGAAGGAAGAAAACAAGACCGTTGCCACCTATCCTGACGGCGATCGCGTGACGAACGCGGAATTGCTAGAGCTCCCCTGTGAGATCCTCATCCCTGCGGCCTTGGAGCGGCAACTGACGGCCAGGAACGCTGATCGCGTCAAGGCGCGGCTCATCGCCGAGGCCGCCAACGGCCCGACCGAGCCGGAGGCGGACGCCGTCTTCCATGAGAGGGGCATCTTCGTGATCCCCGACATCCTCGCCAACGCGGGCGGCGTCACCGTGAGCTATTTTGAGTGGGTACAGAACTTGCAATCGTTCTTCTGGGATGAGGACCAGGTCAACAGCGAATTGGAGCGGGTCATGAACCGCGCCTTTGATCAGGTCATGGCCATCGCCGATGAGAAGAGGGTGCCCAACCGTGTAGCGGCCTACATCCTGGCGATCGGCCGCGTCGCCAAAGCCTTCCAGTTACGAGGGGTATACCCTTAAACGCAGGCGCTGCCACCTACCGGAAAGCAAACCTCCCGCCCGGCTTGCCCGCTGGGCGGGAGGTTTTTTCTGGCGGCTGCGTTCCGTGGGCAGTGAGGCGAACGTGTTTTTACTGCGCCTCTACCACAACGTCTGGTCAAACCTTGGGAATTGGATTATAATTGTTTTAATGTATGAGGTGAACAATGGCGTCGTGGTTCCCGGCAGTAGGAGGAGCCATGAGTCTGGATAGCCTGTTGCAGGCGTTGCCTCCATCTTGTACGCCTGCTGATGTGGACCTGATTCGCCGCGCCTACGAGGTCGCTCTGGCCGCTCACGACGGCCAGGCCAGGGCTTCGGGCGAGTCTTACATCGTCCATCCTCTAGCGGTGGCCAGGATCCTGGCTGAGTTGCGCCTGGATCCGGCTACCATCGCGGCCGCTTTGCTCCATGACGTGGCGGAGGATACGTCCTACAACCTGCAGAGACTGCGGGAGACCTTCGGCGATGAGGTCGCCGATCTGGTGGACGGCGTGACCAAGTTGGAGCACATAGACCAGTTGGGTCGCGGCCAAGCCAACCTCCCCGATGAGAAGGCGGAGAGCCTGCGCAAGATGTTTCTGGCGATGGTGGACGATGTGCGCGTCGTTCTCATCAAGCTGGCCGACCGCCTGCACAACATGCGCACCCTGGGCGCGCTGCCGGAGCACAAGCGCAAGCGCATCGCGCGCGAGACCTTGGAGATCTTCGCCCCTCTGGCCAATCGCCTCGGCATCTGGCAAATCAAATGGGAACTGGAAGACCTCGCCTTTCGCCATCTAGAACCGGGGACGTACAAAGAACTGGCAGCCCGGCTGGAGCAACGCCGCGCCGACCGCGAGAAATTCATCGCCGAGGTGATCGCCAAACTGCAAGCCGAGCTCAAGGCGGCCGGCATCACCGTTTTAGAGGTCTCAGGCCGTCCCAAACACATCTACAGCATCTGGCGCAAGATGCAGCGCAAGGGTGTGGACTTTGACCAGATCTACGACATCCACGGCGTTCGCATCATCGTGCCGGAGATAAAGGACTGCTACGCTGCGCTCGGTGTCGTGCACACCCTGTGGAAGCCGATCCCCGGCGAGTTTGACGACTACATCGCCACGCCGAAGGACAACATGTACCGCTCGCTCCACACCGCTGTCGTGGGCCCCAACGGCAAGCCGTTAGAGGTGCAGATTCGCACGCCGGAGATGCACCGCACCGCGGAACTGGGCATCGCGGCCCACTGGCGATACAAAGAGCAGATGACCAAGCGGGACGTGGATTTTGAGAACAAGATCGCCTGGCTCCGGCAGATCATGGATTGGCGGCAGGAGGTAACGGACGCGCGCGAGTTCGTGGACTCGCTGAAGACCGACGTTTTCCAGGATCGGGTCTACACCTTCACCCCTAAAGGCGATGTGATTGACCTTCCTGCCGGCTCCACGCCGATTGACTTTGCCTATTACGTGCACACCGAGGTTGGCCACCGCTGCCGAGGCGCGCGGGTGAACGGCAAGTTGGTGGCCTTGGATTACCGGCTGCAAAACGGCGACCAGGTGGAGATCATCACCGCCAAGAGGGGCGGCCCGAGTCGCGATTGGCTCAACCCGAACCTGGGCTACGTGGTGACCTCGCGCGCGCGAGGGAAGATTCGGGAGTGGTTCCGCAAGCAAGACCGCGAGGTGAACATTGTCCAAGGTCGCGAGATCCTGGAGCGCGAACTGAGGCGGCTCAGCGTAGAGCGGGTCAGTTATGACGACCTCGCCCGCCTCTTCGGCTACGAACGCACCGATGATTTCCTGGCGGCCATCGGCTACGGCGACCTGAACACGCAGCAGATCGCCAGCAAGGTGTTGGAGACGCAGCGGAAGGAAGAAGAGGGCCTGGTAGAGGCGGAGAAGGGCCCGCCTGCGCTGATGGTGGAGGGGTTGAAGGTGCGCGGCGTGGGCAGCCTCTTGACCAACCTGGCCCGCTGTTGCAACCCCCTTCCTGGCGACCGCATCATCGGCTACGTGACGCGGGGCCGCGGCGTCACCATCCATCGGCGCGACTGTCCCAACATCTTGCGCAAGAAGGACAGGGAACGCCTGATTGAGGTGGATTGGGATTCTACCTCGCAGCAGACCTATCCGGTCACGATCCGGGTGGAAGCCTACGACCGCACAGGCCTTCTGCGCGACATCGCCAACCTGGTAGCCGATGAGAAGATCAACCTACGAGATGCGTCGGCCGTCACCGGCGTGAACGATAACATGGCGATCATCACGGCCACTCTAGAGATCTCAGGGATCGCCCAGTTGAGCCGTCTCTTGACCAAAATTGAGCGGCTGCCCAACGTGGTGGAGGCGCGGCGGAGCGTAGGGTAGGCTTCCCCGCGCCTGCCACATGTCAGGCGGCTTCCAAGACCGCTTTCAGGTTGGCGAGGGCTTCCTCCGCCTGACGTTCTAGGAGTTCGGCGATGAGCGGCTCCACCATCTTGTAGAAGCCCATCATCTCCCCCTCGGTCGTCAACGTGATCCTGGTGCCCTGGGCCACGGCTTCAAAGGCGTTCAACACGCTCGCCTGCAAAGGGCCGGAGGTGGAGCGGGCGCCAAACACCTTGTTCGGCTCGTATTGCGTTACCTCAAAGGCCAATTCTCCCCGTTGCCCCAGCAACTCTATCACTTGCCGATACGTCGTGCCTGTCCCTAAGGGGCCCTGTGAGGTTTGTTGGGCCTCTACGATCCAAGGTGCCCACCGCGGCGCGTTCTGCACCATGGTCATGAAGGCGAAAACGTCCTCTACCGGTCGGCGGATGGTGGTGGTTGCCGTGAAGCGGATCATCGGCAAGCCCCTGGCGACGGCATCAGGTTCGCTTTCATAGTCCTATCCTTGACCTCTGCGAGAAATCGGCGCGAAAAGCGTCGTTCATTTTACCTTTTATTTCCCTACCTGGCAAAAGCGTTGGCCCTTCCTGCGGTGAGGGACGTGGTGAGGGCGAAGCGCTAACTGGACTTCACAGCCGAACTGTGCTAAGATGCCCCCCGTATGGACATAGAACTCTCGCTGTACGAATCTGAGCACAAATTCAAACGGGCACAACAGCGTGCCTTCATTGAGCATATCATGTCCCTCATCACGGGGCGCTCCGACGCGCTCCTCTCCTTTGATGAGGTGCAGGCGAAACTGGGCGCCTGGCAACGGCTTGGCGAAGAGATCAAGGTCATCCCTTTGGATCGCATCGTGGGCAGCGTGGGGCGCTATCGCGATTTCACGCGCGCCTTTCTGCCGCGGGAGGGAGCGAACAAGGAACGCTGGAAGAGGATAGATGCCGCCCTCAACCGAATGGAAGTTCTGCCGCCCATTGAGGTTTATCAGATCGGCGATGTCTACTTTGTGCGCGACGGCAACCATCGCGTCTCCGTCGCGCGCGCCAACGGCCTCACGCACATTGAAGCGCGGGTCACCAAGATAGAAACGCCCGTGCCTCTGGAACCGGACATGCAGCCCGACGAGCTCATCCGCAAGGTAGAGCAAGCGGCTTTCCTGAACGAGACCCACCTGGATGAGATCCTCCCTCAGGCACACATTGAGGTTACGGAGCCGGGCCGCTACAAGCAATTGAAAGAGCACATAGAGGTACATCGCTACTTCTTAGGCCTAGAACAAGGGCGCGAGATCCCTTGGGAGGAGGCGGTGCGGAGTTGGTATCAGAACGTCTACCTCCCCGTGGTGGATGCCATCCGCGAGAGCGGCATCTTGGAGGAGTTCCCTGGGCGCACCGAGGCCGATCTTTACCTCTGGATCGCCCATCATCGGGAGGAACTACGGGAGCGCTACAACCTCCCCAGCGTTCCTTCGCCTGAGACCGCCGTCGCGGCCTTCGCCGAAGCGCATAGCGGGGTTCCTCTACGCCAGGTGCTCAAGAGCATCCGCCTGGCGATGCAGGAGGCGCTGGGCGAGGATCCGCTGGAGGAGAAGGTGCTCGGCAAAAAACCGGAAGACGAAGGGGAATTTCCACCGCTGCCGATGTTGGTATAAGCCGGCTGGAAGGCGAAGCCGAGATCGCTGGCATCAACCAGGTGATCCGGGAGGGGATGTGCTCCACACAAAAATCGTCTGCACCATAGGGCCTGCCTGCCGCGAGCCGGCCATGCTCCGACAGATGATTGCGGCCGGGATGAACGTGGCGCGCCTCAACTTCTCCCACGGGGATCAGGCGACCCATGCCGCCGACATCGCCGCGCTGCGCGCGGCCGCAGCGGAATTGAGCTACCCCCTCGCCATCCTAGCCGACCTGCAAGGGCCGAAATTGCGGATAGGACAGGTGCAGGGCGAAGGCGTGCTGTTGGAAGATGGGGAGGAAGTCACTCTCACGACCCGCCTCATCGTGGGCCACGCGGGCGAAATCCCCGTGCAGTACGCCGAACTGCCGCAGCACGTGCAGCCGGGCGAACGCATCCTCGTTGATGACGGGCTGATTGAGTTAGAGGTGAGGGAGAGCGCGGGGACGGAGATCCGGTGTCGCGTTATCACAGGCGGGTTGTTGACTTCCAACAAGGGGATGAACCTGCCGCAAGCGTCCCTGGCCATCCCGGCCATCACCGAAAAGGACCGAGACGACCTTCGGTTTGCGCTGGCGCAGGGCGTGGATTGGGTTGCCCTCTCCTTCGTGCGCGCCGCCTCGGAGATAGAAGAACTGAAGCAACTGATCGGAGAGGCGAAGACCCCCGTCATTGCCAAGATAGAGAAGCCGGAGGCTCTGGCCCACATAGAGGAGATCGTGCAGGCATCCGACGGCATCATGGTTGCCCGCGGCGACCTGGGCATAGAGACTTCGCCCGAAGCGGTTCCCCTCGCCCAGAAGCGCATCATCTCCCTCTGCAATCGCCTGGGCAAACCCGTCATCACCGCGACCCAGATGCTGGACTCCATGATACGCAACCCGCGCCCCACGCGCGCCGAGGCCTCGGACGTGGCCAACGCAGTGCTGGACGGGACGGACGCGGTCATGCTCTCCGGTGAGACGGCAGCCGGCAGGTATCCACTCCAAGCCTTGCTGACGATGGTCCGCATCGTACGGGCGGTGGAACAAGATTACCTGCAGGGTTGCACGGCCCGCCTTCCCGGCCCACGCGGCCTCAGCATAGCGGAGGCGGTCTGCCATGCCTCTTGCCAGACGGCGGAAGACCTGGGCGCGGCGGCCATCATTGCGCCCACCCTTTCTGGCTATACTGCGCGCGCCCTTTCTGCCTTCCGCACGCCTTTTCCCATCATCGCGGTGACGCCGGACCCCGCAGTGCAGCGTCGCCTGAACCTCTACTGGGGGGTGTATCCCATTTACGCGCCCCGTAGCGAGGGGAGCGACGCCATCATCGCGGGCGCGGTGGAGGCGGCCCGGCAGGCAGGGTTCGTCCGCGGCGGCGATACGGTGGTCGTCACTGCGGGCGCGGCGGGCAGTGGCCCCGGCACAACGAACTTGATGATGGTGCAAAACGTCTAACATCCCGGTGCATCGCGCAAGGCTTTCTATGTCGTCTCCTTTTCATATCCGTATCGCTTGGCTTCCCTCTCTAGCCCGTTGGGTTGCTTGCATCGGCGCGACGGTACAAGAGTCGGCGCAACGGGTTTTTTCTGCCCCTCTTTGGGCCCGCACGGCGGCGCGACTGCGCCTCTTGTTCCCCGGGCGTAGGCGCCGACTGCACCTGACTTTGCTCGCTTTGCGCACGGGATCACCTCGTGAGCGCTGGGAAGCGGCTGCGGCGCTAGGGCGCGCTCCGGCCTCGCCCGAGGTCCTCGCTGCCCTGATCGCGGCGTTGGATGATGCCGAACCCTTCGTGCGCGCGGAGGCGGCGGCATCGCTGGCCCGTTTTGATGCGCGCATCGTGCGCGAGGCCCTGTGGCAAGCGCTTGGTTCCGGCGAGCCGCGCCGCGTCGTTGCCGCGGCCGAGGCGCTGGGCCATCTGCGTGAAGGAGAGAGCGTCGGCCCGCTGCTGGCGGCTCTGCAGACGGGAGGGCCATCGGTGCGCGTAAGCGTGCTGGAGGCTTTGGGACGGATCGGGCGCGCCGAGGCGTTGCCCGCGCTCCTACAAGCGCTGAACGATCCCATCCCGGCGGTGCGCTGGGCTGCCGCGGGCGCGTTGGGCCGGTTGGGTCGCGCGGAGGCATCTACGGCATTGAGCGCGCGCCTGGCCGCGAGCGTGCGCCCACGGGAGGCCCCGACGGAGGCGGGGCGCGTCCAAGGAGGCGACCTGCCGACCAACGAGCCGATGCTGGTGCGGCGCCGGCTGGCCTGGGCTTTGGGCCGGACAGGGGGCGGAAGTGAGGCGACGGCCGCGCTGATGAGCGCCTTGAACGATGTGGACACTGAGGTGCGCCGACAAGCGGCCCTGGCGCTCGGCGCGCTGGGCGATCCTGCGGCCTTGCCCGCGCTCCGCTCGCTCCTGGCCGCCCTCAGCGGCGAGGACGACGGGTCGGTAGCCGAGGCCGCGCGCGTGGCCATCGCCGCGCTGGAGGCGCGTCTAGCGCCTACATCTCCCTTGCCGACGGAGGAGACGCCATGATCAAGGTTGGCGATGTGCGCGTGCACCCGGTCGGCGACGGCATGTTTCGGGCTGACGGCGGCGGCCTTTTCGGCCTGGTGCCGCGCGTCCTATGGGAAAAGGTCATCGCGCCCGACGCTTTGAATCGCGTGCCGATGGCCCTGCGCTCTTTGCTGATTGAATCGGGCGATAAACGGATCCTGGTGGATACCGGCTACGGCGACAAGCTGACCGAGAAGGAGCGCAACATCTTGGAGTTGAGGGGTGAGGGACGGCTCCTGTCCGATCTGGCGCGGATCGGGTTCAGGCCGGAGGACATTGACATCGTCCTTAATACTCACCTGCACGCGGATCATTGCGGCGGCAATACCCGCTGGGACGAGCGGCATGAGGCCGTGCCGAGCTTCCCTCGCGCCGAATATTGGGTGCAAAGGTTGGAGCTGGCCGACGCGCGCTTCCCCGACGAACGTACCCGCGGAACCTACTTCGCCCACAACTTCCTACCGTTGGAGCAGGTGGGACAACTGAAGGTCGTTGACGGCGATGTGCCGGTAACGCCGGAGGTGCGCCTGGAGATCGCGCCCGGCCATACCCGCAGCCATCAGGTCGTCATCATTGAAAGCCGGGGCGAGTCTGCCATCTTTCTAGGCGATGCCGCGCCGTGGGCATGGGCGTTGGAGCGTTTGGCCTGGGTTCCTGCCTACGATGTGGAGCCGTTGGTAAGCATCCAAACCAAGAAGCGGCTAGCTCGCTGGGCTTTGCTGCGTCAGGCCCTCCTCTTCTTCCAGCACGACCCGCACGTTGTGTGTGGGCGGCTGCGCGAGGAGAATGGCCGCTACAAGGTAGAGGTGGAACAGCGCTCGTAGGATGGCCTATGTGGGCTATTGTGCGGGACGGGCGGGGCCTCATCCGCCCGTTCGTTTCTCCACCCACCAGAGGAAGGCCAGCGTCACGGCGGCGAGGGCGATGAGGAGGAACAACTTGTAAAGGCGAGAGGAGAGGAGGAGCGCGAGGAGGCCGAAGGCAGCACAGAAAGCGTAGTAGCCCAAGACGATCTGCCGCTGTGAGAGGCCCATGGCCAGAAGGCGGTGGTGGAGATGGTCGCGACCCCCTAGGCCCAAGGGCTTTTTTCGCCGCCGGCGGCTCCAGATGAGCCAGGCTACGTCCATGATCGGCAGCCCCAGCACCAGGAGCACCGTCGCCATGCGCGCGCCGGCGATGATGCCCAGCGCGGCCAGCGCGAAGCCCAGGAAGTAGGAGCCGGAACTCCCCATGATGATGCGAGACGGGTGGAAATTGAAAGGGAGAAAGCCCAACGTCGCGCCCAGAAGGGCCAGAGGAAGGAGCGCGACGCTGTACTGTTCCTCCCGGATCATGTGGGCCGCGAGGACGGCGCACAGGATCGCCCCGACGCCCGTCGCCAGCCCGTCTAAGCCGTCCAGAAAGTTAACCGTGTTCATCATGCCGGCGAACCAGAAGACCGTTACGCCGTAAACGACGATCCAGGGAAGGCGCATGGGCAGGTTGGTGAAGGGGTTGTTGACGATTTGGATGAAGATCAGCCCGGCCATGGCGATCAGGCTGGCGATGAACTGGCTGGCGAACTGAGGGCCCGGCGATAACTCGTAGCGGTCGTCCAGCAGGCCGACGGCGAAGGCGAAGGTCGCACCGATCAGGAGGGCGGCCAGGCGGACCGTTTCGTTAGGATCCAGGCGAGGGGGAAACCAGCGACCAGGCAAGAAGACGGTCGCCAAGGTGGCGAGGATGAAGGCGGTGTAGAGGGCGATGCCGCCGGTGCGGGGCACGGCGCCGGGATGCACCCGGCGCGGCGACGGGCGATCCACCAGGCCCAGCCTCTGTCCTAAGGCCCCGGCCACGGGGGTCAAAACGAGGGCCAGGGCCAGGGCGAGGCCGAAGACCAGGGAGAAAGAAGCGGTAAAAGGGAGATTCACAGGTTACCTGTCGTCTCTCTTCCCCGATGGGAAGGGGGTGGAGTGGTGCGCTCGGCTTTTTACGGATACAAGCGGTTCAACATGCGTGGGAATGGGATCGTCTCACGCACGTGATCCAGGCCGCAGATCCAGGCCACCGTGCGTTCCACCCCCAGGCCGAAGCCGCTGTGCGGCACGGAGCCGTACAGCCGCAGGTCTATGTACCAGCGGTAGGCCTCTTTAGGGAGTTTGTGGCGCTCAATGGCGCGTTGCAGGAGGTCGGGGTCGCTCATGCGCTCGCTCCCGCCGATGATCTCGCCATAGCCTTCCGGCGCAAGGAGATCGGCAGAGCGGCACACCTCGGGGCGACCGGGCTCCGGCTCCATGTAGAAGGCTTTGGCCTCCGTCGGATAATGGTGGATGAAGACGGGGCGGTCAAATGCCTCGGCTAGGAAGGTCTCATGAGGCGCGCCGAAGTCTTCGCCCCAGCGGATGGGCGGTACGGGCTCGTCGTTCGGCGGCACCCTCTTCCCCGCCGCAGCCGCTGCGTTGATGCGCTCTACTGCCTCATCGTAAGAGAGGCGCGGGAAGGGCGGTGTGACCTTCTCCAGGCGAGATGTGTCCCGGCCCAATAGCCTCAATTCGGCGGCGCGCCGGGTTAGCGTCGTTTGCACGATGTAACTGACGAACTCTTCCTCAATTTCTAGCAACTCCTCCAGTTTACAGAAGGCGATCTCCGGCTCAACCATCCAGAACTCTTGCAGGTGGCGACGGGTCTTAGACTTCTCCGCTCGGAAGGTAGGGCCAAAGCAATAGACCTTTCCGAAGGCGAAGATGGTGGCTTCGTTGTAAAGTTGCCCCGATTGGGTGAGATAGGCCTTCTCGCCGTGGAAGTCGGTGGCAAACAGGGTGGTCGTCCCCTCAGCGGCGGAGGGGGTGAGGATGGGTGTGTCCACCAGGAGGAAGCCGTGATCGTCCAGCCAATCGCGGATGGCGCGGATGATCTCGGCCCGCACGCGCAGGATGGCCCACTGGCGAGAGGAACGCAGCCAGAGGTGACGGTTGTCCATGAGGAACTCAACCCCGTGCTCTTTGGGGCCGATGGGGTATTCCTGGGCGGCCTGTACCACCTGTAGATCGCTGACCCCCAATTCGTAGCCGCCGGGGATGCCGGGAGCGCGAGCATCGGCCCGCACCCGGCCCGTCACGATGAGAGACGATTCTTGGGGGAGGCGTCGGGCCGCGTCAAAGGTCTCTGGCGAGACCTCTTTTTGGAACACGACACATTGCATGATCCCCGTGCCGTCGCGAACCTGCAGGAATTGCAAACGCCCCTTATCGGTGCGGTTGTAGAGCCAGCCGCGGAGGGTTACTTCCTCGCCCACGTGGGCGGCGATCTTCTCAATGCGGACGACCTTGGCCACGATATCCTCCCTGAAGGCGGCGATGAGATCGGTCTTCCGTGATTATAACACAGGCGTTGCCTCTTGTTAATCGTATCGGTCATCAGCACTTGCCTGATGGTGATTCACCCGCGCGAGGCGAACCCGCTCAATCTTCGGCCCTTTCATCTCTATCGCCTGGAGGCTCACCCCTTCCCAGTGTGCCTCTTCTCCTGGCTCCGGAACGTGACCCAACAGCCACATCATGAGCCCTGCGACCGTCTCGTACTCCGGTCGCTCCGGCAAGTTCAACGCCAATTCCCTGTTCAATTCATCTACCCGCACCAGCGCGTCCACCTCCCATGCGTCATCGCCTACGGGCTTGACGGGAGGGGGCTCGCTCACCCACTCGTCGCTGACCCGCCCTACCACCTCTTCAATCAGTTCCTCAATGGTGACCAGGCCGGCAGTGCCGCCGTACTCATCCAGCACGATGGCCATGTGCACCTTCGCCGCGCGCATCTCCGGCAGCAGGTCCCCTACGCGTCGGCTTTCTGGCACGAAGAAGGCAGGGCGTATCAATTTCGCCTCATCCAGCGTGCGTGGGCGCAGGCCCGGCCCCGGCGCCATCGCTGACAGCACGTCCTTCATGGAGACGATGCCCACGACGTGGTCCAGATCTCCCTCATAGACGGGGAAGCGGGAATGCCGATGGTCGGCGAAAAGGTGGAGGAGATCGTCCACCGTCGCCGTGCGCTCTATGGCCACCACGTCGGTGCGGGGGATCATCACCTCGCGCACGGCGCGATCGCTGAATTCAAAAACCCGCACCAACATCTCTTCCTCTTGAGATTTTAAGATCCCGCCTTCCTGGCTGGCATGCACGAGGATCTTGAGTTCTTCAACCGAATGGACCAGTTGGTGGCCGGTAGGGCGTTGCAAACCGAACAGGCGCAGAATCAGGTTGCCGGCGCCGTTGAGAAGCCAGATGAAGGGGCGAAACAGGTTCTCAGCCCACATGGTAGGGCGCGCGACGACGAAGGCGGTCGCTTCCGGATACTGCAAGGCGATGGATTTGGGGGCCAGTTCCCCCAGCACCACGTGCATGAAGGTGATGAGGGCAAAGGCGGCCCCCGCGGCGATGGAATGGGTAGCCACGTTGGCCCACAGGTTCGGCAAGAAGGCGAAGAGGGGCTCTAGCAGATGGGCTAAGGCGGGCTCGCCGATCCAGCCGAGGCCCAGGCTGGCGATGGTGATTCCCAATTGGGTGGCCGCGATGAAGCGATCGGGGTCGTCTACCACGTGTCGGACCACCCGCGCCAGGGCGTTCCCTTGGCCGATCAATTCGTCCAGTCGGCTGCGGCGGACGCTGATGAGAGAGAACTCGGCGGCCACGAAGAAGCCGTTGGCGAAAACCAGCGCGAAGACGGCCAGTAATTTCAACAAGGTGGCTGTCACTTCATCCATACACGCCTTTCCGAAGAAGGCTCGTCTTCAGAGATTATACCACACCCTCGTCTAAGGGAGCCCACTCCGGGGGCCGATGTGCCGGCGCGAGCGCAACGAATTGCGCGGGGGATCAGGTGTGATATAATGTCTTTGGATCGTTCGCCTGTGGACACGTGCTTGACCTCAAATCCCCTTGTTCACCCTCCCCGTCGCCGTTTTCGCATCCTGATGCTGGCCCCTACCGGCTTCTTCGCCGATTACGGCTGCCACGTTCGCATACGCGGCCATGCGCGCGCCGTGGCCGCCCGCGGCCATGAGGTCCTGATCGTTACCTATCCCGGAGGGCGAGACGTGCCGGGCTTGACGATCGTGCGCCCGCCTGGGTGGCCACGTGGCCGCGAGATGCCCATCGGTTCTGCCTGGAGCAAGATCGCCCTGGACGCGATCTTGGCCCCGGTCGCCTGGGAAGCCGCCCGGCGTTTCCGCCCCGACATCATCCACGCTTACCTCCATGAGGGGGCCCTGATCGGCGCAGTCCTCGCCCGCCTACGTCGCATCCCCTTGGTGTTTGATTTTCAGGGAAGCCTGACCGGTGAGATGCTGGATCACCGTTTCATCTCACCTCGTTCGCCTTTCCTGCCGCTGTGGCGCCGCTTGGAACGTTGGATTGACGTGCGCCCTGCAGCCATCCTGGCCAGTTCAAGCCATGCCGCGGCGTTGCTGACCAGCCGGTTTGGCGTGCCTGCGGCGCGCGTTCGTCCTCTTTTGGACAGCGTGGATGCCAGCGCGTTTCGGCCAGCAGCGCAGCAGGATTCAGCCGCCATAGCCCGCTTGCGCCTCTCTTTGGGCCTTCCTCCCGGTCGGCCTGTGGTCGTTTATCTCGGCCTCCTCGCGCCGTATCAGGGGATAGATACCTTATTGCAAGCCGTTGCTCTGCTGGTGGGCTCTCCCAAGCCCTTCTTCCTCATCATGGGCTTTCCCTACGTAGCGCGTTATCGGCGCTTGGCCACGGAACTGGGCATCACCGGGGATGTCCTCTTCACCGGCGCGATCCCCTACGAGGATGCTCCCCTTTACCTGGCCCTGGGCGATCTCGCCGTAGCCCCTAAGCGCTCGGACACGGAAGGGAGCGGGAAGTTGCTCCCTTACATGGCCTCCGCCCTGCCCGTCGTCGCCAGCGACCTGCCCGTGCACCGAGAATACCTGGGCGATGAGGGCTGCTACTTCCCGCCGGGCGATGCCTCGGCCTTTGCTTCTTCTATAGTGGCTGCCTTGGCCGATCGCGAAGGCGCTCTGGCGCGCGGCCGCGCCTTGCGGCAACGCGTGGTGGCGCGCTTCTCGTGGGAACGGGCCGCGGCGCAGCTGGAAGAGGTGTATCAAAGCCTGACCTGCTCAGGCCGCGGCGAATCGGGCCATTGCCTTCCTGATAGGATGTGATACAATGGTCTCAATTTGCGATGAGGGAGAAGGAGATCGTATGGCTGAGAAGATCCTCGTGTGCGTGGCCTGGCCCTATGCCAACGGCGACCTGCACATCGGCCACATCGCCGGCGCCTATTTGCCGGCCGACATCTTCGCGCGCTTTCAGCGCCTTCAAGGGAGAGAAGTTCTCGTGGTCTCCGGCTCTGATACGCATGGCACGCCGATCACCGTGCGGGCCGATCAAGAAGGGGTTTCGCCGCGCGCGATCGTGGACCGCTTTCACCCCCGTTTCCTAGAGACGATGCAACGACTAGGCATCAGTTTTGACCTCTTCACCGAGACGGATACGGAAAATCATTGGGCTATCACGCAAGACTTCTTCTTAAGGCTGTTGCACAACGGTTACCTCTACCGCGACACGATGAAGGCCCTTTACTGTGAGAAGGAACAACGCTTCTTACCCGATCGTTATGTAGAAGGGACGTGTCCCCATTGCGGCTTTCGCGACGCGCGAGGCGACCAATGCGATAACTGCGGTCGCACTCTGGATGCTATAGAGCTGATAGAGCCACGCTGCCGCTTTGACGGCACAAGGCCTATCGTGCGCGAGACCGAGCACTTCTTCCTGGACCTAGCCAAGTTAAATCAGCCTCTGCTGGCATGGGTGAAGCAAGACAAAGAGCATTGGCGCCCTAACGTGCTCAACTTCACCCTGAACATGCTGGCCAGCGGCGAACTGCGGGGTCGCCCCATCACCCGAGACATCGCATGGGGCATTCCGGTGCCCGTGCAGGGCTTTGAGGATAAGCGCATCTACGTCTGGTTTGACGCGGTGATCGGCTATTTCGCTGCGACCGTGGAATGGGCCCAATTGGTGGGTCGGCCTGAGGCGTGGCGGGAGTGGTGGCAAGACCCATCCGCGCGACACTATTACTTCATCGGCAAAGACAACATCCCCTTCCACACGGTCATCTGGCCGGGGATGCTGTACGGCTACGGTGGCCTCAACCTCCCCTACGATGTGCCCGCCAACGAATATCTGAACGTGGAAGGCCGACAACTGAGCAAGAGCCGGCGCTGGGTCATAGAGGTTTTGGATTTCCTGACCCGCTATGATCCCGATCCGCTACGCTACATCCTCACGGCCAACATGCCGGAGGCCAAGGATTTGAACTTCACCTGGGAGGAGTTCGTCCGCCGCAACAATGACGAACTGGTGGCGACCTGGGGCAACCTGGCCAACCGCGTGCTGACCTTCGCCTATCGCCATTTTGGAGGTCGCGTGCCGGAGGCGGGGGCCTGGGACGTTGGGGATGAGGCCCTGCTGGCCAAGGTGGATGCCGCCTTTACCACGGTGGGCGAGCTCCTGAACGGTTGTCGCTTCAAGGCCGCGATCACCGAGGTCATGAGCCTGGCGCAGGAAGCGAACCGTTACCTCAACGAGCGCGAGCCGTGGCAGCAGATCAAGGCCGACCCAGCCTCTGCCGCGCACACCATTTACGTCTGCCTGCGCGTCGTGGACTCGCTGAAGACGCTCCTGACGCCGTTCCTTCCGTTCTCCTGTCAGCGGCTCCATGAATATCTGGGCTACTCGGGCAACCTGTTCGGCCACTTCCGCGTGGAGCAGGTGCGAGAGAAGGATAGATCTCACCTGGTTCTCCGTTTTGATCCGGCGGACGGTGTGAACGGTTGGAAGCCGAGTCAGCTGGCGCCCGGCCAAGCCTTGCGCCAACCGGCACCCTTGTTCAAGAAATTGGACGAGAGCGTGATCGCGGAAGAGGTGCGGCGCATGGCGGGTGGCTAGCAAGGGGGGGGAGATGCGACTACAGGGCAACCGACATGCCTCGTGATCGTCGGATCTACCTGGGGCTCATCGTTCTTGCGTATCTTGTCATCGCTTTCCTGTACGCCCTTTACACGCCACGCTGGCAGGTGCCCGATGAGCCCGCGCACTACAACTACATCCGTGAGGTCGCCGAACACGGGCGCCTTCCCGTATTGCGACTTGGCGATTACGACCAGACCTACCTGGAGACGATCAAGGCGCGTCGGTTCCCTCCCGACCTTTCCATTGATCCGATCCGTTACGAATCTTATCAACCGCCCTTCTACTATCTATTGGCTGCGCCCCTGTACCGGCTGACGGGGGGAGCATTGTTGCCGCTTCGCCTCTTCTCCGTAGCCCTGGGGGGGCTGCTTCTGCTTCTTACCGATGCTGTCGCGCGCGCGGCCTTTCCCAAACGACCCGATTTAGCCTTGGGCGCGACGGCCTTTGTCGCCTTCCTGCCGCAGCACGTGGCGATGATGGCCGGCGTGAACAACGACGCGCTCGCCGAGGTCCTCATCGCAGCGATGCTCCTTCTCCTTGTCAAGCACCTCCAGCCCGATGGGAAGACGCGAGAAGGGAAAGAACTCGTTGCCCTCGGCATCTTGTTGGGGTTGGGGTTGTTGACCAAAGGCTCGGCCTACGTCCTTTTGCCGCTGACGGCCATTGCCATCTTTTGGCGTTGGTGGCGCGTGCGTCGCGGAGCATGGCGAGATCTCGTCGGGAAGGCAGCCGCGGTTTTCATCCCTGCCCTGGCGCTAGGGCTGCCTTTGTGGCTGCGCAACATGGCCCTGTACGGCCTGGGCGATTTCCTGGGCAAACGCTGGCATGATGTCGTCGTGGTGAATCAGCCGCGCACGGCGGAGTGGCTGGCGGAGATGGGGCTCCCTGCCCTCCTGCGCGCGGGCCTCGCTACGACCTTTCGGAGTTTTTGGGGGCAATTCGGCTGGATGGGCGTTCTCATGGACGAACGCATCTACTTGGCCCTGGCCGTGCTGAGCCTCATCGCTGTATGCGGGCTTGTCCTCGCGCTCCCCTGCGCCCTGCGTAACCGTGACCATGCGCCCTCTGTCGCGCTCTTCGCCCTCTTGTTCGTGTTCAGCCTCTCGTTATATATCTGGTACAACCTCACCTTCGTTCAACACCAAGGGCGCTACCTGTTCCCTGCCCTTGTGCCTGTTGCCCTCGGTTTCGCTGCAGGCCTTTCCGGTGCCCTGCAGCCGAGGGCCGCGCGCCGCACGGCGTTATGCTTACTGGTCGCGCTCCTTCTTCTCGTCATATGGGATGTCCTCACAGGCAAG
>DAOTYP010000160.1:0-10265 GCA_034434975.1 Anaerolineae bacterium | reverse complement strand
ATGAACGCCTGGATCGCCTGGCCGCGTTGATCAAGCCGGAAAAGGTCGTCCCTGCGACCGTGGAGTTCGTGGACATCGCCGGCCTGGTGAAAGGGGCGAGCAAAGGCGAGGGCTTGGGCAACCAATTCCTGGCCCACATCCGCGCGGTAGATGCGATCCTGATGGTCGTGCGCGCCTTCACCGACCCCAACGTGCCGCACGTCACCCCCATCCTCAATCCCCTGGACGACATAGACACGGTGGATACCGAGCTCCTCCTGGCAGACCTGGCGACGGTGGAGCGACGCATTGAGAAGGTGGCGGGGGCGGCGAAAGCGCGGCCCAAGGATTTCGCCTCTGAATTGGACCTGCTGCGCCGCCTGGCCGACCATTTGAACCAGGGGAGGCCCGCGCGCACCTTCGCGGCCGACGGCGAGGAGACAATCATGAAAGAGCTGAGCCTCCTCAGCGCGAAGCCGCGGCTCTACGTGGTAAACGTGAGCGAGAATGACTTGCCCGACGGCGGCCCCTGGGCCCAGGCGGTGCGCGAGCGGGCGCGTGGCGAGGGCGCGGCCACCCTGGTCTGCTGCGCAGCCTGTGAAGCGGAACTGAGCGGCTGGCCGCCGGAGGACGCAGCGGACTATCGGGCCGCGCTCGGCCTGAAAGAATCCGGCCTGGTCAGCGTCATCCGCGCCAGTTACGAATTGCTGGGCCTGATCACCTTCTTCACCATCACCGGCGGCAGGGTCGCGCGGGCTTGGACCATGGTGCGCGGGCGCAGCGTCTATGACGCCGCAGGCCTCATCCACACCGACATGCAGCGCGGGTTCATCCGAGCAGAGGTGATCCCGGTGGATAGACTATTGGAAGCGGGCGGCTTCACGCCGGCGCGCGAACGTGGGCTGGTGCGGTTGGAGGGCCGCGAGTACGTGGTGCAAGACGGCGACGTGGTGCACATCCGCTTCAACGTCTGACCTTGAGATCAACCCAAGCCCAGAGCAGCCGAATGCCTGCGGCGCGTTTGCCCCTTTCCCCCGATTATGCTAGAATAAGCCCATGCCGCAGCCAACATCTCGGCTCCCATGCGGCGAGTCCCAGGGATGCTGATGGCGACTCCGGTGACCAAACCCTGTGACCGGAGGCCTACCTCCTCTGCCGAGGCTCCCGGATGCGCTCGTCTGTGATGTTTCTCCCCTATAGGTTCCCCCGCGACCAGGGGCGGGCTCTGCCACGCCCCGCCGACGCGCGCGTTCCTCCTGCCACCCCCGGCCTGCGGACGACGTCGGGCCTCCCCGGCCGGCGCGTCCCAACCCAACCTAGCAAGAACGGAGGGCTGAGTTCTCTATGGAGACCGCCGGCTCCCCTACACTGAGAAACTTAGAACGCCTCTTGACGACGAAGGCGGGCAACCGGTTCTTCACGCTGATCATCCTGATCCTGGCGGCGGCCGCGCTGATGTTGCCGCCCATCTCCCTGCGTGAGCGCATCCTGGCTCGCGACCACCAGACCATCCCTCAGGACGGTGGCGCGGTGCTGGACCCTGACGGCACACAGGTTACCTTCCCCGCCGCAGGCATGGTCGGCGCATTCAAGGCCAAACTGACTGCCATCCCCCGCACCATCTTCTTAGAGGGAAGCGCGGGCAAGGCGCTGGTCGTCGCCGCCCGAGAGATCCCCAATTTCCTGATCCCCCGCAGCCCCCTCTACACCCTAAGCCTGCGAGGACGCAACAAGCCCAGCGCCGTCACGCTGACCGTTCCCATCCCGAACGATGCGGAGCCATACGAGACGCTAGATCTTTACACCTGGGACGGCTCCAGCTGGCGTTGGCTTCCCTCGCAAATCATCCAAGAGGACGACCTCATGGAGGCCCGTCTGGCCTACGTGCCCGACAACTTCATCGTCATGCAGACCGCCCCACGCGCCCCCTCCGTAGCCGCGAGCATGGCAGCGGGCGCCAGTCTGCCCAGAGAGGGGAAGGAGACCTTGGCCGAGGTACGTGCCGCTGGCCTCTACCTCGGCGGTGAGGGGAGGCTGGAAGGGAACCCATCGGCTCTGCCCAAAGCGGAACCGGGGGGCGCTTACGCGGTGATCCCTTGGGTGCGCAATTGGGACGATGACGGCATGGTGCGCACCGACCTGGTCCAAAACCTCCTGGTCAATAGAGAATGGCAGGATCGTCACATCGCCGCGCTGACCGAGATGGCAGTGGCGAACCTGTACCCCGGCATCTCCGTTGATTATCGGGGGGTGGACCCTCAATTACGGGCCGAATTCAGCGCCTTCGTCACACGCTTGGCCGAGGCGTTGCATGCCCAAGGCAAGTTCCTTTCGGTAAGGGTGGAAGAGGCGCGCCAGATCGCCGAGGACCGGTGGTTAACGGGAGGCTACGACTGGCAGGCCATCGGCCAGGCGGCAGATGAGGTGGAGGTCCCTGCGCTGGTGGACCCGCGCGCCTACGGCGAAGGCGGCCAGATGGAGCAGTTCTTGCGGTGGGCCGTCGGCCAGGTGAACCGCTACAAGATTCGGCTGGTGCTGCCCGCGCGCAGCGTGGAGGCAGCAGGCTCTTACCTCCTCCTTAAATCCTACAGTGAGGCCCTTGCGCCGCTGGTCGGGCCGCTGCGGGCCGAGAAGGGCGTGGTGGCTCCGGGGGAAACCGTCAGCCTGACGTTGCTGCCGGAGCGTCACGCAACCGTGCCCGAGGTAGACCCCGCCTCCGGCATGATCCGCTATCAATATTTAGATAACGCCGGACAGGTGCGCACCGTGTGGCTGGAGAATGCTGCCAGCCTCTCCCGCAAACTGGGGCTGGCCTCCCGTTATCATCTGGGAGGCGTCACGGTAGGGAACCTGCTCGCGCGAGATCAGGGGACGGACCCGGAGGTCTGGGCCGCGGTGCGCCAATTCCAGCAGTCGGGCACCGTCCCGCCGATAGATAGTCAATTTACCCTGGCCTGGAAGACGTTGGGAGCCGGCGGCTCTCCCCTTTCTGAGCAGCAGCGGCCCCTAAACGACATCCAATACTCCTGGCAGGTGCCGCAAGAGCCAGGCGAGTACCGGGCGGAGGTTGCTTTGTTGGATAGGGGCAAGCCCATCGGTACACCTCAGGTCGTGTCGCTGTTGGTCGCCTCGCCCACGCCCACGGCGACGCCCTCGCCTACGCCTACCCCTACCCCTACCCATACACCTACGCCTTCCCCCACGCCCACCTTCACGCCGCTGCCGCCTACCGAGACGCCCACGCGGCGTCCTACCCCCAAGCCGCAGACCAGCCAGGTTTATCCGACCGCGCCCGGCTTCTTCGGCTACGGCATCCAAGCCCACATGGTGGACAACGGCCAGGCCCCCAAGGTCATGGAGATGATTCGCGGCCTGGGCTTCGGCTGGGTCAAACAGCAGGTGGAATGGAAGCGGCACGAGCCGAGCAAAGGGCAATACGATTGGGGATCGCTGGATGAGATCGCTAACGTCGCCGCGGCCAACGGCATCAAGGTCCTCTACAGCGTTGTGAAGGCGCCGCGCTGGGCGCGGCCGCCTAACACCGACTTCAGCGTGGAAGGCCCCCCGGCGAACCCGCAAGACTTCGCCGATTTCCTGGCCGCGATGGCCGCCCGCTACCGCGGCAAGGTGCAGGCTTATGAGATCTGGAACGAGCAAAACCTGCACTACGAATGGGGCAACGAGCCGCTGGATGCCGGACGCTACGTGCAACTCTTGGCCGCCGCGTATCGGGCCATCAAGAGCGTCTGCCCGGAATGCATCGTCGTCAGCGGCGCGCTCACGCCCGCGGGTGACAACCCCGGCAAAGCCATAGATGACTTCACCTACCTGGAGCAGATGTACCGCGCCGGCCTCAAAAACTACGCCGACGCGATCGGCGCGCACCCCAGCGGCTACAACCTGCCGCCCGACATCACCTTCCAGCAAGGCTGCGCATTCATCACCCAAAAGAACGCATCGTTCCGCGGCGCATGCGACACGCCTCACCACTCCTGGTCCTTCCGCAGCACCATGGAAGGCTATCGCAACATCATGGTCGTCTACGGCGACGGCGCCAAGCGCATCTGGCCAACGGAGTTCGGCTGGGCCTCCAGCCCCACGCCAGCCCCCGGCTACGGCTACGCCGCCGACAACAGCCTGGAAGAGCAGGCCCAGTGGACGGTGCGCTCCTACCAAATGATGAAGAACTGGGGCTGGGTCGGCGTAGCCTTCCTTTGGAACCTCAACTTCAAGGTGGTCGCGCCGGGGAGCGAGCAGGCGCAATGGGGCATCGTAGACGGCGGATGGGGGCCTCTGCCGGCCTACAACGCCCTGGCGGCCATGCCTAAGTAGCCGCGACCGACCCGCCGCCGCGATGAGCCGACAGCCTGGACCGCGAGGTTCCAGGCTGTCGTTTCCAAGAGCACCGGAGGCCTGCCATGAGGGATGAAGACATCCACGAGGTGATGAGCATCCTGCGCGCCTACACCCCTCGTTGGGCGACCCCTTATGTGGGGGAACTGGCAGAGAAAAATCGCGATCCTTTTCGCATCCTCATCGCCACGATCCTCAGCCTGCGCACCAAGGATGCCACCACCGCCGCAGCCGCCGCGCGCCTCTTCGCCTTGGCCGATACGCCGGAGCAGATTTCGCAACTGACGCCCGACCAGATCGCAGAGGCCATCTATCCGGTCGGCTTCTACCGCACGAAAGCGCACACCATCCTCTCGGTGTGTCGGGAACTGTTGGAGCGCTACGATGGTCGCGTGCCCGATACCATAGAAGCGCTCCTGACCCTGACCGGCGTCGGCCGCAAGACGGCCAACCTCGTCTTGACCCTCGGCTACGGCAAGCCAGGCATCTGCGTAGATACCCACGTCCATCGGATCGTGAACCGTTGGGGTTATGTCAAGACCAAGACCCCTAAAGAGACGGAAATGGCCCTGCGGGCCAAGTTGCCGCCTCAATATTGGACGGAGATCAACAACCACTTGGTCGCCTGGGGACAGCACCTCTGCCACCCCACCTCGCCTCGCTGTAGCGTCTGCCCTCTTCGCCCCTACTGCGCCCGCCTCGGCGTCACGCGCAGCCGCTGAACACGATGCCGAAAAAAGCGAACCGGCGCGAACGGTTGGTCGTCTGCGCTGGCTATGGTATAATTGCAACCGCGGCGGAGCGTGCGAACAGGTCATGTCCATTCTCACGACCGAGAACCTTGCCAAAGCCTACGGAGCCCAGGACGTCTTCTCCGGCGTTTCCGTGCGCATCGCTCACGGTGACCGCATCGGGTTGGTGGGCCCTAACGGCCAAGGTAAGACCACCCTCTTAAGGATTCTTGCAGGGCTGGAGGAGCCCAGCACCGGGACCGTCCTTCGTCGGCGGGGCCTACGCATCGGCTACCTGCCACAGGACCCTCCCCCTGCCGGAGATGAAACGTTGTACGGCGCCATGCTGGCCGTCTTCGCCGACCTGCGCCAGCGTCAAGCCGAACTGGACGCGCTCGCGCGGCAACTGTCGCAGCCGGGCGCCGACCCGGGCCTCCTCGCGCGCTACGGCGAACTTCAGCACGCCTTTGAGCGCGCGGGCGGCTACACTTACGAGGCGCGCATCGCCCAGGCGCTCGGCGGCCTCGGCTTTCAGGCGCACGAGTACAATAAACCGTTATCCCACCTGAGCGGCGGGCAGCGGACGCGCGCGCTCCTGGCCAGGCTCCTCCTGGAAGAGCCCGACCTCCTCCTCCTGGATGAGCCGACCAACCATCTAGACCTCGCGGCCACGGAATGGCTGGAGGAGACTTTACTGAACTGGAAGGGCAGCATCGTCGTTGTAGCCCACGACCGCTACTTCCTGGACAAAGTCGCGACCCGCATTTGGGACCTGGCCGAAGGGAAACTGGAAACCTATCGCGGGAACTACACGTCCTACACACGACAGCGCCAGGAGCGCCTCGCCCGGCGGCTGGAAGAGTGGGAAGAACAGCAGGAAGAGATTGCCCGAACCGAGGAGTTCATCCGCCGCAACATGGCAGGGCAACGATCCAGGGAGGCGAAAGGACGCCTGCGCCGGCTGGAACGACTCAAAGAGACCGAACTGCTGACGCGGCCGCGAGAACGGCGCACCATTCACCTGAACCTGACGACCGACCTGCGCAGCGGCGACATCGTGTTGCGGACGCAAGACCTGGTTGTGGGCTACGATCAGGGCCATGCGCTGTTCCGCTGTCCCGATCTGGAACTCCTGCGCGGCGAGCGGGCCGCGCTGATCGGCCCCAACGGCACGGGCAAAACCACTTTTCTCAAGACCATCCTGGGCGAGGTGCCGCCGCTGGCAGGGCAAGTGCGCCTGGGCGCGAGCCTCAAGATCGGCTACATGGCGCAAGCCCAGGCAGGTTTGCGGGCCGAGCAAACGGTGCTGGAAAGCATCTTGGAGGTCGCCAACCTGCCGGTAGCGCAGGCGCGCGCGTTCCTGGGCCGCTACCTCTTCAGCGGCGATGACGTTTTCAAGACCATCGGCGTATTGAGCGGCGGTGAGCGCAGTCGCGTCATCCTGGCTCGGCTGACGCTCCAGGGAGCGAACTTCTTGCTCTTGGACGAGCCGACCAACCATCTGGACCTCGCGTCGCAGGAGGTCTTGCAGGCGGTGCTGGCCGACTTCCCCGGCACCATCCTCCTGGTCTCGCACGACCGTTACCTGGTGAGCGCCCTCGCGACCCAAATCTGGACGTTGGCGGATGGCACCCTGCGCTGCTATCAGGGAGATTACGACTTCTACTTGAGCCAACGCGCCTTGGAGCGCGAGGCGCAGAAGGAAGCGCCGAAGCGCCTCGCTGCACGCCAAGCCGACGAAGCCCGCGAGCGAGCGCGGCAAGAGCGGCGCGAACGCAAGGCCCAGGAGCAACGAGCCTGGCAGGTAGCCCAACTGGAAAGCGCAATCGCCGCCCTGGAGGAGCGGCTGGCAGAGTTAGAACGAGACTTGGCCGCAGCCAGCGCTGCGGTGGAACTGGAGCGGGTGCGGATGCTCGGCCGCGAGTACCAACGGCTGCAAGCAGAGTTGCATCACCGCATGGAACAGTGGACCGCGCTGGCCTAAGGCAACCGGTCTGATGGCCTACGTGATCGGGTTGACCGGCAACATCGGCACCGGCAAGAGCACCGTCCTGGCCCATCTCGCCGACCTGGGAGCGCGGACCGTTGACGCCGACAGGCTGGCGCATGAGATCATGCTGCCCGGCGGCCCGGCCTACGACGCGGTGGTGTCGGCCTTCGGCGCCGGCATCCTGGCCCCTGACGGGCGCATAGACCGGGCTAAACTGGCGGCCATCGTCTTCGCCGACCCACAAGCACTCGCGCGGCTGGAGAGCATTTTACATCCGCTCGTCATCGCCCGCGTGGAGGAGATCGCGGCCACGGCGACGGAGCCGATCATCGCGGTGGAAGCCGTCAAACTGTTGGAATCGGGGATGGCCGCGCGCCTGTGCGATGAAGTCTGGGTGATCGTCGCCCGACCGGAGATCGCCCTGGCGCGGTTGGCGACCCAGCGGGGGATGAGCGAGGTAGAGGCACGCCGCCGCCTGGCCAACCAGATGCCGGAAGCCGAGAAGGTCGCTCGCGCGGATGTCGTGATAGACAACTCCGGCCCGCCGGAGGAAACGCGAAGGCAAGTGGAGATCGCCTGGCAGAGGATCATCAAGGCGCTATCCCAGGCGTAAAAACCGCTGAAGGATAAGGATGAAGCGAACATGAATTTCCTGCGCCGTTTCTACAACGACCATCCGAACCTGGCCTCATGGATCGTGCTGGCGATCGGCATGGTGATCATCGTGATCTTGTCGGCCAGGAACGTCGGCTTTTTGCCCGGCCAATGGGTCGCCCTCATCCTCGCGACCATCTTGCTGGCAGGGCTTTGCGTTTGGATCATCAGTTGGGAATGAGATGAGGAATCGTTCCTATAGCGCAACGCGGCTTTTGGTGTAGAATTATGTAAAGGAAACGCTCGCAGAACCTGAAGGGACCGAAAGTGAAGGGCGTATGAGCGCGACTAAACGAGATTACTACGAGGTGTTGGGGGTCAGCCGCAACGCCAGCGCGGACGAGATTCGGAAGGCCTACCGGCGCCTCGCGCGCCAGTATCACCCGGACGTGAACAAGAGCCCCGACGCCGAGGCGCGCTTCAAGGAGATCAACGAAGCCTACGAGGTCTTGAGCGACGACCAAAAGCGCGCCGCTTATGATCGTTACGGCCACGCCGGGCCGCAGGTGGGTGGCTTCGGCGACATGGGTGGCTTCGGCGGCTTCGGCGACATCTTTGAGGACCTCTTCGCGGGCTTCGGGATGCGCGCCCGCGCGGCGCAGCGCGGGCCGCGGCGCGGCGCCGACCTGCGCCTAGACCTGACCATCACCTTTGAAGAGGCCGCCTTCGGCACCGAGAAGGAACTGGAGATACCTCGCTTGGAGACCTGCCCTCGCTGCGCTGGCAGCGGCGCGGAGCCAGGTACCTCGCCGATCCGCTGCCCCCAATGCAACGGCACAGGTGAAGTGCGGCGGGTGCAACAATCTATCTTAGGCTCCTTCGTCAACGTGACCACCTGCCCCCGCTGCGGCGGCGAGGGCGAGGTTGTAACCTCGCCTTGCAGCGAGTGCCACGGACAAAAACGGGTGCAGGTGACCCGCAAGATCTCGGTCTCCATTCCGGCGGGAGTGGATGACGAAACCCGCGTCCGACTGGAAGGACAAGGCGAAGCCGGGATGTACGGCGGCCCCCCCGGCAACCTGTACGTCGTGCTGCATGTGCAACCTCATCCCTATTTCCAGCGCGAGGATAGCGACATCCTGCTGGAACTTCCCATCAACATCGTGCAGGCAGCGTTGGGCGACGAGGTAGAAGTCCCTACCTTGGACGGCCCCCAAAAACTCGTCATCCCGCCGGGGACGCAGCACGGCAAATCCTTCCGGCTGAAGGGCAAAGGCGTGCCGCGCCTGCACCGCGCGGGAAGGGGGGATCAGATCGTTACCGTGCGCGTGGTCATCCCCACCAACCTGGATGAGAAACAGAAGCAATTGCTGCGCGAACTGGGCAAGACCTTGCGCAAAGAGACCATCCCTCAGGCCGATAAAGGTTTTTTCGGCAAGGTTAAAGACGCCTTGGGCGTGTAGGAGGCAGCCGGATAAAAGGTGAACTGGCTGGAGATCAGCGTAGAGGCTGACGCCGAGGCAGTGGACGCGGTGAGCGAGGTTTTCAACCGCTTCAACGGCGGCGAAAGCGGGCACGGGGGCGCGGCGGTAACCGTCAGCGGCTTCGGCGAGGATGGCGTCCTCCGCGCCCCCATCATCACCGTCAGCACCTACCTGGCTTGCGACGGCACCGAGCACGAGCGTCGTCGCCGGATTGAAGAGGCCCTCTGGCATCTGCGCCAGTTGCACGCGTTCTCCGAGCCCCGGGTGCGCACGTTGGCCGAGGAGGATTGGGCCAACGCCTGGAAGGCCCACTATCACCCCTTCCGCGTCGGAGAACGCCTGGTCGTCGCCCCTTCCTGGGAACCGCCCACCTTGGAGGCAGGCGACCTCCTCATCGTGCTGGACCCTGGCATGGCCTTCGGCACGGGGTTGCACCCCAGCACCCGCTTATGTTTGACGTTCCTGGAAATGCATCTGCGCCCCGGAGACACGGTCTTAGACCTGGGCACAGGCTCCGGCATCCTGGCCATCGCCGCGGCCAAGCTAGGCGCCGCCTTCGTTCTCGCGCGCGACATTGACCCGGTCGCGGTGGAGGTGGCGAAGGAAAACGTAGCCCGCAACGCCGTGTCCTCCATCGTGCGCGTGGAAGAGGGCTCACTACCGGAGCGCACCGACCGGTTTGACCTTGTCCTGGTCAACATCTTAGCCGAGGTCATCGTGCGGCTCTTGAGCGAAGGGTTGGCGGATCTCGTCTGCCCTGGCGGCAGCCTGATCCTCAGCGGCATCATCGCGTCCAAGGCCGACGACGTGCGCGCCGCGCTGGCCGAACGCGAATTCACCAGCGTACAACGCCGGGACGAAGGCGAATGGGTCGCCCTACTTGCCGCCCGCCCCTAGGTGCCGGATCGGGGAGGCGTAGCCGGTGCACCGCTTTTTCGTGAAGCCGTCCCTCCTTGCTGGCGACGAGGCCGTGCTCCCCGGCCCGTTGGCCCACCAACTTCTGCGCGTCCTGCGGCTTCGTCCGGGCGCGCGCATCGTCCTGCTGGACGGCGAGGGTGAGGAATGCGAGGCCGAGATCACAGCCTTGTACGCCGAGCAAGCGCGGGCGCGCATTCTGGCCCGGCGGCCGGCCAC
>DAOTYP010000159.1:0-1820 GCA_034434975.1 Anaerolineae bacterium | reverse complement strand
ACGTCAAAGCCGAAGTAGGGGACTTGACGGGAGTTCGCGTCCCACGGGAGGTCGCCGCGAGAGATGATGCGCCGGTCCAGGTAAGGCGTTACGAAGTCCCGCACGCTGTCCATCGCGCCCGGTAGCCCCCAGTTTTGCGTCGCCGTGGCCCTTTGCCAAGTGGCTCCGTACTCTTCAAAGGGGCGGGCCAGGCGGTGCACATCTATTTGTAGTTTGCCCAGAGATTCGTAGACGTCCCTCTCATAGAGGCTGAGGGAGGCGGCGCGGATGTAAGCGTTGGCCGGGATGGAGGAGAGGTCAAAACGGAGAAGGGCGCTCTGGATGGGGCCTGGGCAAGGGCCGCCCGGGCAACCTTCGGTGCGGTTGTTATGGACGTAAAGGCTGCTGCTACCGCCGTAGTTGGTATTGGGGTAGTAGATGTTAATGTACGTGTCGGCGACCGTGGCGGTGCCGATTTTCAGTTCCTTGGTGATGACGGTGGGAAGCGCGTCGCCGGGGTAGATGGTGAACGCGCGCGCGACGTGGTAGCCCCGCGTTTGCACCGTGACCGTCAGCAGGCCATTGACAGGCGTGGCCCAATAGGTCCGGAACTCGCCTAGGTCTTGGTTGAAGTCCTCTACCACGTAGTTGCGATCGGTGGGAAGGCCCATTTGGGCAAGGTTGTAGCCCAAGGCTACGCTATCGCCTACGGGGGGCGGGCATTTCTGGTAGAGGCCGTCCTGCATGGTCAGGATCCCCTCCTGGACCGTCGTGGTGATGACGCCGGTGAGGGGATCGTAGCCTGCCTGGTGGATGTCGGTCCAATGGCGCTGGCTGCCGAACTGATAGATGTTGAGCCAATACATGGGGCCGCTGGACTCGCGCCGCCCGCGCAGGGTGGTCGTGCGCTCTGGCTTACGGAATTGGGCAAACCAGTTGAAGTGGTTGTTGGCGAAATCGGGAAGGCGGGCGTTGTGGTTGCCCGGCACCCAAACCTGCTCCACGATGGCGTTCGCGTTCCAGGCTCGGACGTTCAGGTAGATCTCGTCCGCGTTGTACGGGTGGGTTGCCGTGTCGTTCGTCGCGTGCACGACCCGCAGCGGCAACTGCGAGAGGTTCTGGGCAAATTCCTCCGGGCTGCGGTAGAGGAAATCGCAGAATTTCAGGGCATGCCAGCCGTTCAACTCGCCGAACAGTTGCGATTGCAGGGTGGGATTGGGCGTCAGGTTCCCAGGCCGCATGTCGTAGTCCCAGTTGACCAGGTTGAAGGGGCCGCCCTCTTCAATGACCGCAGCGAAATAGTGAGGCCACTTGGCCGCCGTCAGCATTGCCGTCTGCGCGCCGAGCCCTGCGCCGTACAGGTAGATGCATTGCCGATCTACGTTGAAGTTCGCCAGCATGTAGTTTACAGCGTCTATCACATCCTGCTGGGCCCACCGCGAGCCGAAGGGGTGGTGGCCGGGGTCTAGGTAGGGGTCAATGGTCGGGTCGGTGGTCGTGTAGAAACCGCCGGCGGTGCGGATGCCGATCACGTTGGAGGGGTAATCGCCGTGCATCTCCGGCGAGACCAGGAGCCATCCTCTCGCCTCCGCCGCCGCGCCGAAGTCCTTGATCGGCTTGTGGCGCCGCTCGGCCCAATCCTTGAGCGCGACCACCATGCACACCGGCGTCTCGCCAGTATATGACGAGGGGATCTGCACGTGGGTCAGCGTTCCCTGTCCCTCGTAGGGCGTGATCCCGTCGGCGTAGGTGCTGGGCGAATTGCCGGGGATGGCGAATTCCTCGTTGCGGGGGCCGTTCACGTCGGGCCCGCTCACCCGGATCTTCACCCGCGCCAGCCC
>DAOTYP010000158.1:0-36621 GCA_034434975.1 Anaerolineae bacterium | reverse complement strand
CAGCCGGCCTCAAAGCGAGCGGCCTCCACGTTGAACGCGTACAGGAGGGCATCATCCCAGGGCTTCTGCTGGCCCAGGGCCAGGAGAAGGGCCGGCACCGCGGCGTCACCTGCCACTTCCTCGGCGTAGTCCAGCAGGCTTTGCGCCTGGATCAGCGCCAAGTTAAAATCGCGCGCGGAGCGAAGGTCAAAAGGAGGCCAAAAGGCCCGCAGGGGGAGGATCTCTCCGTGGCGCACCGCCTGTCGGAGTTGCTCCGCCTTGGCCTCCGCATCGGCCATGCCGTCGGGCACCAGCCGCTCCACCTCGCGTTGCACCACCGCGTTCAGCATCAGCCAGTTGTTGCGGTAGCGCGCCTGACGGGAGAAAAGGCCCGTCCGGCTCACCGCGCCCACCAGCGCCAGGTCGTAAGCAATGGAGGAACGCAGGAGGCCATCAAGCCGGCCATCGGCGCGATAACCGAGGAGGAAAGGCGAAGGGAGGGCGAAGCGGAAGTTGACCAGGTCTATGGCCCGGCCGGCCTCCTCGGTGCGAAACTCTATGATGATGGCGCCGTTCCAGGCCGGCGCCTGGAAATCGGACAGGATCCGGCGGTACGTTTCCTCCGCCCAGGGTGCGAGGGCATTGATGATCCCCTCTTCTCGTTCGTGGTAGATGAAGAGGAAGTGGGTTGTCTTGCGGTTGCGTACCTCGCCCCAGAAACGGGGGTCGGGGAGGGTGCGCCGCCAGCGGCCCTCCGACAGGCGATAGAACTGCATGCGCCGATAGGGCACGCCGTTGCGCGTGAAGGCGACCTCGGCCCAGGCGCGATCCTCCAGCAGTTCCAAATGGGCGATGCGCAAGGGCTGTTCTGCATCCACCTGGTCGGCCGCGCGCAGGAACATGTCCCCTTGGACGCGCTCAAAGAACTCCGTCAACTGTTGGGCCGACTCCGCGTCCTGCAGCGAGCGGTACAACTCCTGGTCGCCGCGCGCCAGGGCTTGCGCTTCCGTGCGCAGGACGGCTTCCAGGTCTGCCCGCGCGGCGCTCAGGCCGCGCTGCGAGAGAAACCAGACGGCGCCGCCAACCCCGATGGCGATGGAGGCGAGAAAGAGGAGCGCCAGGCCGACCCAGCGAGGCCACCTGCGCCGAGGAGATTCTAGCGGTGGAACGACAGGGGCAAACCTTCCCGTAGGGCGATCTTTCTTATCCGTCTCGTCTTCATGCCAATGGAACTCCGTCGCCATGGATACCAGTTCCTCCAACCCCAAGTTCACGAGCGCGCAACGTCACATCCCCTCCCCAAATGCGCTCCACTTGGCCGTCATCCCGACGCAGCAGGAGCGCGCCCTCTGCGTCCACGCCGATCGCGAGCCCTTCTTTCACCTCCTTGTCCGCATGGACCCGCACGTGCTGGCCCGTCGTCACCAGGCGCGCGGCCCAGGCCTGGTAGGGCGAGCATCCCTGGCGCAGGCGGCGGTAGTGGGCCTCCCAACGGGTCAGGATCGCCAGGAGGAGCGTCAGGCGCTCCACAGGGCGTCCCACCGCCGACGAGAGGCTGGCGGCGGGCATCAACAAGGGCGGCAAGGCAGCCACATCCAGGTTGACGTTCAGCCCGACCCCCACCACCGCGTATGCCAACCGTTCGCCCTCGGTTTCTAACTCGGTCAGGATGCCGCCCAACTTGCGCCCCTCCCATACGACATCGTTAGGCCATTTCAGGCCCACCTCTAGGCCGACCTGGTCGTGCACGGCCTCGGCCACGGCCAGGCCCGCGCACATCGTCAGACGGAGGGCTTGGGCGGGCGCTAAAGGAGGACGAAACACGAGGGAGAAGAGGAGGGAAGTGCCCGCCGGAGCGAACCAGCGGCGGCCCAGGCGGCCCCGTCCTGCCGTCTGGACATCGGCGACGACCAAAGTCCCTTCCGGCGCGCCCGCGGCGGCCAGGCGACGCGCCTCGTCGTTGGTGGAGCCGATGGCGGCATGGTAATGGATGCGGCAACCCAACAGCGCGCCGGCAGGCAAGCCGGCAGCGATCCGGGCCGCGGAGAGTTCTTCCATACGATCCTCGCGGCGGTAAGGGTACAGCAAAAGCAGCGGCTTGTCAAACGGGTTGCCGCCTCACGGCTGCTCCGTCAAGCGGACGGTGGCGGTGATGCGGAGGTTGCCGTTTCGCACCTCTTGCTCCACGGCCACCAAGGCGCCGGTGAGGGGATCGTAAGAGAGCGCCGTTTGGTAGGCCGGGCCCGTCTCTATCAGCGTCACCGTCCCGTCACGCGCGCGCCGCACCGTCAGTTTCGTGCCGGTCACCGCATCCTGATCCAGCACTTGGCCGTTGCGCAAGGCCTTCAACGCTTCCGCCGGCAGCCAACAGCCGTTGAAAGTTTGGGCCACACCGCTCGCCTGGCGGACGGTGCTTGGCCCCTGCCCTTGCATGCGGTAGGTAACCTCTTGCTCGCTCCAGCGCTCGCCGCTATCCCGGACCACCGCCGAGATCGTGAGGGCAAAGGTGCCGGCTGCCGAGCCATCCGGAAGCCAGAAGGTCTGCGTCCCCTCGTAGGCCAACGAGACGCCCTCTTTCACCCAAGACGGCGCGCCTTTCGCCTGCCAGGGCACGGCTATCTGTCGGGCGTCCGCCAGGGTCATGGAGACGAGCGTCTGGTGGCCGCTTGCCTTCACGTCGCTGCGGTGGAAGAGGAGGAGGCCTGAAGCGGTGTCAAAGGTGTACACCCCAAGGCCGTCGTCGGTTTTCGTTTCCACGCGCACCGCCTGGTAGGTTTTGTCGCCGATCTTGAGGGGGCCGCGTGTGATCTTCACGTTGTCCTTCCCTTTGGTGATCTCCTCGGCGCGCTCCAAGGCTTCTGGCGAGACCCAAAAGTCGCCGATGCCGCGCCGGCCTACAGAGGAGAGCGCTGCGCTTGGCACGACCGCCTTTCCGTCCACCGTGTCTATAAGGATATAGAGCGTCGTGACGACGGCGTCGCCCTCCATGGCCACCACGTCATAGCGGGCAAAGCCGGCGCCGGTGGCTTTGATGTCGCTAGGGTTGTCGGCGTCTGCCGTGCTGCTCAGGAAGCGGTAGGTAACTCGGGTGCCCTCTTGCAGCCAATTCGGCTCCGAAGCCTCGTCGGCGGCGGGGAGGAGCGCGGCGAGCCGCTGCCATTCGCCCATCGGTTTCGTCTCGCCTTGGCCGGGAAGGCCTTTTGGCACGTTGGGGGAAGGCGGGACGGTGGCCGTGGGGCGAGGCTTGGGCGCGGTGGGCCGTGGGGTTGGCGGCGCCGGCGTGTCGGTGGGCTGCGTGGTAGCCGTCGGCGGCATAGGGGTTGGCGAGGCAGCGAGCGTCGGGATCGGGCTTGCTAGGGGGATGGGCGTCGGTGTTGGCGAAGATGAAACAACGGTGACAGCGCGGGCTTGCGCCGTCACCGTCGCGTAAACCTCCGCGGCGATCTGGGTCGCCAGGGAAGCAGAAGGGGTCGGCGGGCGGCTCACCCATCCACAACAGCCGGTCAGGGCCAACGCCGCTCCTAGCCAAGCGGAGAACAGGAACGCCTTGGCGCGCATTTCGGGCCTCCTGGAAGTGGAAATGGGCCCTCAGGCTCTCGCCTACCTTCCTGGGAGTGTCTCCAGAACCACACAGCCCTGCCGCCGCCCGGTCCGGCGTCAGGCAGGGCCTGGCCTGCTAGCGCGCCCGAGCGCGCTGGCGTCGGCGTTGCCAGACACGGATCAGGATAATCGCGAGGACCAGCGGGATGAGAAGCGTTGCGAAGACGAGGACGTAGATGAGCAAGTTTACCAAGGCCTGAAGCACGGTGATCAGCGCGGCCACCGCGTTGCGCAGCGTCTCCAGAGGCCGCCAGCCCGGCTTCACCACCGGCCTTGCCAGCACATCAGGGATGAGGGTTACGGTGATGGTCGCGAGGTCCACCAGGTTGCTCAGATACCGCATTCGCCCCTTGATGCGCTCTATCTCGCCCCGGATCTCGGTGAGGCGGTTGTAGACGGCCAGCACATCCTCTGCTTTGCCCGTCTTCTGCCGCACCTCGCTGAGGAGCTCTTGGAGCTCCTTCTCGGTCAGTTCCAGGTTTTTCAGGCGGGCCTCCAGATCGGTGTATTCTTCTGTCACGTTCTCCGTGCCGGTCGTCTCCCGCTCCACCCGCACCGCCAGGGCCTTGAACTGGCTCATCGCCTTGTCCATATCCTTAGCAGGGACCCGCACGGTGAGGGTAGCCTGCAACTGCTCATTCACGCGAAAGACGTTGGAATCGGCCACGTAGCCCTGCAACTCGGCGACGATGCGGCTGTTCTCGGCCATCGCCTTCTCGGTATCCTTCACGATCAATTCCAGGTTCGCGCGGCGGATGATCATCTGGTCGCCCGCCGGGGATGAGGCCAGGTCTTGGCCGGCCCCGCTCGCCTTGGCCGGCTCCGCCGAGGGCATCCTTCCCACCGCCAACGATTCAACGGGCGCTTCCGGGGGCGCTTCCGGGGCAGGGCTGGCGCAGGCCGCGATCAGCAAACCCGCCACGAGCAAAGCCGCGAGCACGATCTTGTTCCGCATAGGTGTTCGTCCTTTCTTCTCCTGCTTTTCACCATGAAAGACGCTGAGAGGTGGGGCGTTGTTCCGCGCGTCACCAGCCGAAAGAAAGGCGGTTGATGAGGCGCTCCGGCAGGTCGGCCGCGCGCATGCGCGCTTGGGTCATCTCAACGGAGTAACGGACGCGACGGAAGCGCCAGGTCACCTCCTCCGTATCCAGCAAGGCGTAGCAGGCGCGCGGGTCGCTGTCGCGCGGCTGGCCGACGCTGCCGGGGTTGATGATGAAGCGGTGGTCGCCGGCCAACGAGATGCGTTTATCGTACACCGGCGCGAGTTCCACGCAGGTTCCTTCGCCTTCCCCCTCTGCGGGAGCCTGCCAACGGAAGAGGCGCGGCAGGTGGCTGTGCCCTACGAGGCAGTAGGGGGTTTCAAAGTAGGAGAAGTTGGCCAGCGCGGTGAAGGGATCAAGGATGTACTCCCAGATCGGATAGCGGGGGCTGCCGTGGGTGATGGTGAAGTCGCCCCGCACGACGGGCTCGTCGGGCAGGGCCTCCAGGTAGGCTCGCGCCTCCGGTGAGAGGTGCTCTCGCGTCCATAAGACGGCCCGACGGGCTTCAGGGTTGAAGTCCTCTATGTCCAAGCGGCCGATGGTCGCCCAGTCGTGGTTGCCTGCCACCCAGACATCAGGCGCCAGGGCATGTATGCGCTCTACACAAGCCGTAGGTTCGGGGCCGTAGCCCACCACATCGCCTAAACACCACACCTTGTCCCAGCCTAGTTGGGCGGCGTCGGCCAACACGGCCTCCAGGGCCACCAGGTTGGCGTGAATGTCGGAGAGGATGAGAACGCGCACAGCCGCCTCCCGTTGCGATGATGTGCAATCATACCATGCCAGCGGCAGAAGGGCAACGCCTTCCCGCTGGGAGAGTGTTGAATAACCAGCGTTCTCAGAGGTTCTCCGTCTGGTACAGCCGGTTCCAGGCTCACTCAGGGCCTTTGGGGGGCCGAGGAGAGGCTATCAGACGGTCCCCAACACCCATGCTGCCCTCTTCTTCCGGCTTCCAGGCGCGCCAAAGCCAACCAGGTCAGGCTACAACCCCTTGCCACCGCCGGCTCCCAGCCCGGAAACGCACCCCCCTCAACAGCGCCACGATCCGCTTCAGGTTCAGCACCAATACCGTCAGATACGCCTGAATCCCATATCGCAACAACCCCAGATACCGACAGCGCCCAAAACCAGGCCAACGCTTCGCCTCACCATACTTCCGCTCCACCTTGAACCGCTCCGCCTGACCCGCTTGGTATGCCGCCGACGCCGCCACCTGCGCCGAAAGGCATGATGGTCGTTGCCGGCCCTGGTGCGGTCCTCCTTCAGCCGCAAGGCCGAACCCTTGACGAGCCCCACGGGCGGATTAGGGGGACGGCCTTCCTCGGCCAAGCCCGGATAGGTCGACAGGAGGAGCTCGGTGAACGGGCCCCAGTCGATCACCTGGTTCAGCTGTGCCATCCATCTCCGGGAAAAACGCGAATTTGAGAAGGTTTTTTCAACTCTCTCCCCCTGACGAGCAGTTGACGCCCAAGGAAAGTTAGATTAAAATAGAGGCGGTTCGGAAACGGCGATGAGGCTCGCCGCAGCCCTTGTAGGGCTACAATTGTCGGATCGCGACTGATAGCCTCTACCGGCCACGGGTGCCAGGTAGAGGCTTTTTGCACATCAGGAGGCGCAGGTGTCCGTCGCTCAGCCGCCTGGCTACCATGAGTTGCGTGAGGCTTTGGCCCAACCCGGTTGCCCCTTGTGCCACGTGGTGGGCAGGGCCGCGGAGTCGTACATTGACAACTTGCTGTACGAAAGCGTGAACGATGTCGGCGTGCGCACCCGCCTGCGGCGATCACGCGGGTTTTGCCGCGCCCATGCGGCCAGGCTCCAGCGCCCTGGCAGAAGCCTCGGCATCGCCCTCATTGAACAAGATATCCTAGGCTTCCTCCTAGCGACGTTGGCCGAGGGGACGCGCGCGGCGGGCCAGCTGGCCCGCGACCTGGGCCCCCAAGAACTTTGCCCCGTCTGTCAACACGAGCGGGAGATGGAGCGCCTCTACCTGGAAGCGTTGTTCAAAAGCGGTCCCGACTCCGACCTGGGCCGGATGTACACGGCTTCGGCGGGGCTTTGCCTGCCGCACTTTCGCTTGGCCCTGCAAGAGGCGCGCCGGCCTGACACGCTCGCTTGGCTTATCAAGGCCCAGCAAGGCTTTTGGGAACGGCTGCGAGGTGAATTGGCCGACTTCATCCGCAAGAACGATTACCGCTTTCGCGGTGAGGGCCTAGGCGCAGAGGGCGATTCATGGCTGCGCGCGCTCATGGCCACCGCCGGCCTAGAACAACCGACAGAGTGAGGCGCAAGGCCCTGTTGCGGGCTCCCCTTCGCCGGCAAAACGCTGGACTGGAGGAATGATGGGGCTCAATCCGGCTCAAAGGAATAGCGTGACCATCGCCCTGCGTCGCATGGAGCAGACTCTAGCCAACCTGAGCCATCAAGCAGGACAAGACGAAACGGGTATCCTATACCGGCGCAGGTTGTCCTTATCCGCTGCGGAACAGGAGAAGATGAGGTCTTTGATTGCTTCCGCCCGACAGGAGATCGCAGCGCTGGCAGAACGCTTTCAGTTGGAAGCAGAGGAGGAAGATGGACGCCACACCGCCGCCGCACACCTCTCTTACGTTTGGACGATGTTGGAGGACATCCGCCCCAGAAAGTTGAAACGCTACGGTGAGGTAGACCCTGCCCTGGCTGAGTCTTTAGAGCCAGGCCTGGACAGGCTGATCGCCCTGACGGTGGCGCTGAAGCGTTTGCTGGCCCCGGAGGGTTGAGAAGATGGTCGTGTATTGTCCTCGTTGCTGGGCCGAAGTAAAAGAAGGGGCCTCTACCTGCCACGTGTGCGGCGCACCGCTGGCTGCCGACGAGGATTTTGTGGCGAAGTTGATCGCCGCCTTACATCACCGCGAGCCGACGCGCGCGGCCTTGGCCATAGAGATCCTGGCCGACCACCTGCGCGAGCCGCGGGGATATGAGCCGATCCTGGCCCTCCTGACGCCGGAGCGGGATGCCTATGTCGTCTTGACAGCAGTCCGAGCGCTGGCCCGGTGGGGAGATCGGCGTGCGGTAGAGCCATTGGCACATCTGTTGCTCAACCCTGCCGCGCCCCTGGTGGTGCGCAAAGCCGTTGTGGAGGCGTTGGCCCAATTGGGAGGCGACGCGGCGCAGGCCGCCTTGCAGGCCGCTCTCGCCGATCCCAATGCCGTGGTGGTCGCCACCGCGCGAGCCCAATTGACACGCTTCACTTCAAAAGAAGGAGGATCCTCATGACGTGCATCCTCTTGATTCGCCACGGTCGCACAGCATGGAACAAAGAGGAACGCTTTCGGGGAAGGGAGGACCTACCGCTGGACGAGGTGGGATGGGCGCAGGCGAAGGCGCTCGCCCATCGCCTGGCTGTTGAGCATCCTTCTCTGACCGCGATCTATGCAAGCCCCTTGCGACGCGCGCGGGAGACCGCCGCGCCCGTCGCCGAGGCTTTAGGCTTGACGGTGCAGACGGAACCGGGGCTGCTGGATATAGACTACGGCGAATGGCAGGGCCTCACGCCCGCGGAGGCAGCGGAGCGCTACCCGACCCTGTATCAGACTTGGCAGATCGCGCCGGATCGGGTACACTTCCCCGGCGGGGAGACGCTGGGACAGGTGCAGGCGCGTGCCCGCTCGGCGCTGGATGCCACCGCCGTGCGCCACCCCGACGAGACGATCGTCCTCGTCTCCCACCTGGTCGTGTGCCGTCTCATCCTGTGTTCCGTGTTAGGCTTGCCTTTGGCCCGCTGGACCTTGCTGCGGCAGGCCACAGGCTGCCTCAACGTCCTGGAGACGGCGGGGAACGGTTACGAGGTGGTGGCGCTGAACGATGCCTGCCATCTACGTGGGCTTGCGTGAAAAATTAGGAGACAGATGATGACCGACCGATCTGAGACGACGCTGCCGAGCACGGCTGAATTTGAAGCGCATTTCTTTAGGGATGCTGAGAAGGTAAAGGTAGAGGTTGAACTCCTCTCGGAGACGGTGGAAGCCGTCCACCGTCTGGCAGCCGAAAACGAGTGGGAGGATGCCGAGGGGTGGCGCGCGGTGATCGGCGCAGGCTTAGGTTACCTGCGGGGCGAACGGGTCTTGCAAGCCCTATCCGGCGCCGACCGGTTCAGCGCCAGGGACTTGGAGCGGCTTCTCAACCGCCTGGCCCAGGTAGAGTCCATGTACGCCGTGCTGAAGTTTCGCACCTTCGGGTTTCTCAAAGATAACCAGACTTTGGAATTCCATGCTGCGGCCCTGCGCACTTCCGTGAAGGCCCTGGAGATGACGGTGGACCGCTTGCGAGAGGAGAACGAACGGCTGAAAGCCGAGATCGGTCTGCTACGCAGCAGGCCAGATGCGCCCGCTGCGGGCGTCGCTGCGCCGCCGGCGGAGGGTAACCCCTCGGCCCGGCAGGGCTGGCGCTGGCGGATCGCGCATTGGCTAGGCGTCGTCTGAAAGGGCCTCACACTATTCCGTAAGACGAGGTAGACATGATGGGCGAACCGCTCTCCGGGCCTGAGACGGTGGAGGCCTCGCCTGTCCCGCACCCTGCCACGCGCGGCTGGCTAAACCGCAACGTGGCGGGCATGGGGCTGACCAGTTTCTTGTCCGACACGGGCCACGAGGCTGCTACGGCGATCTTGCCCCTCTTCCTGGCTAGCATCGGCGCCTCGGCTGCCGCTCTGGGCACCATTGAAGGGGTGGCCGATGCGGTCTCTAGTTTCGTCAAATTGGCGGCAGGCTGGTATAGCGACCGCTTCGGCCGCCGCAAGCCGACGGTCATCGCAGGCTACACGTTGACTGGCCTTTCCACCGGCCTCTTCGCCTTGGCCACGGCGTGGCCCCATATTCTGGTGGCGCGGGCGATCGGTTGGCTGGGACGCGGCGTGCGCGGGCCTCTGCGCGATGCCATCATGGCCGACTCGGTGCCGCCGACGGCCCGCGGGCGCGCCTTCGGGTTTGAGCGCGCCGGCGATACCTTAGGCGCCGTCGTCGGCCCCCTCCTGGCCCTCGCGCTGGTCGCGTTTCTGACCCGTTCCCAAGCGCCAGCGGCAGCCTATCGCCAGGTCTTCCTCATCACCGCCATCCCCGGCTTGCTCGCCGCCCTCTCTTTCGCCACGTTGGTGCGCGAGCGACAACGCGCCTCCAACCAGACGCTGCGCTTCTGGGGCACGGTGCAGGGCCTGCCGCCGCGCTTCAAGTTGTTCCTGATCGCGGTGGGCATCTTCGGGGCCGGCGACTTCGCCCATACCCTCCTGACGCTGCGGGCCAGCCAATTGTTGGCGCCCGGCCTAGGCGAGGCGCGCGCCGGGCAGGTGGCCATCCTGTTGTACGTCCTGCACAACGTGGTTTACGCCACCTTCTCGTATCCGGCGGGCGCGCTGGGCGACCGGATCGGCAAAGGCCGCGTGCTGACGGCCGGCTACGCGCTGGCGGCCCTGATGGGCGTAGGTTGGATAGTGGCTTTCCCTTCCGTCGTGTACTTGGGGCTGTTGTTCATGTTGGGCGGCGCGTTCATCGCCGTAGAGGATGCGCTGGAGCGCGCGATCGCTGCCGACCTCTTGCCGGAGGAGGTGCGCGGCACCGGCTACGGCATCTTGGCGACGGTGAATGGCGTGGGCGACTTCCTTTCCAGCGTCATAGTAGGGTTCCTGTGGACGGAGGTCGCGCCCGCGGCCGGCTTCGCCTACGCGACGATCCTCAGCCTGGCGGGCGCGGCGCTCATGTACCGGCTGCGACGGTAGATGGGTTTCTTAGGCATGAATGTCTCACGTCGTCGTTTTCTCAAGTGGCTGGCAGGCAGTCTGCTAGGAGGGACGGCCTTGACAGGCGTAGGAGCGAGTTGGACGCTGAAAATTGAGCCGCGCTGGCTGGTCGTAGAGGAGGTCATCGTCCCTCTGCGGCGGTTGCCTCTGGCCTTGGATGGCCTGCGGATCGCGCACCTGAGCGATCTGCACCTGGGCCCCGACATCAAAGCAGAGCATCTGGAGGAAGCCGCGGCGCTGACCATGTCGTTGCAGGCCGACCTCATCGTCCTCACGGGCGATTATGTAACCCGGCGGGCAGAGTATGGGCCGGGGCTGGTCAAGCCGCTCAGCCGTCTGCGCGCCCCCCTGGGCGTCTATGCGACCCTGGGCAACCACGATCATTGGGCCGGCGCCCAGGAGATAGCCAACCACTTGGCCGCGGCCGGGCTCTCCGTGATGCGGAACGCCTCGCGCCCCATCACGCGCGACGGCGCGACCCTCTGGCTGGTCGGCCTGGATGACATCTGGTTCGGCTCAGGCGACCTGCGCGAGGCTCTGGCCGGCATCCCGTCAGATGCCTGCAAGGTCGCCCTGGTGCACGAGCCCGATTTCGCAGACCAGTCCGCTCGCCACGAGATTGACTTGCAACTATCCGGCCACACCCACGGCGGACAGGTGCGCCTCCCCGGCCTGGGACCTCTCATACTCCCCAAATGGGGACGTAAATACCCCATCGGTTTGCAGCGGGCCGGCGAAACGTGGGTCTATACCAGTCGCGGCGTCGGCCTGGTCCCCCCTCCGATCCGCTTCAATTGTCCGCCGGAGATCGCGCTCCTGACCCTGCGCCGCGATGGTGAGCCACGAACCTACTGACGTTGTCGCTCCGGCCAGATGTGGTATAATCGCCTTGCCGACCGCCCGTGAGGAGAGAACCGATCTGTCATGGCCGACGAGAACCTCGTTGCCTGGCACAGCCGATCTGTCGCCGAGATCCTGGAAGCCCTCCACACCCATCGTGCTCAAGGTCTGACCTCGGCAGAGGCGGAAGCCCGGCTGCAACGCTACGGCTTCAACGAGTTAAGGGAAGCCCCTCGGCCTGGCCTCCTGGCCAGGCTCCTCAACCAGTTCCGCAGTTTCGTCGTGATCATCCTCATCGTCGCCAGCATCCTGTCGCTCTTCCTGGGCGATTTCATTGAGGCGGTGGCGATCATCGCCATCGTTATCCTCAATGCCATCCTAGGCGTGGTGCAGGAAGCGCGCGCGGAGGAAGCGCTGGCCGCCCTCAAGAAGCTCTCCGCGCCGGAGGCGGAGGTCATCCGTGATGGACAGCAACGGCGGATCCCCGCCCGCGAGCTCGTCCCCGGCGACATCATCTTGCTGGAGACCGGCAACTACGTCCCTGCGGATGTGCGCCTGGTGGAGGCGGTCAACCTCAGGATAGAGGAAGCGGCCCTGACCGGCGAATCGGTCCCGACGGAGAAGCGCGCCGACGTGGTGCTGGATCGGGAGATCCCCCTAGGCGATCGCCGCAACACCGCCTACATGGGAACGCTCGTTACCTATGGCCGCGGGCGAGGCGTGGTGGTTGCCACCGGCATGTCCACCCAGATCGGCCTCATCGCCGAGATGATCCAATCTTACGAGGAAGAGCCGACTCCCCTCCAGGTCAAGTTAGATCAGTTGGGCAAGACCTTGGGGTGGGCCGCCATTGCCATCTGCGGGGTCGTCTTCGCCGTGGGGCTCCTGCAGGGTCGGCCGCCGCTAGGGATGTTTCTGACCGCGGTCAGCCTCGCCGTCGCCGCCGTGCCGGAGGGCCTCCCCGCCATCGTGACCATCTGCCTGGCCTTGGGGATGCAACGCATGATTCGCCGCCACGCGCTCCTACGCCGGCTCCCCGCGGTGGAGACCCTCGGCTCGGCCACCGCCATCTGCTCCGACAAGACGGGAACCTTGACCCAGAACCAGATGACGGTGGTGCGCCTTTTCACTGACGGCGCGCTGATCCGCATCAGCGGCGAGGGCTACCAACCTCAAGGCGAGTTCTGGTTGAACGGCCATCCCCTAGACGTGCGCGAGCACGCCGCGGCCCAACTCTTGCTGCGGGCCGGCCTCCTCTGCAACGACGCCTTGCTGGAGAGCAGCGGTCGTGAAAACGAACGACCGACGTATCGCATGGTAGGCGACCCTACGGAAGGCGCGCTGGTCGTCGCAGCGGCCAAGGCCGGCATCTGGAAAGCGGATGCAGAGGAGCAAGCCCCGCGCGTGGCCGAAGTCCCCTTTGACTCCGAACGGAAGCGCATGAGCACCGTGCATCAGGTGCGCTCGGGCAACTTCCTCAGCCCCACCGACCCGGACGCGGCCCAGCCCCCCCCTTACGTGATCTGCACCAAAGGCGCGCCGGACCTGGTGCTGGACCTCTGCACCGCGATCTACAAGGGAGAGCGCGTCCAGCCCATCACCGAGGAAGACCGCCAAGCGATCATGCAGGCGAACCGCGAGATGGCCTCGCAGGCGCTGCGGGTGCTGGGCGTAGCGGTGCGCCCTCTGGAGACGCTCCCTGCGGTCATCTCGCCGGAGACGATAGAACAAGACCTGATCTTCGTTGGCCTTGTCGGCCTCATTGACCCGCCGCGACCGGAGGTGAAGCCCGCCATCACGCAAGCGCGGCAGGCAGGGATCAAGACAGTGATGATCACCGGCGATTTCCTGGACACCGCCGTGGCCATCGCGCGCGAGATCGGCCTACTGCGCCCGCAGGGGAAAGCGTTGACCGGCGCTGACCTGGATCGCATGAGCGAGGCGGAGTTGGCGGCGATCGCAGAAGAGGTGGACGTTTACGCGCGGGTCTCGCCCCAGCACAAGGTCAAGATCGTGGAGGCGCTCAAGGCGCGCGGCCACGTGGCCGCCATGACCGGCGACGGCGTGAACGACGCGCCCGCCCTGAAGCGCGCTAGCATCGGCGTCGCCATGGGCATCACCGGCACCGACGTCTCCAAAGAGACGGCAGACATGGTGCTGACCGACGACAACTACGCTTCCATCGTCGCGGCGGTGGAAGAGGGACGGATCATCTACTCCAACATCCGCAAGTTCGTCTCCTACCTCCTCTCGGCCAACGTCGCCGAGATCCTCATCATCTTCCTTTGCACCCTGGCGGGGCTTCCTTTGCCCCTGACCGCCTTGGAACTCCTGACGCTCAACCTCATCACCGACGGCGCGCCGGCGTTGGCCCTGGGCCTGGAGAAAGGCGACCCCGACATCATGCAGCAGCCGCCGCGGCCCACGAAGGAGCCGGTCATCAATCGGGATATGGTATGGGGCATCGTGGCCATCAGCCTCTCCATCACCCTGGCCACCCTGATCGCCTTCCTCGTCGGCCTGCGCTGGTTCCCCGCCAACCTGCATGCCGCCGAGACGATGGCCTTCGTCACCCTCACCTTCTCCGAATTGGTGCGAGCCTACACCGCGCGTTCGGAGCGTTACTCCGTCTTTGCGATAGGCGTCTTCTCCAACCGCTGGATGCAGGTCGCGGTCGCCTCTTCTTGCCTCATCCTGCTGGCGGTTGTTTACCTTCCCTTCTTGCGACCTGTGTTTGACTCCTACCCGCTGGGCCTGCGGGAATGGGGCCTGATCGTCCCCCTCCTGCTTATCCCTGCGGCCACGGCGGAGACGGTAAAATTCTTCCTGCGCCGGGCCTCGCAACGCCGCCTCAGCAGCCTGGGGCTGGCGTAGGCCTTGCGCCCATGGCTGAGAAAACCGATCGCACTGGGGGAAACCGGATGGAACAGAACGCGGAGATCGCGCCTCGGAAGGGGCTTTACTTTGAGGACTTCGCGGTAGGCCAGCGGGTGGTGAGCCAGGGGCGCACCATCACCGAGGCCGACATCGTCGCCTTTGCCGGCCTGACGGGCGATTGGAACCCCCTCCACACCGACGCGGAGCACGCGCGCGGCACCCTGTTCGGCGAACGGATCGCGCACGGGCTCCTGATCCTCTCCGTGGCTTCTGGGCTGGCCTCGCGGCTGGGGTTCATGGAGGGCACGGTGGAAGCCTTTCTCGGGCTGGAATGGAAATTTCGCGCGCCGGTGAAGATCGGCGATACCGTCCATCTGGAGGCACAGGTCGCCGGCGTGCGGGCGATGCCGCGCCTAGGTGGCGGGATCGTCACCTTTGACGTGAAGGTGATCAACCAGCGCAACGAAACGGTTGAAAAGGGAACCTGGGAGGTGCTGGTGAAAAGCAAGGGCTCGTCGTGAAAGGATCGGTCGTGGTCGGCCTGCTGTTGGCGGCGTCCCTTTTAGGCGGATGCCGCCTCAGCCTGCAACGCCCGCGCGAGGTTGCGGCTCCCTCCACGGGCGCGCCGACGCAGGCCGCTGCGGAACCTGCGTCAGACCCTTCCCTTTCCCTCGCGCGCATAACCCCCGCGTTCACCGCGCCCTTAGGGCAGGGGCGCACACAACCGGCAACCGCGACGCCGACCCCTACCCATACCCTTACTCCGACCGCGACCTCTACCCCGACGCCCAGCCCCACCCCCACGATCCCGCCCTCGGCGCGCTTGGCCGAAGGGGTGCGCCAGCAGTTGAACGGCGATACCGTGCGGGCGCGACGGGAGTTCGCGGCGTTGATCGCTGGAGATCCCTTGAGCCCCGAAGCCCACGAAGCCCGGTATCGCCTGGCCGAGACCTACCTGGCCGACGAGGCCTACGATGAAGCCGTCGCCGCGCTCCTCGCCTACCTGGACGCCGCCCCGCCCGATGACCCGCGCCGCAACCGAGCCTACTTTCTCCTGGCGCGCGGCTACGAGGGCGCCGGCGCGTGGGATGCAGCCATCGCCGCCTACGAGAAATACCTGGCAGGCTCACCCCTGCTGAGCAACGAGGTCCGAGAGCGGATCGCCAAGGCGCAAGCGGCCAAGGGCGACCGGGACGGCGCCATCGCGACCTATGAGGAACTGCTGAAATCCGCGCCGGCCGACGCGGTCGCGCGCTGGCGCGAGGCGCTGGCCCTGCTGTACGTCAGCAAGGGCGAGACCGATCGCGCGTTGGCCCAATACGACGCGCTCCTGAACGCCGGGCCTTCCAGTTATCGGCGGGCCCAGTTGCATCTCCTGGCGGCCCAAGCGCTGGACGCGGCCGGGCGGAAAAGCGAGGCCCACAGGCGTCGCCTCCTGGCGGTGCAGGCCGAGCCGCGCAGTTCCTCTGCCTACACGGCGCTCGTGGCCCTGGTGGACGCGGGCGTGCCGGTGGACGACTACCTGCGGGGCGTGGTAGACTACTACGCGGGCGCCATCACGCCCGCGATCAATGCCTTGCGCCGACACATCGCATCCGATCCGGAAGGCGGGAAGGGCGAGGCTCACTACTACCTGGGCAAGTGCTACATGGCCCAAGGGCAATGGGCTCAAGCCATCGCCGCGCTGGACCGGGTCATCAAGCAATACCCGCAGATTCCCCAATGGGGCGACGCCTGGCTGGACAAGGCCGCGGCCCAAGCCCGGGCGGGAGACGTGGCCGCGGCGCGCGCCACCTACCGCCGTTTCGCCGCGAGTTATCCCGATCACCGCTTGGCGCCTCAGGCGCTCCGGCGCGCGGCGCAACTGCGGGAAGACGCGAAGGACTACCACGGCGCTGCACAAGACCTGCTGGCCCTCCGTCAGACCTTTCCCGCGTCGGCGGAGGCCGCGCCGGCCCTCTTGCGGGCCGGGATACACCTCTATCGCGTGGGGGATTACGCAGCCGCCGCGGAGGCCTTCCAGGACTTAGCAACGAACTACCCCTCTTCCGACCTGCGTCCGGCCGCGCTCTTCTGGTGGGGCAAAAGCCTCCTGGCAGCCGGGGATGTGGCGGACGCTACCGAGCCCTGGGCACGGCTTCGCGCCGTAGAACCTAACGGCTTCTACACGTTGCGAGCCGAGGCGCTGGGGCCTACCCCCGCACCGACGCCGACCCCCCCGCCTGACGACCAGGAGGCGGCGGAAGCCTGGCTGCGGGGGTGGACGGGGGAGACGGCGACGGGCGAAACGCTGCGCACGCTCCCCTCTGAGATAGCCGACGACCCCGCCTTTCGGCGAGGGCGGGAGATGCTGGCTTTGGGCCTGACGCGCGAGGGGCTAGCCGAGTTGGAGAAGGTGCGAACGCGTTGGCAAGGCGACCCCATCGCGCTCTATCGCCTGTCCCTGGCCTTTCGCGAGGTGCGGGCTTATCGGCTCTCGCTCCTCTGCGCCGCGCGGCTGATCGCCCTCTCGCCGGCGAGGAACAACCTCTACCAGGCCCCCGGCTTCCTCTTGCGGCTGGCGTATCCCAGGTACTACGCCGATCTCGTGGAGGCGGAGGCCGCGGCGCAACAGATAGACGTGTGGCTCCTCTATGCCCTGATCCGGCAGGAGAGCCTCTTTGAGGAAACGGCCACCTCCTCCGCGAACGCGCGCGGGCTGACCCAGGTCATCCCCAGCACCGGCGAGTGGATCGCAGGGCAACTGGGCTGGCGCCATTTCAGCGCCGAGTTGCTCTATCGCCCCTACATCAGCGTCCGGTTCGGAGCCTACTACCTAGCGCGCGCGCTGGCCGGCTTCAACGGCGACCGTCTGATGGCCCTCGCGGGCTACAACGGCGGCCCGGGCAACGCGCAGGCCTGGCGGCAACGCTCTGGCCCGGATGACGACCTCTTCGTGGCCGACATCGGCGCGCGCGAGTCGCAGGTTTATGTGCGCAGCGTGATGGCACAACAGGCGATCTATCGCTGGCTCTACTCCTCTCCCGCCGAATAGGTGCCGCATAGAAAGGCTTTGACACAGCCGGTAAGTTAGTCTATAATGACACCGTGCACAAGAATGGGATCAACAGCGGACGAGGCCGATACGCGTTCTTGCGCCGTCGGTCATACCTGAAATGGCTCTACCCTGGCATGCACGTCAAGCGGTGGCTCCTCCTGCTCATCGCGGGCGTGACCATGGTGAGCCTGGGCCTCGCCTACCTCTTGCGCGAGTTCTACGCCGTCGCGACGCTCCCGCCTATCTTCTACTACCTAACCCTGCAATTCCTCAGCCGGCCGGTGCGCGCGCGCCTCTTCGGCGTCGCCGGGGGCTCCGCCATCGTGATCTCCATCATCCAACTCAACCGGGCCGTCCTGGCCCCTTTCCTACGCCCGGGCCAGCCCGACCTGGTGGATGCCGTTTACCAGCATCGGCAACGGCGCCGAGGCCCTAAGATCGTCGCCATCGGCGGCGGCACCGGCCTTAACACCCTCCTGCGCGGCATCAAGGAGTACACCGACCACATCACGGCCATCGTTACCGTCGCGGACGACGGCGGCTCGTCCGGGAGGCTGCGCCGCGAGATGGGAATGCTGCCGCCGGGGGATTTCCGCAGTTGCATCGCGGCCCTCTCCGAGGCCGAGGGGCTTACCTCCCGCCTGTTTCAATACCGCTTCAGCGAAGGGATGGGTCTGAACGGCCACTCCTTCGGCAACCTGTTCATCGCCGCGATGGCCGCCGTAACGGGGAGTTTCGAGTCGGCCCTCGCCGAATCCAGCAAGGTCCTCGCCGTGCGTGGGCGCGTCCTTCCTTCCACTCTGGCGAACGTTACCCTGGTGGCGGAACTGAAAGAGCCGTCCGACGGCGAGGGGGTGCTGCGCCGGGTGGCGGGCGAGTCGCAGATACCGAAGGCCGGCAGGATCATAGAGCGGGTCTCTTTGGAGCCGGACGATCCGCCGGCCTACCCGGAAGCGGTGCGCGCGATCCTAGAAGCCGATCTGATCGTCGCCGGGCCGGGGAGCCTTTTCACCAGCGTCTTGCCCAACCTCCTCGTGCCCGACATCGCCCGCGCCATCGCGGCCTCGCGCGCGAGCAAGGTGTACGTGTGCAACCTGGCTACCCAACGCGGCGAAACGGAAGGCTTTGACGTGGATGCCCACATGCGCGCCCTGGAACGCCACGTTGGCCCCCTCTTCCGCGTCGTCCTCGCGAACGACCGCTTTGAGGGCTCGCCGGAGGAGGTCGGCCAGTGGGTGAAGCCCCCCCTCACACCGCCGCGAGACTATGTGGTGGTCACGGCGGACCTGGCCGACCGGGATTATCCCTGGCGGCATGATCCCGCGCGGCTGGCCCGCGCGCTCATGGACCTGTACACGCAACAAGGCGGCCTGGACGGCGCGCCGTAGGGCGAAACGCCACCATCGGCGCTCTTCGCCCTTTCATCAACGATCATCAAATACACTGAGGAGGTTCTACACACATGGCTGTCAAAGTCGGCATCAACGGTCTCGGTCGCATCGGTCGGCAAGCGCTGAAGGCGATCATGGAGCGTCAATCGCACCTGGAAGTGGTAGCCGTGAACGACATCACCGACACCGCGACCAACGCGCACCTCTTGCGCTACGACTCCAACTACGGCCGTTTCCCCGGCAAGGTGGAGGTGGACGGCAACGATTTGGTGGTGAACGGCCAACGGATCAAGGTGTTCGCCGAGAAGGATCCCGCCAAACTGCCGTGGAGGGACCTGGGCGTGGACATCGTCATTGAATCCACGGGCCTCTTCACCGACAAAGAGAAGGCGCAGGTGCACATCACCGCCGGCGGCGCGAAGAAGGTGATCATCTCGGCCCCGGCCAAAGGCGAGGACCTCACCATCGTCCTCGGCGTGAACGAGGGGATGTACGATCCTGCCAAGCACCACGTCATCTCCAACGCGTCCTGCACCACCAACTGCCTCGCGCCCGCGGCCAAGGTCATCCACGACAACTTCGGCATCGTGCGCGGGCTGATGACCACCGTTCACGCTTACACCAATGACCAGCGCATCTTGGACCTGCAGCACAAGGACCTGCGCCGCGCCCGCGCCGCCGCCATGAGCATCATCCCCACGACGACTGGCGCGGCCAAGGCCCTGGCCCTGGTCATCCCCGATCTGAAAGGGAAGTTCCACGGCTTCGCCCTGCGCGTCCCTGTCTCCACCGTCTCCGTGGTGGATTTCGTGGCCGAACTGAAGCGCGAGGTCACGGTAGATGAAGTGAACGCCGCCTTCAAGGCCGCGGCCGAGGGCCCCATGAAGGGGATCCTGGGCGTGGAGGAGGAGCCTCTGGTCTCCATTGACTTCAAAGGCGATGATCGCTCCTCCATCGTGGATGCCGGGCTGACGATGGTGATGGGCGGCAACATGGTCAAGGTCGTCGCCTGGTACGACAACGAATGGGGCTACGCCTGCCGCGTGGCCGACCTCTGCGCCTTCTTGGCCCAGAAGGGCCTCTGAGCCCGCGCCGGTGCGCAAGACGGGACGGGGGCAGCGGCAGCCCAAGTTGCCCCCGTCTCTTTCTGATTTTGACCTTTGTCAAGCACGAAGGAGATACCCTATGAACAAAAAGACCGTGCGTGACGTGGATTTTCACGGCCGACGCGCCCTGGTGCGCGTGGATTTCAATGTCCCGCTAAAGGACGGCCAGGTGACGGACGATACCCGCATCCGCGCCTCGCTCCCCACCATCCAATACCTCATTGACAAGGGCGCGAAGGTCATCCTCATGTCGCACCTGGGGCGGCCCAAGGGGAAGCCCACGCCGGAGTTCAGCCTGCGCCCCGTGGCCGAGCACCTCGGCAAACTCTTGGGCAAACCGGTCTCGTTCGCCGCAGATTGCGTAGGCCCGGCCGCCGAGGATGCCGTCCGCGCGCTGAAGGCTGGCGATGTCCTCCTGCTGGAAAACCTCCGCTTCCACGCGGAGGAAGAGGCGAACGACCCCGCTTTCGCGCAGAAATTGGCCGCCCTGGGCGATCTCTACGTCAACGACGCCTTCGGTTCGGCCCACCGCGCCCACGCTTCCACCGAGGGCGTGGCCCGTTACCTGCCGGCGGTCGGCGGCTTCCTCATGGAACGAGAACTGGAATACCTGGGGCGGGCCTTGGAAAGCCCGCGCCGGCCCTTCGTGGCCATCCTAGGCGGCGCGAAGATCTCCGACAAGATCAAGGTGATTGAGAACCTCTTGGGCAAGGTAGATCGGCTCCTCATCGGAGGCGGCATGGCGAACACCTTCCTGAAGGCCCAGGGGCTGGCTGTGGGCGATTCGCTGGTGGAGGACGGCAGCCTAGAGGTGGCCCGCCGACTGATGGCGCAGGCAGGCGATAAACTCCTCCTCCCCAGCGACGCGGTGGTGGCCGACGCCTTTGACGCCAACGCCCGCGCCCAAGTCGTGCCGGTGAACGCCGTCCCCTCAGGCTGGCGCATCCTGGACATCGGCCCGGACACGGTCCGACGCTACCGGGCCGCCCTCTCCGGCGCGCGCACCGTCGTCTGGAACGGGCCGATGGGCGTCTTTGAGTTCCCGCGCTTCGCCGAAGGGACTTACGCCATCGCCCGCGCCCTGGCCGAATTGCCCGACGCGACCACGGTCATCGGCGGCGGCGACTCCGCCGCGGCCGTGGAGCAGTCCGGCGTAGCCGACCGCATGACCCACATCTCCACCGGCGGCGGCGCCTCGCTGGAGTTCCTGGAGGGAAGGGTCTTGCCGGGCGTCGCCGCGCTCATGGACAAATGAAGGCCGGACGCTCACTGGAGAGGGTCGGTCGCCCAACCCGCCCTCTCCGGCGGCCTCTTTCTTGCCCGCCGTTCCCTTCGCGGCTATAATGCCCGGCTGGCTGGGGTGCAACGTTTGATCCCCAGAGGAAGACGGAGGTATAGGCACCGTGGGTTTCCTAGAGCGTCTGAAGAGCCTCTTCGCCCCCGGCCCGACGGCAGAGGAGACGAACGTCCTCTACATCTACGTCCGTTGTGGCCGGTGTCAGGAGGTCATTCGCGGGCGCATTGACCTGCGCAACGAACTGAGCCGCAGCGACGGCGGCTTCATCTGGCGCAAGGAACTGATGGGCACCGGCAAGAACCGCTGCTTCCAGCGCATAGAGGTCATCCTGGAGTTTGATGACCAGCGCAAGATCACCGAGCAACGCATCTACGGTGGCCAGTTCATCACCGCCGAGGAGTACGAAGCGGAGAAGGCAAAGGAGGCGACGGCCGGCTCTGCATGACCCTTCTGCGCCTGGACCTTCACACCCACAGCCACTACTCGTACGACTCCTGGCAATCGCTGCGCACGATCCTGCGCACGGTGCGGGCGCGGGGCCTGGACGGCATCGCCTTGACCGACCACGATGTGCTGGCGGGCGCGCTGCGCCTGGCCGACATGGCGGATTTCCTTGTGATCCCTGGTGAGGAGATCCGTACCTGCGCGGGCGAGATCACGGGCCTCTTCTTGCGCGAGCCTATCCCGCCGGGCCTCTCGCCTCAGGAGACCATCGCGCGCATCCGCGCGCAGGGCGGCCTCGTCTACGTGCCTCACCCTTTGGCGCGCGGCGTGCCCAGCCGCCTCCGACGGGCCGCGCTGGAGGAGATCCTGCCCCAGGTGGACATCCTAGAGGGCTTCAATGCCCGTGTTCCCCTCAGCGCGGACGACCGCGCGGCACAACGCCTGGCCGAGGCCTGCGGCGTGGCCATCGGCGCGGGGAGCGACGCCCACTACCCCTTTGAGATCGGCCGCGGCTGGGTGGAGATAGAGGAGTTTGCCACGCCGGAGGAGTTCTTGGCCAACCTGCGACGTGCCCGCGTCGTGGGGGCGCGCAAGACTTCCTACCTGGTGGCGGGCACCACCTACCTGACCAAACGCCTGAAACTTTTGTATCGTGCCATCTGGCGAAAAAACCGCTGATATCACGCCCTGTCATGGGCTTGGGCTACCAACCATTCACAGGAGAAACGATGCGCATACCCATCATCGCCGGCAACTGGAAGATGAACAAGAACATCCCCGAGGCGATCGCCCTGGCGCAGGAACTGCGCGACGGCCTGGCCGGCATCGCCGGGGTGGAGAAGGTGCTGTGTCCGGCCTTCCCCGCCCTAGCCGCCGTGGGCGAGGTGATCCGAGGCACCGACATCGCCCTGGGCGCCCAGAACATGCATTGGGAGGAGAAAGGGGCCTTTACCGGCGAGGTCTCGCCTCTCATGCTCCAGGGCCTCTGCCGTTACGTCATCCTTGGCCACTCGGAGCGGCGGCAGTACTTCGGCGAGACGGACGAGAGCGTGAACCGCAAGGTCAAGGCCGCGCTGGCCCACGGCCTGATCCCCATCGTGTGCGTGGGCGAGACGCTGGCCGAGAACGAGGCCGGCCGCACGGCAGAGGTCGTCGGCCGGCAGGTGCGGGGCGCGCTGGCCGGGCTGACGGCCCAACAGGTCGCCGGGCTCATCATCGCCTATGAGCCTGTGTGGGCCATCGGCACCGGCCGCGCGGCGACGGGCGCCGGAGCAGGGGCGGTCATCGGCCTGACGATTCGCGGTGCTTTGGCCGAGATGTACGGCGAGGGGATCGCGCAGACGGTGCGCGTGCAGTACGGCGGCAGCACCACTGCGGCCAACATCGCCGAGTTCATGGCCCAACCCGACATTGACGGCGCGCTCGTCGGCGGCGCGAGCCTGAAGGCGGCGGAATTCATCCAGATCGTGCGCGTCGCGGCGGAGATGCGCCGTTAAGCGGCTGCGGGGAAGATGTCGCACCTCTGGCCCCCCCTCGCCTGGTTCATCGCGACGCTCGTTTTGCTCGTCGTGCTCAGCCGCTGGGCGACGCGCGAACTGGGGAAACTGGGCTTCCTCCTCTCAGGCGACGGCCGGGCGACAGCCCTCCTCACCTTCGCCGTCCTCCTGCCGGGGATCGTCTTGCACGAGGGGAGCCACTGGCTGATGGCCAAGGCGCTGGGTCTGCGCACGGGGAAGTTCCGCCTCTGGCCGGAGCAGCGCAAGAGGTCGCTACGCCTCGGCTACGTGGAGGTGGAAGCGGGCGGCGTGGTGCGAGATAGCCTGGTGGGGCTCGCCCCCCTTCTCATGGGGAGCGGGCTCCTCCTCTACGTAGGTTACCGCGTCTTTGACCTGGGCGGAGCCGGGGCAGCGTGGCAGGCCGGAGAGGTGATGCGTGGGTTGGCGCGCTTCCTCTCCGGCCTCGGCGCGCCCGACGCCTGGCTTTGGCTGTACCTGGCCTTCGCCGTGAGCAACGCCATGCTCCCCAGCGAGAGCGACCGCCAGCCCTGGGTCTCGCTTCTCCTGTTCGTCGGCCTCCTCAGCGGGGTCGCCTTGCTCTGCGGCGGCCTTCCCGCCTTGCCGCCGGAGGCGGTAGCCTGGCTCGCCCGCAGCCTGACCATGCTGAATTACGCTTTCGCCTTCGCGATCGTGGTGGACCTAGCCTTTGGCTTGGCGATCGTCGGCGCCCAAGGGCTTGTCCATTGGCTGAGCCGCGCGGAGGCTTGACAGCAGGGACGGAGTACGCCTATAATCGGTGGCGAGGAGATGAACATCTCCCTCCACGGGGAAGGAGACCTGATCCATGCGACGAGCGTTGGGCAACCGGAACGTCATCGTGGCGATGTTGATCCTCCAACTGATCCCGCTTCTCCTCTTTCCGACCGAGTCGTTCTCGGCGAACACGCAGGAGTGGTGGCTGCCCGTTCTGCTGGTGTTGATGGTGCTTGTGGCCGATTTCGCCCTCATCGTGCGGCGCAGCACCGGCGTTTGGCCTTGGAACCTGATTTCGTTCGCCCAGGGCTTCAACATCATCAGCCGTTTGCTGATGCTCTTCCCCCATGCCACCAAGACGGTAGGCAACGCCACGGTGCTCAACGTTCCCTACATTGCCCTCACCTTCCTGGCCCTGGCCCTCTCGGCCTTCCTGCTCTGGTACATAGAGTGGCCGGAGGTGCGGCTCGGCCTGGCCCAGTAGGCCCTTCACCCCGCTCCCGTCAGGAGCCACAGCGCCTCACGCGCGCGAGGACGCGGCCCCAGATGCTCACCTATCAGCCTGCCACCGCCGAACAGGTGGACGAGTTCTTGCACCTTCTACGCCTGGATGCCGCCGACTACCTGGACTCTACGATGGCGCTCATGGGGATGACATGGTCGCAGTTCGCGCGCTTGGTCAAAACCGTCGGCCAGGTCTTCGGGATTTACCGAGATGGCCTTCTGGTCGGATTCTACTGGACGGAGGAGCGCGGGCGCATCGTTCATCTGCACGGGTTGGTCGTCCGGAGGGCTTACCAAGGCCAAGGCATCGGCACGGAAACGCTGACCATGCTGGCGCGCCGGTATGCCGGCCTCATGGACGCCATTGAGTTGGGCGTCCATGAATCTAACGTCAGGGCGCGGGCGCTGTACGAGAGGTTAGGCTACCGGACGGTCAAATACCTGACCGACTGCGGGTTTTACATCTTGCAGCGCCCTCTGGCAGGGGCGGATGCCGCCGGCGCCGCATAGCCCGACGGCATCGTAGATCAGCCCTCGCCCCCAACCCGGATGCCGACGCCCCCCCTGTTCACCGGTTGCCCGCAGAGTAGGGCCAGGAAGAGCAGCCACCCTACCTCACTCCCGTTACCTCAAAGTAGGGGAACGTCTCCACCTTGGTTGCCCCCGGGCAGCCGATCTCGCCGCTGAACACCCTGATGTAACCCTCAAAAGTCCGCAGGTGGTCAGGGTCGTGCAGGCGAGCCTCGCTCGGCCACGACGCGGCCACCTCCGCCACCATCAGATCGCCCGCCGCGTCCATGAACCGGTAGCGGCGGTCCTTACCCACATACCCTTGACACAAGGGCAGGGTAGCCACGATGACGCCGTAGCCTTGGATGCGCACCCTTCGGTCGCGAAACGCCTCCGGGTCCTTCTCAACGTCTTTGATGGCTACCGTGTTGGGGGCCGGGGGGGTGGTCGGTTGAGCGGTTGCGCGCGCACCGCCTCCTCCGCATCCCGCAGCCGCCAGAAAGACGATGATGAAGGTCGTGAGCAGAGCAAGGGAGTTTTTCATCATCGTTCCCTCCCGCTTACGCAGAGCGCGGTGAATGTCGTCGTCAGTGAAGCCCGCGCGAGCTCAGCCCTCCTTCAATGCGTCGGCGATGGCCGTAGCCCAAGAGGTGATGGCGTTCCAGTCCCGGAAATCGCCTACCGGCGCCCTCATGGCCTTCAGGAGAAGCCTCTCCAACAGGTTCAGTTTGCTCATATCCACCACGCCGTGGAAGAGGGCGATGTTGCGCGGGCGAATGCGCTCGGCGAGGGGCTTCTGCGCCTCGGGGAAGCTCCAGCCCTTCGTCAGTTGCACCGGATCACCTTCGCCGGTAGGCCCGCTGGAGAAGAGCCATACCGGCCGCGCGGCCAACGCCTTCTCGTTGGCCGCCAGGAACTTCACCGCCTCCTTGCGCCATTGGCCCGCATAGACCGCGCTGCCCAGCACGACCGCCTGGTACGGCGTCAGGTCGGCGACGCGAGCCGCGGGGAGAACGTCGGCGCGCAGGCCGGCCTGGCGAAGGGCCTGACCGATCCTCTCGGCGATCTCCGCCGTCGCGCCGTACTTCGTCGCATAGGCTACGAGGACCTGGGTCTCCATGACGATTTTCCTTTCGTACACCGAGGATGGCCTACCTGAGGAGCGCGGCCTCCAGCGCCTCGTCCAACGACCGCGCGCCGATCAGTTGCAGGCCGTCCGGCCCTTGCACCTGCCGCGTCGCGCCGCGTGGGATCAAGCAGCGCTTGAAGCCCAGCCTGGCCGCCTCGCTGAGCCGTTTGCCCAGATGGCTCACCGTGCGCAGTTCGCCGCTCAGGCCGATCTCGCCGACGATGGCCAGGTCCGCGCTCACCGGCACGTTCTTGAAACTGGAGGCGATGGCAAGCGCGATGGCCAGGTCCGCCGCGGGCTCGCTCACCTTGAGCCCACCAACCACGTTCACGAAGATGTCTTGGTCCGACAGCCGCAGCCCCAGTCGCTTGGAGAGGACGGCCACCAGCAAGAGGAGGCGGTTGAAGTCCACGCCGTTGCCGGTGCGCCGAGGGATGGCGAAACTGGTGGTAGAGGAGAGAGCCTGAATTTCCACCAGGAGCGGACGCGTCCCTTCCATCGTGATGGCGATGGCGCTTCCGGCCGCGTTGGGGAGCCGTTCGGCCAGGAAGGCTTCCGAGGGGTTGGCCACCTCGCGCAGGCCCTCTTCCGTCATCTCAAAGACGCCGACCTCGTTGGTGGAGCCAAAGCGATTCTTCACGCTGCGCAGGAGCCGATAACTCTGGAAGCGTTCACCTTCCAGATAGAGCACCGCGTCCACGATATGCTCCAGCACGCGCGGGCCGGCGATGGCCCCCGTTTTGGTGACATGGCCCACGAGGAAGACGGGCGAATGGTTGGCTTTGGCGAAGCGCAGGAGTTGCGCGGCGCACTCCCTCACCTGCCCTACGCTTCCCGCGGCGCCAGTCAACTCCTCGGTATAGACCGATTGAATGGAATCCACGATGGTGAGGCGCGGCCGCAGGCGCTCCATGTGCGCCAGGATCTGCTCCAGGTTGACCTCGGCCAGGACGTACAGGTTGGCATCGGCGATGCCCAGCCGGTCGGCGCGCAACCTGATCTGCTGGGCCGATTCCTCGCCTGAGACGTACAGGATGGGGCCGCCGGCGCGCGCGAGCCATGAAGCCATCTGCAGGAGGAGGGTGGACTTGCCGATGCCGGGGTCGCCACCGATCAAGACGACGGAGCCGGGGACGATGCCGCCGCCGAGGACGCGGCTGAGTTCGGGCAGCGGCAAGGGAATGCGGGCGAAACCGTCGGCCGCGATGGCCGGCAGGGGCTGGGCCGTGCTGGTGGGCACCAGCGCGAGACGGGGCGGCGCGCCCTTGGGCGGCTCCGCCACGACGGTTTCCACCAGGGTGTTCCACTCGCCGCAATCTGGGCAGCGGCCTGCCCATTTGGGCTGCGCCGAACCGCAGTTCTGACAGACGTATTGGGTGCGGGTCTTCGCCATGGACTCATTATACCACCAAACGCGAGGGGCCGCAGGGGCTTGCCGACCGTGACCTCAGACGAGGGGAGGACCGGTGGAACGGTCGGCCAGAGGCGAAGGTTGGTCGTCTGCCGCGCGCCTTGTCAGGCCCTTTTATCTCGGTTTAACAACTCAAGATGGCCGAAATCAAATTTGAAAGAACTATCCAGCGCGCCTTTCGCGCACACGTGCACACACTCGAAGCACAGTATGCACTCGGTGGAAAGAACCCTTTGCTTGCCCAAAACGTAATCGGAAACGCGGATGTCCATCGGGCACATTTTATTGCATGCGCCGCAATCATTGCATTTTTCAGGGTGGCCACTGATTTTGAGCAGCGCGAAGCGGCTGGTGATCTTTTGCAGGGTGGGAATCGGACAAACGTACTTGCAAAACGCGCGATTGTCTTGAAGTTTGTACGCCAATGGAATGCCGACCGCGTAGTACAGAACGTTCCCCCCGAGAAGCCAATGCAACTCGGTTACGCTCTCCTCTTGAACGCGATAGTTCAAGCCCCACCACAGCATCAACACCAATCCTAAACTAAGCCCGAAGTGGAGGTAGCGTAGATGACCCCATCGCTTGGCAAGTCTCCCCCGCTTGTTCCGCTTATAGGGCAACAAATCCAAGACCATAGCGGTCCAACAAGCCCAGCCACACCACCCACGGTTGAATACGAATGGGCCGGCTATTTTTGCCACCAAGTAGTGAATGACCGATCCAGCAAAGAAACCGGAGAAGAGGTAAAAGAAGAACCCCTCTATTTGCATGTTCTCTCGCTGGAAAAACCCCAGGAAGATGAGCATGTAGGTACCCACAAGGAACTGAGCCAACCTGCGTCCCCAGAGTTTTTGCCGCTTGGGGAGTGCCGAATAGACTCCGATGCCGATCCCCAGGGCCGCACCGATGTACCCAAAATTGTACAGGTAGAAAATGCGGCCTGTGGTCTGCCACAGAACCACGGCGATGACCCAGAAGATCATCAACATGATCAGCGGCATCTTGAAACGGGCGAAGGCGAAGGCGTCTTCAGAATTCGTCATCGTTGGCATTCCCTCTGTTTGTTGTCTTGACGTACCCTCATCGGTCAACGGGGTGCAAAGGCACGCGGGCACTGAACGGCACCGAGCCAACCGCTGCGATCGCGCGAGTGAGGGCAGCCAGCTGGAGCGAGATGTTGGACCGCATGAATGCCTCTCATCGGTGGGCGGCTCATTGGACCCTCTTCAGGGCTTGAGGGCCATGGGGAAATAAAGTTGGTACCCCGGCCGTCCTCGGCGCGCTCGTATCGTTTCTCTCAGCAAAGCGCCAATCCGAGGGCGCAGCGGATCCGGCATGAAATCATCGTACGCGGTTCTGACGCCTATGGGGTAGGCCGACACTTAGGTCCCGCCGATCAAACAGAAATAGCCAAGGTTGAGTAGCAGACGAAAGGTTAAAGTGGCAGCCGGTCAGTGCCGCCCAACGGTCGGGCTCAGACGCGCGCGGGCACGAGCACAGCGAGCACGCCACGCGTCGGGTACACGCGGGGTTAACGAGCGGCACACCGTGACGACAACGCCTTGGCGGGCTTTCCTGGGCTCCGGCTATGGCGCGTTCTTGTCCTTGAGGGGGCTGAGCTTCCAGCGCCCATACGCCACGAAGCCCGCCAATCCCATCAGGATGATGTTCATGACGATGTTCGCGAACTCGCCTCGCGTGACGTGCCAGACCGCTGCACCCGCCATGACAAGTACCAGCCCGAGTCCCGCCAGGGGTGTCAAGCGGGTCTGGATGCGGGTGAGGCCGGGCAGGATGAGGCCTAGCCCCGCTAGGATTTCGGCGGTGCCGCTAAAATAGTGCAGGCCAGGGGACAGCTCATACATCCAAGCCATGGGGGCGGGTAAACCGGGCGGCACGATGAAATGGACGATGCCTGTGGCGAAGAAGTAGATTCCGAGCAGGGCCTGCAGAACCCACAAGAGAATGTTCATTGGCACAACCTCCTTCAATCCTTGAGAAATTGGGGGCAAACGACATCTCGCCTCTTCATAGCCGCCCACGGCCCGCGCCTCAGCCGCCACGCGTGCGGCGGAACAGCGTCAGGTGGAGGCGCACACTAGATCTGCTCTAGATGACGCTCTCTTCAATGTCGGCTGCAATCCAAGGTATCCAGATGCCCCGGATGCCAGCCGGGGTCAACAAATCCGCGTTCCGGCCCAACAGACGTTCAAGGTATTCCGCCAACTCTATGAACCGAAGCCCGATCGGGCGCTCAAATTCAGCGACGAGATCAACCAGACAGCACCTGGCGACTCCATGCAGTGGCGCGGCCAATTACAAGACTCGGCCCTAAGCCGGAGAAAAATAATAGCAACCAGACAGAACCCCTCGCCCGGCCAAGGCTTGACTTGCCAGCGGCCTTTCCTCACCGCAGATACGGCGCAAAAAGCGTCGGCAGGAGAATGAAAGCGTAAGCATCGTTCAAAACGTGCATGAGCATGCAAGCAGGGAGGTTCCGTCGCTTGACGTAGAGGAGCGTAACGATCAAATTCCACACGCCGATCTGTATGGTGCCCCCGATACCCCAGAAGGGAATGTGGAGCAGGACAAAGACCACGTACGCGATGAGCGCACCTACCCCCAGGCGCCCGGTCAGGCTACCGAAGCGCTCAATAGGGTAGCCCCGAAACATGATCTCTTCTGTAATGCCGGCGGTAACGACCACCCCTGCTCGCAGCAAGAGGGGTACCTGCGCTAATTGAGTGATGCCAGCGGACGTCGTTTCCAAGCCCAGCGCATGGATGACGGGCATCGTCAAAACAAACGACAGCGCCCCCACGATGAAGCCGACTATTCCCCATAACACGTCACGCCCCGACATCTGCTTGATGCCGATGGACCCAAAGGATTGGCGCTCCCACAAGAAAACGATGCCAAGCAAGATGAGGGTCAAAGCCCATTTCTCGACAAAGGAAAAGATCACCTTGTCGGGAATCGCCATATCTGTAGGACGCCTTCCAAATACCAAAGTCAGGATGAAAGGCCCCCCTAGGGCAACGAACAATCCTACGAAGGTGGCTATCGGCTGTCGTTGGGTGTTCATTTCCGCTCCTGCTCTTGGCAAGATGGTGCGTTTAACGCGCCCCTGCTCCACTCTCGCCCCTCTCACGAGGGAGGACCTGTACGGAGCCCACGATAAAATACAACCTACCTTGAGCCAAACCCACTATATCACGAGGGAATTGTGGCGTCAAGTTGACTTTCACGGCCCTTTGTGGTAGATATGCTTCAGCCTCTATATGATAGCCCCAGGCGATGATCAACAAATTTGGGATCATCGGCCTAGCACCTCAACTCTCGCTGAGCGGAGGTAACCGGTCCATGTCTGCCCCTATCGTTCACCTTCTCCCGCGCCCTCAGCGCATGGTTCACCTGGAGGGGACGCTCCCCCTTGCCTCCGATCGCTTCATATTGATCCGTGATGATCCTGGGTTGGCCCTCTTCAGCGCGCGACGGCTGCAATCCGCCCTGGCCGAAGGCGGCATCCGCTGGGAACTGACCGCCTTCGGTGAGGAGGATCCGCGCGTGGGGGCTGCCCTGTTGATAGACCCCGCGCAGGTCGCGCGGCCGCAAGGGTACCGACTGGAGATCGCGCCCAACCAAATTCGCGTCACGGGCCACGATGCAGCCGGCCTCTTTTACGGCGTCGCTACCCTCGGCCAACTCCTGCGCCAATTCCCCCAAGCCCTTCCCTGCCTGCGGATAGATGATTGGCCCGACTTTCCCCAGCGCGGCGTGATGCTGGACATCAGCCGCAACAAGGTCCCCACCTTAGAAACCCTCTACGACCTGGTAGACCTGCTGGCCGGTTGGAAGGTGAACCAACTGCAGCTCTACATGGAGCACACCTTCGCCTATCGCGACCACGAGGTCGTATGGGCGAACGCGAGCCCCCTGACGGGCGACGAGTTGTTGGCCTTGGATGCCTGGTGCCGCCAGCGTTGCGTGGAGCTGGTGCCGAACCAGAACTCGTTCGGCCATTTCCATCGTTGGCTCAAGCATGATAAGTACCGGCACCTGGCCGAGGTGCCCGAAGGGATAGACCTGTGGGGATTGGGCGACAGCGAGCCCTTCAGCCTATGTCCCGGCGACCCGGGGAGCCTGGCTTTGCTGCGCGACCTCTACGCCGAGCTTCTGCCGCATTTCACCAGCAAGCAGTTCAACGTCGGCTGCGACGAGACCTTTGACCTGGGGAAAGGCCGTTCACGCCAGGCATGCAAGGAGCGGGGAACCGGCCGCGTCTACCTGGACTTCTTGACGGAGATCCATCGCCTGGTGCGCGCCCATGGCCGCACGATGCAGTTCTGGGGCGACATCATCCTGCACTACCCGGAACTGATCCCCGAACTGCCGCCCGGCGCGATCGCGTTGAACTGGGGCTACGGGGCGAACCACCCCTTCGCCACGGAGTGCGCACGCTTCGCGGCCGCCGGCGTCCCCTTCTACGTTTGTCCGAGCACAGCCACTTGGAATTCCCTCGTAGGCCGCACCGACAACGCGCGGGCCAACCTGCTGAACGCGGCGGAGAACGGGATAGCCCACGGGGCCATCGGCTACCTGAACACCGATTGGGGCGACAACGGCCATCCCCAGTACCTGCCGGTCAGTTTTTTGGGGTTCGCCTACGGCGCCGGCCTCTCCTGGGCGCTGGAGGCGAACCGCGACCTGGACCTGCCGCGCGTCCTGGACCTCTTCGCCTTTCGGGACGAAGCAGGGGTAATGGGCCGCCTGGCCTACGACCTCGGCAACGCGTACCGGGTATGGGGCGTGGGCGGCGTGGAAGGTGGCATCTCGGTGCCCGCCGTGCCCCTTCTTTTCACAAACTGGGCGATGCAAAGCGAGGCGCAGCCTGATCGGGGGCCGGAAGGCTTGCGTCGGGCGTTCAACGCCGTGTCGGCGGATGGCTTGCAGCGCACGCTGGAGTACATTGAGGAAGTGATGGCCCCCTTGAGCCAGGCGCGCATGGCCCGCCCGGATGCTGCGCTCATCGCCGACGAGTTCCGCAACGGCGCGGCCTGGTTGAGCCACGCCTGTCGCCTGCGGATCGCCTGGTTGCAGGCCGCGCGCCTGAAGGAGATACCCGCGAGCGTGCGCGCGGAATTAGCCGCCGATTTGGAGGGGATCATCGCGGAGCACCGGCGGCTTTGGCTGGCGCGGAATCGCCCCGGCGGCCTTGACGAGAGCGTCGGAAAGTGGCTGCAACCGTGGCTGGATTTTTACCGCAGTCGGTGAGGGGGGAAGCGCTCACCTGCGCCTTGGGCGCAGCGAACGGGCCGCGCCGAAAAGCCGCATCCATTCCTCCACATCGCCGACCGCGGAGGGCTTCTCGCCGGCTTCTCCTCCCTGTTGCCGCTGCTTGAGGGGAGGGGGCGCTCGGCGCGGCGCGGCCAGGCGGCGGATGAAATCCTCGGGGGAGAGGACGTGGGCGCGCAGGCCGCGCGCCTGCGCCGCCAGGTCGCGATCCGCGGTCACGACGGTCCACGACTGAGGATGTCGCTCGCGGCGCAATCGCTCCAGGATCAGGGCATCGGCGGTGTGGCCGACGCGGGCGAAGACGACCTCCACGCCGCCGCCGGAGAGGGAGGGCGCGGAGCCCGCCGGCGCGCCCCGATCAAAGACGACGACGATGCCTTGACGGGTGTGCGCGCGGTAGCGGCGCAGCCGTTCCACCAGGGCTTGTTCATCGTCGGCGTCGGCCAGCGAGAGGTCGGAGAGGTGGCCGATGAGGTTGTGGCCGTCAATGATGAGGGGCATCGCGCCTACACGCTTTCGTACAGACGGTTCTCCAGGATCAACTCCGGCCTGAAGCCGTCCAGTTGCAGGTACCAGACTGCGGCATCCACCAGGGCCTGCTGCGGGATCATCCCCACCAACTCGCTGCGCGCGATGGCGACGCCGTAGCGGGCAGCCTCTCTGCGGATCATCTCTACGACGCGATGAATGGGCGTCTTGCGGAAATCGGTCAGGTTCATGGAAACCTGGGCCTGGCCGCCCACCAGGAGGCCTAACGCCTTGACGTAGCGCAAGCCGCCGGAGGAATGGCGCACGGCCTTGGCGATGGCTTTGGCGATCTCTACCTTGTCGGTCGTCAGGTAGATGTTGTAGGCGATGAGAAAGGGCCGCGCGCCGATGACCGTCGCGCCCGCGGGCGTCAACTTCCTGGGGCCGAAATCGGGAGCGCGATCGGGGTTGGTCTCTATCTCTACCTTGAGCGCCTCGTATTCCCCGCGCCGAATGTCGGCCAGGTTGACCCGGTCGGGCCGGGTGGCCGCCGCCTCGTAAAGGTAAACCGGGATGCCCAGTTCCCTCCCGACCCGCTCGCCTAACGCCCGCGCCAGGGCCACGCAGTCGTCCATGGTGACGCCGCGCACGGGCACGAAAGGCACGACATCCGTCGCGCCGATGCGGGGATGCTCGCCGCGATGCTCGTCCAGGTTGATGCGACGCGCGGCCTCGGCGATGCCGCGGAAGACAGCCTCGGCGATAGTCTCGCGCGGGCCGACCATCGTGATGACGGAGCGGTTGTGGTCGGCGTCCGACTGCACGTCTAGGATGCGCACGCCCTCCACCGCGGCCATCGCGCGGGCGATGGCCTCTACCACCTCTTGGCGGCGGCCTTCACTGAAGTTGGGGACACATTCAACGATGGAAGAGAGCATAGTTCCCTCGCTACGTTAGCCCTTGCCCTCCCGTTCCTCGGCCATGCGCAGCCGTTGGCCGATAGGAGGGTGGGTATAAAAGAGGATTTCCACCCAGCGCGCCGGCTCGGCTTCGGCCAGGTTCTGGTTAGCCAACTTCGCCATCGCCCCGGCGAACGCGCGCGGGTTGCGCGTGGCGCGCAAGGCGTAGGCATCGGCCATGCGCTCGCGCCAGCGCGAGTACGCGTTGCCCAAAGGCATGGTGATCAGGCCGAAGATGCCTAGAGCCAGGGCCAGGAGCGGAAAGGCCGCGACATCCTGGGGGCCGCGAAAGCCGAGCGCCGACGCCCCGGCCTGCAAGGCGATGTTCACCAGCCAGAGCCCGACGAGCGTCTCCCCTGCGCTGACGGCGATGCCCAACGGCACGTCCCGATGCACATGGTGGGCCAGTTCGTGGGCCAGGATGGTCTCAACCTCATCGGGGGAGTAACGTGCGAGGAGCGTATCGCCTAGGACGATGCGACGGGTGCGCCCCAGGCCCATGAGCGCGGCATTGGCGGCGGTCGTTTTGCTGCTCATGTTGAAGGTGAAGACGCCGCGCACCCGAGTCCCTGCTTCCTCGGCCAGGCGCGTCAGGCGGGCGGCCAATTCCGCATCCTGCAAGGGGGTGAATCGGTAGAAGAGGGGGGCGATGAGGACCGGCGCGAGGTTCGTCAGGACGACGGTGAGGCCCCAATAGGCCAGCCCCGCCCAGAACCACCAGGAGCCGGGCGCGACGCGCAAGAGCCAATATACTCCCTCAACGGCGACGAGCCCCAAGAAAAGGCCCAGCATCCCCGCCTTCACCTGGTCTGCCAGCCCCCCCCCAGCCGATTGGGTAACGAGGCCGTAGCGACGCGGCAGGATGTAGCCGGCATAGTAGCCGAGGGGAAGGCCGAGAACCCCGTAACCGACGAGAAAGAGGGAGAAATAGGCGCCGACGACGAGCCAAGGCGAGGAGAAGAGGGCTTCCAGCCGAGAGGTGAGGGCGGTAGAGAGGCCGGTGAGGAGCCAGGCCAGAACGTAGGCTGCGCCGAAGAGCAAATCCAGGAGGTAAAGGAGGCGGCGCTGGCGCGCGTAGCGGCGGGCCTGTTCCTGGCGTTGCGGGTCTAAGGCAGAACCGATCTCGGTCATTCTGAACGGCCTTCGCGGTAGGCTGGCTGCAAGGGGTATTCTAGCACTCGGGAGGGACGCTGTCAACGCCTCGCCAATGGGCCATCCTGGATCGGTGGTGAGGGCTCCTGCGTTGGTGGGTGGAACCCATTTGACAGCGGGGAAGGCACATGATAGAATATAAATGCGATGCGGGGTGGAGCAGCGGCAGCTCGTCGGGCTCATAACCCGAAGGTCGCGAGTTCGAATCTCGCCCCCGCTACTCTGATCTGATCGGTAGGAGCCTCGCCCTGTCACGCACCCGAGCAAGCGGGTGCGTTTTGTTGTGCAGCAGCATATTCAGAGGGGGAGGCGCATAAGTCGTCCCCAAGAGGGTCACCCCAGGTTGAGGCACCTAGCCCCAACCTTGAGGTCGGTCGGCTATGGTAGCGTTCTGTGGAACTCAGCGTCAGAGCTGACGACCCAGGCAAAAGCGCAAAGTTTTATCCCAGGAGACGAATTTTTCCTGAACAGGCAGGATGCGCAAAAGGTTTTCTACGCCGCGCGGATAATCGGGCGAGAAGACAACGAACCCGTTAGGTAGCCGACGCTGGAGCCTTGCGGCCAGTTCATAGAAGAGGTGATACCTCTGAACAGCCCCAAAAATACTGTCTTATAAAACGGTCTAAGGGAACCAGATGATCCTGCCACCAGTTTGCAAAGAAAGACTCGTAGTCGGGGAAACCGTTGGCGGGCACCGATTGTGCCCAGTAATGTCTGTAGATGTCAGGCAGTGGGTTAAGGTCTTGGGGCAGGTCTTGCTCTACCGTTTTCACTGGCATGAGGCTCTGCCGGTACTCATCTAGCGGGATCGCCGCCAAGAACTCCTCGTATTGAGACAGCATGAGGAAACCTCTCTAAACGGGCTGTCAGGGCTCAAAGAGGGGCAGACAATATACCCGACTCTCAACCAATTCCGGCGGGATGGGCAACAAGCGTAACTGAGTGATGGTGATATGTGGGCTCAGATCACGGTAAAGGGCCCGCATATATTGGTTAAGTTCTGGGCTGTTGAGATAGGCAACCAACCCTGCCTCGTTCACCTTGCTTTCGGGATGACGAGGGACCAGATGGATCTCCTCGCGCCAGGGGTAGCAACGCTCGTCTCGGGCCGCCACTACCTTCCCGCCCTTGGTATGCCCTACGACGATGTGCGGAAAGCCATAAAAAGAGCGCAACGCCGGCGCCTTTTCTAGCGGCAGCCAGAAGCCGGAGGTCGCCGTTGCATAATCTATCCAGCCCGGTCGCAGATTGCGGCCGGTTAGAGCAGGTACTAACCCCGGCTCGGGCCTGGTGCGAACGGCAGGATGACGGCGAAATTCAGGACTACGGGCCGCAAAATGGAATGAAAAAATCTCTCCTAAAGGAATCTTTCCCTCTTCAAAGGCGCGGGTGGCCTCCGTCTCAAAGCGGATAAGGCCGCCGTCATAATCGTTGCGCACCAAGATCAACTGATCGTGATCCCACAGTTCTAACCCATGACCCCCTCGCTCTAAAATGAGGACGACGGCAACGACCAGTCGCCCAGGGAACACGGTTCCCATATAACGCACGATGACGCGACCTTCA
>DAOTYP010000157.1:0-11511 GCA_034434975.1 Anaerolineae bacterium | reverse complement strand
CCGACTGTCCTTGTCAATGAAAGGCGAGCGGGTCACGGTGAACTTTTCTATGGACGTGGGCAAGGGCACAGGGCCCACCACCGCCGCGCCGGTGCGCTCCGCCGCCTCCACGATCTGGCGCGCGGACGCGTCCAGAACCCGGTGATCATAAGCCTTCAAGCGGATACGAATGCGTTGCTTCGCCATGGCAGGCTACTCCAGGATCTTGGTGATGACGCCGGCGCCGACGGTCCGCCCACCTTCCCGAATGGCAAACCGCGACCCCGCCTCCAACGCCACCGGCACGATCAACCTCACCTTCAAATTCACGTTGTCCCCAGGCATCACCATCTCCATCCCCGCCGGCAACTCCACCGCCCCCGTCACATCCATCGTCCGTATGTAAAACTGCGGCCGATACCCATTGAAAAACGGCGTGTGCCGTCCCCCCTCCTCCTTCTTCAACACGTACACCTCCCCCATGAACGTCGTGTGCGGCGTGATGCTCCCAGGCTTCGCCAACACCTGCCCACGCTCTACCTCGTCCCGCTCAATCCCTCGCAACAAACACCCCACATTGTCCCCCGCGATCCCCTCCTCCAACGTCTTCCGAAACATCTCCACACCCGTCACCACCGTCCGCCGCGTCTCCCGCAACCCCACAATCTCCACCTCATCCCCTACCTTCACCTTCCCACGCTCAATCCGCCCCGTCACCACCGTCCCACGCCCCTTGATCGCAAAGACATCCTCTATCGGCATCAAAAACGGCTTGTCCACCTCCCGCACCGGCGTCGGTATGTACTCGTCCACCGCCCGCAACAACTCCCAAATGCACCGATACTCCGGCGCCTCCGGATCCTTGGACGCACTCTCCAACGCCCGCAACGCACTCCCTCGCACTATCGGCACCTCCTCCCCAGGAAACCCATACCCCGTCAACAACTCCCGCAACTCCAACTCCACCAACTCCAACAACTCCTCATCCTCCATCATGTCCACCTTGTTCAAAAACACCACCATCGCCGGCACCTCCACCTGACGCGCCAACAACACATGCTCCCGCGTCTGCGGCATCGGCCCATCCGGCGCCGCCACCACCAAAATCGCCCCATCCATCTGCGCCGCACCCGTGATCATGTTCTTGATGTAGTCCGCATGCCCAGGACAGTCCACATGCGCATAGTGCCGCTTCTCCGTCTGATACTCCACATGCGAAATCGCTATCGTGATCCCTCGCGCCTTCTCCTCCGGCGCATTGTCAATCGAATCAAAAGGACGAAAATCCGCCAACCCCTTCAGCGACAATACCTTCGTGATCGCCGCCGTCAGGGTCGTCTTCCCATGATCTATGTGCCCTATCGTCCCAACGTTCACATGCGGCTTCGTCCGCGCAAATACCGCCTTCGCCATGGTCGTTACTCCTTCTTCGGCCCCCTGCCGATGTTAGATGAGCGGCCCCTGCCTCTAGCGGCGGGGCAAGACAGAGGAACCCGAAAGCAGCACCGACACCACCGGCCACTGCGCTCGCGTTCCTCTGCGTGGGTGACGGTTGTGAGCTCGCCGGAGGTTCTGACGATGCCTCGCCGCCGCGAGGTGGTTTCAGAAGGCCCCGGGAGGGCTGCACGCCGCGGGCTTGCCTTGACCGGCGGCGCAAACTTTTATATTATAGCAAGAAATCCCGATTTGGCAAATTCGCGCCGGTCGCCTTTTAACGACGCTTGCCGCTGATGATCTCCTCTGCCAGGTCTGGGCTGATCGGCTCGTAGCGATCAAACTCCATCGTGAAGGTGCCACGCCCCTCCGTAGCCGAGCGCAGATCGGTCGCGTAACCGAACATCTCGGCCAGGGGCACGATGGCCCGCACGCTCTGCATCCCCTTGCTGTGCGGCTCCAAGCCCAGGATTTGCCCCCGGCGCGCGGTCAGGTCGCCGATGATGGCGCCCGTGAACTGCTCCGGCGCCACGACCTCCACCTTCATGACCGGCTCCAGAAGCACGGGGGCCGCTTTCTCCGCGCCCTCCCTCAGCGCGATGGACCCCGCAATCTTGAAGGCCATCTCCGAGGAATCCACCTCGTGGTAACTCCCATCCACCAAACGCACTTTGATGTCCACCAGTGGATACCCCGCCAAGACGCCGTTCTCCATCGCCTCTCGCACACCCTGCTCCACCGCCGGGATGAACTCGCTGGGCACCACCCCTCCCACGATGGCGTTCTCAAAGACGAACCCGCTTCCCTTGGGCAACGGCTCCAACTCCAGCCAGACGTGACCGTACTGTCCCCGTCCGCCCGTCTGGCGGATGAAGCGGCCCTCGGCCCGCACGGGCTTGGTGATGGTCTCGCGGTAGGCCACCATCGGGCGCCCAACGTTGGCGCTGACCCGAAACTCCCGCAGCATCCGCTCCACCAGCACCTCCAGATGCAGCTCACCCATGCCGTAAATGAGGGTCTGACCGGTCTGCTCGTCGGTGCGCACCCGGAAGGTAGGGTCCTCCTCTGCCAGGCGGGCCAACGTCTCGCTCAGGCGGTCCTGATCGGCCTTGGTGCGAGGCTCTATGGCCACGGAGATGACCGGCTCAGGGAAGGTGATGGATTCCAGCAAGATGGGGGCCTCCGGCGCGGAGAGGGTCTCGCCGGTGAGCGTGCTCTTCAGACCCAACACGGCGCAGATGTCCCCCGCGTAGGCGGCGCTCAGGTCCTCCCGCTGGTTGGCCCGCATCCGCACGAGGCGACCGACCCGCTCCTTCCGGTTCTTGTTCACGTTGAGCATGGTCAGGCCGTCGGTTACGGCGCCGGAATAGATGCGCAAATAGGCCAGGCGCCCTATGTACGGGTCGGTCTGGATCTTGAAAACCAGGGCGGCGAGGGGGCCGTCGGGGTCGGGCCGCCGTTCTTCCTCTTTTTGGGTGTACGGGTTCACCCCGCGAATGGGCGGGATGTCCTCCGGCGACGGGAGGTAATCCACGATCGCGTCCAACAGGGGCTGCACCCCTTTGTTGCGCAGAGCGGAGCCGCACAGGACCGGCACCAGCCGGCCAGCGATGGTCGCGCGGCGCAGGGCCGCGCGCAGCTCGTCGGCCGTGATCGCCTCGCCTTCCAGGAACTTCTCCATCAGGAGATCGTCCGTCTCGGCGATAGCCTCCACCAGCCGCTCCCGATGCAGGGCCGCTTCCGTCTGGAGGTCGGGAGGGAGGGGCAACCGCTCCGGCCGCGCGCCCAACTCATCGGTGAAAACCCAGGCGCACTCGCCCAGCAAATCCACCACGCCGCGAAAGGTCTCCTCCTGGCCCAAGGGGATCTGGACGGGCACAGGGTGCGCGCCCAGGCGCTCGCGGATCATCTCTACGGTGCGCCAGAAATTCGCGCCCGTGCGATCCATCTTGTTGACGAAACAGATGCGCGGGACGCCGTAGCGGTCAGCCTGCCGCCACACCGTCTCCGACTGAGGCTCCACGCCCGACACGGCATCAAAGATCACCACGCCGCCGTCCAAGACGCGCAGGGAGCGCTGCACCTCCGCCGTGAAGTCAATGTGGCCGGGCGTGTCAATGAGGTTGATCTGATGGTCGCGCCAGAAACTGGTGATGGCGGCCGCGGTGATCGTGATGCCGCGCTCTCGTTCCTGGTCCATCCAGTCGGTAACGGTGGTTCCCTCGTCCACGTTCCCCAGGCGATAGGTGCGGCCGGTATAGAAAAGGATGCGCTCGGTTGTCGTCGTCTTGCCGGCATCTATGTGCGCGATGATGCCGATGTTGCGCAGACGGGCAAGAGGAACTTCTCGGGCCATAGGCTGCTCCAGAGAGAGGGCGAAAGACGGCGGCGACCAGGAGCCCCAGCCGCCGCTGCCTTCATCGCCGACCCTCCCCGCCGTCTACCCACTACCAACGATAGTGGGCAAAGGCGCGATTGGCTTCCGCCATCTTGTGGGTATCTTCTTTCTTCTTGATGGTGTTGCCCACCCCTTGGGCGGTGTCCATCAACTCGCCGGCCAGTTTCTCGGCCATGCTCTTGCCGGAGCGCTTCTGGGCGTTCTGGATGAGCCAACGGATCGCCAGGCTGACACGGCGGTCGCCCTGGATCTCCACCGGCACCTGGTACGTCGCGCCCCCCACGCGCCGCGGCTTGACCTCCAGCACAGGCATCGCGTTCTGGATCGCCTGCTCAAAGACCTCTATCGCAGGCCGCTTCATCTTTTCCTCAATGAGGGCCAGGCTCTGGTAAACGATGCGTTCGGCCACGCTTTTCTTGCCGCGCGACATCACGCGGTTGATCATGCGGCTGACCAAGACGCTGTTGTACTTGGGATCAGGCGGAATCTGCCGCCGTGGCGGGCGGTTCCTTCTGGGCATATCAACTCCTCTGTCGTGGCGAAACGGCTACTTCTTCGGCTTCTTGGCTCCGTACAAGGAGCGGCCACGCCGACGCTTCTCCACCCCCGTCGCGTCCAAGGCGCCACGCACGATGTGGTAGCGCACCCCGGGAAGGTCCTTCACCCGGCCGCCCCGCACCAGCACCACCGAGTGCTCCTGCAGGGTGTGCCCTTCGCCAGGGATGTAGGCCGTGACCTCAATGCCGTTGGTGAGGCGGACGCGCGCGATCTTGCGCAAAGCCGAATTGGGCTTCTTGGGCGTCATCGTCTTGACCTGGGTGCAGACGCCTCGCTTCTGCGGCGAGCCTTGGCGGCGGCGCACCGTGCGCCCTTTGATCGCGTTGTACGAGAAGCGCAGGGCGGGAGCCTTCTCCTTCTTAGAGATGGGCTTGCGCCCCTTGCGCACCAGTTGGTTAATGGTCGGCAAAGCGTTCCTCCGTCAGAATGCAGCGTACCGCAAGCGCATGGCGCGCGCAAGGCGCGCGTCGGTTGCGTGAACGAAAACCTAGTTTAACACAAGAGCGTCAGATGGTCAAATCGGACCTGCTCGCTTCGCGAACTGACCAGCGCAGCGGAAAACCGGGCTGAGGGTAAGATGTGTAGTTGGGTCCCAGGGACGCTGCAGAGGGCCGGACGGGCTGATCGGTGGTCCGGCCCTCACGCTTCCCCGGCCCCGCACGGCGAAAGCCGGGGAAGCATGAAAGCAGGGGCGCAGGATGGCCGCTAGCGCAGGATCAGCGGTAGATAGTAAAACCCTCCACCGCCGATGAAGATCGTGCGGCTGACCGTGCTGCTCTGGCCGTGGCTGTCGGTGACGCGCAGCGTGATGACGTGGCGGCCGTCCTGCAGCCCCGTCACCGAGAGATGGCGGCCGCTGCCCAGGTTCCCCTGACGATCCGAGCTCCAACTCAGCCTGGCATCGGCCAGGTTGCCGTCCTCCACGTCGTAGCCTTCGCCCGCCAGCACCACCTGCTGCTCCGACAGGAACTTGGCCCCTTGGTCGGGCGCGATGATGAGCGCCTGCGGCGCCTTGCGCGGCACTCGGAAGGCCGCGTCGGACTGATCGGAGCCGGTGTTCACCCCATCGGAGGCCATGACCCGGAAGCGGGCCTGGTCGCTGCCGGGCAACTCGGTCAGGTCCACCGTCTGCTGCGTCTCCGTGAGCTGGGTGGCCACGGTCTGCCAGGTGGCGCCGTTGTCGGCGCTGTAGAGCAGGGCATAGGTCAGCGGGTCGCCGTCGGGGTCGGAGGCGGTCCAACGCACCAGGGCCGATGAGCCCAACACCTCCCCGCCGTTGGGCGCCAGCACCTGCACCGTGGGCGCGTTGGCGCTGACGAGTCGCTCGGCTATGGCCTGGCCCTGGTAACGCACGACGATGCGCGCCGTGCCCGGTTTCCACGGCACCGTCTCGATGATGGAGGCCATCACGTCCTCGCCCGGGTCCGTCTCCGAGTCGACTTTGGGGGTGAAGGGATAGCTGGCCAGGGCGCCACCGCCGGCGTCCAGCAGCGCCAGCGACCAGTCGTTGCTGGGCGTGGGCGCTTCGCCGGGCGGGATATCGGTCAGGCGGTACAGGGTGCCCAGCGTGGCCGTGCCCTGGGTCAGGTTGGCCCGGCCGAAGACGGCCAGATATTCCGTCGCTTCAGGGAAGGCTGCGGCCTGCATGGCACCCGCACCTTCGGCGATCAGCCGCTCGCGGATACCGGTGTAGGTGAAGTCGGAGATCCACTCATTTCTGCAGTAGGTCATCACGTCGGTCCAGTCCCAGGGATAGACCTGGCGTTGCTCGATATCCCAGCCGAAATAGCGCTGCGGCGCGCCCGCCGGCCCGCCGATACGGCCTTCGGGATAGGGATAAGGCCCGCCACCGCCGGCACCGCAGAACTCGGCATGGACGCGACCGTAGGTGTGGCCCAGCTCGTGGCCGCCGTACCAGTCGCCGTAGGAGCCGTCAGTATCCCATGCAAAGTTGTTTCTGGGGAGGCCGGTCGGGCCGGAGGCGATGTAGGCCGGGATGCCGGCCGAGCAACCACGCATGAAGCCCCCGGTGTCACCGACCAGGCCGTAGTAGCGCCAGCGCGCGGGCGAGCCATCCAGCGCCCGCTGACGGGCCAGCAGTTCATTCACCTTGACACAGCCATCGTCGCCGTACGCGCTGGGGGGATTGGGGTCGGTCCAATCCAGGGTGGCCATGCGCCATTCGACGTTGGCCGTGGGATAGGCCCGGCGCAGCCAGGAGATGAGCATCCCGATGTGGAAAAGCCCGGCCTGGTGGGTGGTCCCACCCTGCTGATAACGTACGTCGTACACCTTGACCCGCACCGAAGGCGAGGCGGTCAGGGTGACGTCAGTGCACTGTTGATTGTTGGCGTAATTGGTCTCGCTGACCCGTCGGTCCGGGTTGACCTCCAGGCAGACGCGCAGCGTGCCCGCCCCCAAATGGGCCATGGGGATCTCCAGGAAGAAGCTGTCGTTGACGTTGCCGCGGTAGGGTACGCTGCGCACGGTGATGCGGCCGCCGGGGTTGTCGGCCACATAAGGGCCATGGGAGGTGGCATCCCGCACGATGGTAAACCTGCCGAGAACATGGGCGACGGACGAGGTGCCGAGGGCGCGCACATGCCCGCGCGCGTAGGTGCGCTTGTTGGCGACCAGCGGCACGGTGTTGTTCAGGTCCTGGATGGCCTGGGTGATCTCGATGGCGTCAATGACCAGGTCCAGCGCCGGCGTTGCCGTCGGCGTGCGCGTCGGCGTGGGCGTGCGGGTGGGGGTGGAGGTGCGGGTGGGCGTTGGGGTCAGGGTCGGCAACGGTCGGGCCGAGCGCACGGTGAGCGCCAGCCGTGGGCAGCGGGCCGCGCCCCAGCCACTCTCCCGGCTGTGGAAGGAGCGGGCATAGTAGTTGGCTATGGGATCGCCGGTCAACGGCCCCCGCAGCATCAGGCCGTGGTTGGGCCGCGTCCCGTTCACCCACTGTTGGACCAGCCCGGTCACCGTCCAGCCCTTGTAGCCCTCCACCAGGTTCAGGTTAGCCGTGGTCGCCGGCCCATCGAAGGTCGGCATGGTGCTCCACGTCACCGTGGCTTCGTTCCAGGCGCTGGTGACCGGATGAAGGGTCACGGCCACCGGGTTGAGGCCCTGACCGAAGTACTGGTACGCTTCGAAGACGGCGCTCTCGATCGTCGAGCCGGCCGGGATGAAAGAGAGGGCGAAGCGCACCACCGACACTCCTGTGGCCGAGTCCACACCGCCGTAACCCACGCCGAAGCTGTCGAACGCGCCATAGCTGAACGTGGGTGCAGAGGCGCTCAGGAAGGCGTCGGCCACGGCGCAGACCGCGACGTTGCTGGTCACCGGGGTGGGCGTAGCGCCCGGCGTGGGTGTGGGCGTGCGGGTGGGGGTCGGCGTGGGCGTGCGGGTGGGCGTGCGCGTCGGCGTGCGCGTGGGCGTGGGCGTACCGTAGGTGATCACCAGCCGGGGGTCGTAGACGTTTTCGCGGCTGTCGAAGTAGCGCATGTTGCAGGTCGTCTCGGCCTGGCTGGTCAATTTCAGTCCGTAGTTGGGGTACGTGCCCTGGTACCACTCGCGCACCAGTGGGGTGACATCCCAGCTATACCAGGTGCCGGTGGTCAACCCTACCTCGGTTGTGGCGTAGCTCAAGGAGCCGACCGGTTGGTTGTTCCAGGTCACACCCATTTCGGTCCAGGGACTGAGAGCGCGGCTCAGAAAGATGCGATTGACGGAGGCGCCACCATAACTGGGGGAGTAAACAGAGCGCAGGTACAGTTGAAGGCTGGCGCTCTGGATGACCTGGCCCGGCGGGATGACCGAGAGGTCAAAACGGATCAAGGCGCGGCCGCGGTCGGGGAACTCCTGCCCGGAGCACTCCTCTGAGCCGACCTTAAGCTGGTTGGCGGTGCCGTAGTTGCTGTTCGGGAACCAGTAATTGACCCAGGCATCGGCCACGGGGTAGAGGGTGACGGTGGCCGCCGGGCTTTGTAACGACATGGCTGCCGCGCGCAGCGGCCTCTCGTGACCATGACCGATCAACACCGCTACCAGAACCAAGAGGCCGACAGCAGGAATGAAGGTAGTCCGAGAAGACATCATGGCCGCCTCCTAAATTACAAGCACGGAACTTACTCTGTACGATCTCCATAAATTCATACATGATCCTAGCGAGCCATAAGTAAACTGGCTTACAATTTAGCCCATCGCGGCGTGCTGATTTCCGCCGCAGGATGCCACCGACGCGGCTCCTGATCGTATCGGTCGGATGCGACCGGGCCCATCGCGCAAAAACCGGCTGAGGGAGCATGCGATGGTGAGCGCGAAACCCTCCATGGGAACAGCGTTGAACAGGGGAGGCCTTTCTACAATCGCTGCGGGAAGTGGCCAGGCGTACAGTTGGGGATCGGCAGCCTGTCTGGGCTGCGGCAGCACGATGACGATCAAAAACGGCAGTTACATACGGGGACCGTGGTCCTTACAGGGAACCGAGGACGGACCGTAGACCCCTCTGCAGGGAGCACTGTTGCTGGCCGATAGCGTGACGGGGCTGCTGTGGCCGCCGCCGGTTACTGAGCGAGGGGACCAGGCTACGCCCTGGCTCCGGCTGTGGGAGCGGCCGCCAAACCGGCACGGCCTCCACCGCCTCACCAGCGATGGGCTGCGGGCTTGTGGCCAGGCGCCGGGCTGGGACCAGCGCCACGGCGCGCGTTCCACACCTGGCACAGCCTGGCGGAGCCGTCGGCCCAGGCCGCCGCCAGGCTGTCCCGAAGGTAGCAGAAGCAATGTAAACTTGCGTTACGCGTGGGGGGAGACCCCGAGTTACGAATTAGGTCAAACTCGCGCCGCCTTCCCCTCAGCGCCACGCCTCAAGCGGCCTCGGCCTCAATCTCGTCGCCCGAGCCGTCGCCCCCCATGGAAAGGAGCGATTGCATCCTCAAGGTCGGGGCCGAGACCTCGCCGGCGGCGAGCCGTCGCTGGCGCTCTTCAAACCCCGTCCCCACCGGGATCAACTTGCCGATGATGACGTTCTCCTTGAGGCCTCGCAGGTCGTCGCGCGCGCCCCGCACGGCCGCTTCGGTCAGCACACGCGTCGTCTCCTGGAACGAGGCCGCGGCCAAGAAGCTGTCGGTGTTCAACGCCGCCTTGGTCACCCCGAGGAGGACCGTCTCCCCGCGCGCGGGCGTCTTGCCCTGCTCCACCAAGCGCCGGTTCACCTCTTCAAAGACGAAGCGATCGGCCAGCTCGCCCGGTAGGAACTCACTATCACCCGTGCGCAGCACGCGCACCTTGCGCACCATCTGACGGATGATGAGCTCTATGTGTTTGTCGTGGATGTTGACGCCTTGGGAACGATAGACCTTCTGGATCTCCTCCAGGATGTACTGCTGCACGGCCTCGCGGCCCTGGATGCGCAGCACCTCCCTGGGGTCCTTAGGGCCTTCCGTCAGCTGGTCACCCGCGCGCACGCGATCTCCCTTGACCACGCGGAGGCGAGCGGAAGCCGGGATCTCCTGCACCCATTCTATCCGCTCCTCGCGCCGGACGAGGGCGATCAGGTGACCGTCGCTGCCGTCCTCGTAGAACACCAGGCCGTCCATACCTGCCAGGATGTTCTCGCCGTTGGGCCCGATCGCGATGACCGTGTCAGCCTGCACGCGATCCCCTGAAGCCAGGGCAGGTTGCCAGCCATCGTTCAGGGGATACTCCTTAGTCTCCACGCGCGCGTCTGACACCTTGATCTTGCGCGTTTCGCCCTCCCAATACACATCCACCTGGCCGTCTATCTCGCTGATCACGGCCTTGCCCTTGGGCTCGCGCGCCTCAAACAGCTCCTCCACGCGCGGCAGGCCCTGGGTGATGTCCTCTGCCCCGGCCACGCCACCTGTGTGGAACGTGCGCAACGTCAACTGGGTGCCGGGCTCACCGATGGACTGGGCCGCGATGATGCCCACAGCCTCCCCTACGTTCACCAGGCCGCCGCGAGCCAAATCGCGCCCGTAGCACATGGCGCACAGGCCGAAGCGCGCGTTGCAGGTGAGTGGCGAGCGCACATAGACCTTCTTCACTTCCGCGCGCTCAATCAGGTTGACGGCCGCCTCGTCTATCATCTGCCCGCGGCCGACCAACACCTCGCCCGTTCGCGGGTCTGCGATGGGTGCGGCGGCGATGCGGCCGATGATCCGTTCACCGAACGATTCGCCCAGCTCGCTGACCGGCTTCCACTCTATCCAGACCCCGGCCTGCGTGCCGCAATCCTGTTCGGAGATGATGACATCCTGGGCCACGTCCACCAGACGGCGCGTCAGGTAGCCCGCATCCGCCGTGCGCAGCGCGGTGTCGGCCAGACCTTTGCGCGCGCCGTGGGTGCTCAGGAAGTACTCGAGCGCGGTCAGGCCCTCGCGGAAGTTGGAACGCACCGGCAGGTCAATGATGCGGCCGGAGGGGTCGGCCATCAGGCCACGCATCCCTGCCAACTGACTGATGGGCTGGATGCCCCCCTTGGTCGCGCCCGATTTCGCCATCGCGCCGATCCCATCAATGTCGCTGAGGAGCTTCTTCACCTCCTGGGTGATCTCCTCCTTGGCCCGGTTCCAGAGCTGCACCACCTGATCGTACTTCTCCTGCTCGGTGATGAGGCCGCGGCGGTATTGCTGCTCCACCTTCTCCACTTGCTGGGTTGCCTCATCCAGGATGCGCTTCTTGGCCTCCGGCACGTTGATATCCGAGATGGCGATGGTCATGCCGCTCCGGGTCGCGTAGTAGAAGCCGATGTCTTTGATCTTGTCTACCACTTCCGCCGTGCGCTCCGGGCCCAGGCGAGTATAGCACTCCGCCACCACTCGGTTGAGCGCGGACTTGTCCATCAAGACATCGGTGACGCCGGGGATGAACTGCAACTCCTCCGGCAAGATCATGTTGAAGAGGACGCGGCCAACGGTGGTGCTCAGGAGAGAGCGGCGCGAGGCGCTGTCCAAAGGGATCCCTGCCGCCGCGAGCCGCTCGCGCAATTCCTCGGCGGCCTTCCTGCCGAAGCCCTTGATACCAGTCAACTCGCCGCCGTCCCGCGCCATGCGATCCAAGACATGGCCCACGGTGTAGATCCCGGCGTCAGCCAGCACGCCGCGCACCCGATCGCTCAGGCCCAGGTCGGC
>DAOTYP010000156.1:0-47285 GCA_034434975.1 Anaerolineae bacterium | reverse complement strand
ACGGGTTAGGAGGTGCGCAGGGCGCGGGGAAAGCGAGCGGGTTACTCGCTCGCGATGCGCTGGTCAATCAGTTGCTCGCGGACGTAGCCACCCTGCGTGGCGAAGCGGAAGTGCATGGGGTCTATGGCGAACTCCAGGTCAATCATCGCCGGGCCGCCGCGATTCTTCTCCACGCTGAACACGACCCAGTTGCGGAAGGCCTGGGCCTGGGCAGGGTTGTAGGTGATGTGGTTCTTGGAGACGATCTGATATTTGTTGTTGAGGATGATCACCACATCGCTCTCGTATTGGATGGCCGAACTGCCGCGCAGGTCGTGGAGGCGCATGCGCGTGGCCTTGAGGCCTTCGCGGTCGGCGGCGGCCAGCACGATGACCGGTATCTCCAAGGTCATCGCGATGTCTTTCAGCCCTTCTGAGAGGATCGTCGTCTTCTCGGCCTCGTTTTGCACGCTGAGGGGGTCAATGGACACCTTCTGCAGGTAGTCCACGAAGAGGGCGATGGAGCTGCCGCTGCGCTGCATCACCTCTTCGGCCAAGCGGCGCAACACGCCCAACGTGGTCGTAACGGAACTGGCTTTGACCAGATACAGGCGGTCGGCGTAGCTCTCCAGGGCGGCCAGCGCCGGGGCCCATTGCGGGTCCTTGCGCAACGCCTCGCGAAAGGCCAGGCGCGGCCCCCCGTTGGCATGTTGGTTGTGTTGCGCGACGGCGACCATCAGCTCGTTTAATTTCAGCAGGGCAGGCGCCGTCTGCCCCGCGCGCATCCCCGCTTCCAAGCAGAGGAGACGGCTCATGAGGTGCTTCCGGCTGTGCTCGTAGCAGATGTAGAGGGTGGGGTAACGCGCGTCCGCCGCCATGTTGCGGGCAACTTGCAGGCTGAAGATGGTCTTGCCGACCCCCTGCGGCCCGCCGATGATCACCATGTCGCCGCGGGATACTCCTCCTCCCAAGATACCGTCCAACGGATTGAAGCCGGTAGGGATGGGCCTCAGCCCCCCTGGGGCGCCGCTGACGATCTCTTGATCCGTGCTCTTGAGCAACTCTCCCAGCGTGGCGGGCATGACCTGCTGCACCCGCCAAGGTTCGCTGCCGCTGTCCAGGCCCCTGACATCGGCCATGAAGCACCTCGTAGATGATGGCTTGCAACGACGCTACTGTCCCCGGCAAGGGAAGAAACGGCAGCGCGTAAAACCGTAGCCCTACCCTGCAAACCGGATCACCAGGGCGTCGTTCTCGTCGTAGCCGTACCAGGCGAAGAGGGGAGGGGCGCCATCGGGCAACGAGAGCACCCGCGGCCACAAGACCCGCAGGTCGCTCACCAAGTCCTTCTCCAACACCTGCGCTCGCGGCACCCACTCCAAGGCGCCCTCCCGGCTGGCGATGGTCTCGCGGCCTTCGGCCTCGGCCATGAAGACGAAGAGGAGAACCCCCGCCTCCCGGTCGCCGGCATCTATGTGCACTACGGCGCACAAGCGCGCCCGCCGGACTTGCAGCCCCGTTTCCTCGCGTATCTCCCGCAAGGCCGCGCTCAAGATGTCCTCGCCGCGTTCCACGTGGCCGCCGACGCCGTTGTAGCGGTTCGGCCACAGGCGCTTGTCGGGCGCGCCGCGCAGCAGCAACACGTCGTCTCCGTGCAAGACGAAACTGAGCGTGCGCGGGATGGCCACGTACCGCCTGCCGCCTCCGGCGATGCCTTGCTCTTCCCTTCCCATCTGATCCTACGCTCCTGGCCCTCTCCCCGGCATCGCCCGGCGCAGCCAGCGCACCGTCTCGGCATGCACCGCAGGGTCTTGCTGGGCGTCGCGGTGGGTGGCCGCCGGCAACAGCCATAGGCGTTTCGGCTCGCCCGCCAGGGCGTAGAGCGCCTCGCTATGCTGGTAAGGAACGACCTCGTCGCGCAGGCCGTGGATCAGGAAGAGGGGGCGAGGCGCGAGCCGCGCCGCAGCCTCGGCGGCATCGTGCGCGGCCAGGAAATGGTGAAAATCGGGCAGGGCGACCCGCGCGCGGGGCCCTCCCATCCGGCCCGCGCTGAGCCAGAAATCCCGGCTGCCGAGGGCGTGTGCCAACATCTCGCCGCTGGCCGGGCAGATGGCGACGACCGCGCCCAGGGCCGGGTACATGGCCCCCGCCCAGAGGGCCAGGTAACCGCCCATGCTGGAGCCGCGAACGGCGATGCGCGTCGCGTCCACCTCGCGGCGAGACTGCAGGTACGACAGGGCCGCGCCGACGTCATCCAACACGTTTTCATCCAAAGAGCCCTCGCTGGCTCCGTGGCCCCGCCCATCCAAGAGAAGGCCGACGAAACCCTCCCTGGCCAGGTAAGCGGCAAAGGGGGCGTGGTTCTCCTTGCGGCTTCCCAGGCCATGGCAAACGATCACCGCCGGCCAAGGGGCTTCCCCACCGCCCTCCGGCCAGTGCACTTCCGCAGCCAGGTGCACGCCGTTGCTATTTAATGTTATCGGCTCAATCGGCATCGTTGTATACCCCCAAAAGCCCCCGGAAACGCGCAAGATAACGTGAAATATACACCATATCTGCTATAAGAAGTGCAGGCCCAACGCTGCCATCGGGGGGCCCGCGCCGGGCCTCCCGATCCGCCTCCTTGCCTCCTGCATGCGCCCGCCGGGATGGCCGGCCTAGAACTTGTAGCCGATCTTGCGCAGGAAGTTCTTGCGCCAGGCGATGTCCTCCTCGCTTTCTACCCCCTTGGTTTTTACGCCGTCAATGACCCCCAAGATGCCGCGCCCTTGCTCCGTCTCCGCGAGGATGACCTGCACCGGATTCGCGCTGGCGCAGAAGATGCGGCAGACCTCCGGCACCATCTTGATGGCGTTGAGCACGTTGATCGGGTAGAGGTTGCGCAGGAAGACGATGAAACAGTGGCCTGCCGAGAGGGCCAACGCGTTCTCCTTGGCTAGCGCGATCAGTTCATCGTCCGTCCCCGCCGCGCGCACCAGGGCCGGCCCCGACGATTCGCAGAAGGCGAGGCCGAATTTGGCCCCCGGCACGACGCCCACGATGGCCTCATAAATATCCTCAACGGTCTTGATGAAGTGGCTCTGCCCTAAGATCAGGTTGATCTCGGCCGGCTTGGTGATGGGGACAAGCTTCAACTCCATGTCCATGAGAACCTCCTAGCGTGGTTGATGACAGAGGCCGGCATCCAAGGCCGATGGAGATATTCTAGCACAGAACCGCGGGCGAGAGAAGGGGTCGCGTCCTATCGCGCAGGCCTGACAAACCATCCGCAGGTGAGACCTTTGACAAATTCGCGGGCCTGTGCTACTATTGCGCCACAACTGAATCGGGATGAGGCACTCTTATCCAGAGGGGGGGAGGGACCGGCCCTGAGAACCCCCGGCAACCGCTTCGCGGATTAGGACTGATGGCAATGAGGCTGCAACGCCCGCCGTTCGGCGAGCCGCGAGGTTGGTGCCAATTCCGGCAGGCGGCGGCGCATGTCCGGCGCCGTAGCGTCTGAAAGATGAGAGGAGGCCCTGATGGATGCGCTCTCCTCTTGGAGGGCGTTTTTGTGTCAGGGATAGGGAGGCGGATGCGGACGATTTGGTGGGAAGATGGCTCCGTCAGGATGATTGACCAGCGGCTCCTCCCCGGCCGGCTGGAGGTCCCCACATACACCACCTATCAGGAAGTAGCCTGGGCCATCAAAGAGATGGTCGTGCGCGGCGCGCCGGCCATCGGCGTGGCCGCTGCCTTTGGCATGGTCCTCGCCGCGCGCCAGAGCCGGGCCGCCACGCGTGCGGACCTGCTGGCCGACCTGGCCCACGCGGGCGAGGTGCTGAAGGCGGCGCGACCCACCGCGGTCAACCTGGCCTGGGGCGTGGAGAGGCTTCTACGCCGCGCACAAGACCCGACCTTGACCACGCCGGAGGCCTTGCGCGCCGCGCTCCTGGCCGAGGCACAGGCCCTTGCCGACGAGGATGTGGAGGTCAACCGACGCATGGGGCGCATCGGCGCGACGGTCATCCCCGACGGGGCGCGCATCCTCCATCACTGCAACACGGGGAGCCTGGCGACGGTGGAATACGGCACGGCCTTGGGGGTCGTGCGCGCGGCGCGCGAGGCGGGAAAGCGTATCCACGTCTGGGTGGATGAGACGCGCCCGCGGCTCCAAGGCGCGCGCCTGACGGCCTGGGAACTGCTGCGCGAGGAGATCCCGATGACACTGGTGGCCGACACCGCCGCAGGACACCTTATGCGCGCCGGCCTGGTGGACGTGGTCCTCTTCGGCGCAGACCGCGTGGCGGCCAACGGCGACGTGGCGAACAAGATCGGCAGTTACAACCTCGCCGTGTTGGCCAAGGAGCACGGCATCCCTTGCTACTCCGTCGTCCCCACCTCTACCATTGACCTGAGCCTCCCCACGGGCGACGGCATCCCCATTGAGGAGCGCCCGGCAGAGGAGGTCACCACGATAGAGGGCGTGCGCATCGCGCCGGAGCAGGTGCCGGTCTACAACCCCGCCTTTGACGTGACGCCCCATCGCTACCTAACCGGCATCATCACCGAGGAAGGGATCGTGTACCCGCCTTTCCGGGAGAACCTGCGGCGGGTGAAGGAGGCCGCGGAGGCGCGTCGGCCCTCCCCGTCAGGAGGCTCGCGGTGAAGGCCGCCGCCCTCATGAGCCCGAGCGGAGAGAAACGCTTGCAGGAGGTTTCCGCGTGACCATCGTCGTCACAGGCTCCCTCGCCTACGACTACATCATGTCGTTCCCCGGCTACTTCAAAGACCACATCCTGCCAGACAAGATAGAGTACCTGAGCGTCAGTTTCCTGGTGGATTCCATGCGACGGCAGCGAGGCGGCTGCGCCGGCAACATCGCCTACAGCCTGGCCCTCTTGGGGCTTCGCCCGCGCATCATGGGCACCGTCGGGCAGGACTTTGAGGATTACCGACGCTGGTTGGAGGCGCAAGGGGTGGACACCTCCGGCATCGTGGCTTTCCCCGATGAGTTCACCGCGTCTTTCTTCGTCAGCACCGACCTGGCCAGCAACCAGATCGCCAGTTTCTACACCGGCGCGATGAGCCGTGCCGCCTCCCTCTCCTTCAAGAACCAACGCCTGGACGACGTAGAACTGGTCGTCATCTCGCCCAACGACCCGCGGGCGATGGTGGCCTACGCGCGAGAATGCCAGGAACTCGGCCTCCCCTACCTGTACGATCCGAGCCAGCAGATCGTCCGCCTGAGCGGCGAGGAGTTGATAGAGGGCACGCGCGGGGCGCGCCTCCTCGTGGTAAACGACTACGAATTTGAGATGATGAAGAACAAGACGGGCCTGAGCGAGGAGGGTTTGCTCGCCCTCACGCCCACCGTCGTCATCACCCGCGGCGAGCGGGGCTCCACCATCATAGATCAGGGGCGAGTCATTCCCATCCCCATCGCGCCGCCGGTGTGCGCGGCGGAGCCGACCGGCGTAGGCGATGCCTACCGCGCGGGCTTGATCCTCGGCCTGATTCGTGGCTACCCTTGGGAGGTGGCGGGGCGGTTGGGGAGCCTGGCCGCCACTTACGCGCTGGAACAATGCGGAACCCAGAACCACCGCTTCACCCTGGCCGAGTTCGTCGCCCGCTACCGGCAAACCTTCGGCGACGCGCCGGAACTGCAAGACCTGTTGGCGATGCATCAAAGAAACCAACCCCAAGGAGCCGACGAGTGCCTAGAGCGAACTTTGACGTCAAAGACCTAAGCCTGGCCGAGAAGGGGCGCTTCCGCATCCAATGGGCCGCCCACGAGATGCCGGTGCTCCGCCTGATCCAGGAGCGATTCGCCCAGGAGCGCCCCCTGGCCGGCTTGCGGATCGCCGCCTGCTTGCACGTGACCACGGAGACGGCCAACCTGATGCGCGTCTTGCAGGCAGGAGGCGCGGAGGTCGCCTTGTGCGCCTCTAACCCCCTCTCCACCCAGGACGACGTGGCCGCCGCCCTCGTGACCGAAAACGAGATGGCGGTCTATGCCATCAAGGGCGAGGACAACAAGACCTACTACCGGCACATCCAGGCGGTGCTGGATACGCGGCCCCACCTGACCATGGATGACGGGGCCGACCTTGTCTCCACCCTGCACAAGGAGCGACAGGAACTCATCCCCGGCGTCCTGGGCGGCACAGAGGAGACGACGACTGGCGTGATCCGCCTGCGGGCGATGGCCCAACAGGGTAAACTCCGCTTCCCCATCTTGGCGGTGAACGATGCGCTGACCAAACACCTCTTTGACAACCGCTACGGCACGGGCCAATCCACGATAGACGGCATCATCCGCGCGACGAACATCCTCCTCGCGGGCAAGGTCTTCGTGGTCGGCGGCTACGGCTGGTGCAGCCGCGGCATCGCCAACCGCGCGCGCGGGATGGGCGCGCGCGTCATCGTGACCGAGGTCAACCCCTTGCGCGCGCTGGAGGCGGTGATGGACGGCTTTGAGGTGATGCCGATGCAGCGCGCCGCGGCCGTAGGCGACATCTTCGTCACCTCCACCGGCGACATCAACGTGATAGATGGCCCGCATTTTGACGTGATGAAAGACGGAGCCATCGTCGCCAACTCCGGCCACTTCAACGTGGAGATCAACCTCCCCGCTCTGCGAAGCCGCAGCGCCGAGGTGCGACGGGTGCGCGAGTTCCTAGACGAATATCGCCTCCAGGACGGCCGCCGCATTTACGTCATCGCCGAGGGGCGGCTGGTGAACCTGGCCGCGGCGGAAGGCCATCCGGCCAGCGTGATGGACATGTCCTTCGCCAACCAGGCCCTGGGCCTGGAGTACATGACGAAACATCACCAAGAACTGGAGAAACAAGTCTACCCGATCCCAGAGGCTATTGACCGGCAAATAGCCAGGCTCAAACTGCAAGCGATGGGCATAGAGATTGACACGCTGACGCCCGAGCAGGAGAGGTACCTCCGCTCCTGGGAGGAAGGCACGTGAGGCATGCGCCGGCGCAACCAAGTGGAAAGGAGACACGCCTACCTATGAACGGTACGACCTTCATGACCTCGCCCCAGGTGTTCCTCACCTCCGAGTCGGTGACGGAAGGCCACCCCGACAAGATGTGCGACCAGATCGCCGACGCGATCTTGGACGCGATCATCAAGGACGATCCCGATGCGCGCGTGGCCTGCGAGGTCTCCGCCACGACGGGCCTCATCCTCGTCATGGGCGAGATCACCACCTCTACCTACGTGGATATCCCTACCGTGGTGCGGAACACGGTGCGGGAGATCGGCTACACCCGCGCCAAGTACGGCTTTGATGCCGACACCTGCGGCGTCATCGTCTCCATCAAGGAGCAATCGGCCGACATCGCGCTGGGGGTGGATAAGGCGTTGGAAGCCAAACGGGGCGAGATGAGCGACGCGGACATTGAGGCCATCGGCGCCGGCGACCAGGGGATGATGATCGGCTTCGCCTGCACGGAGACGCCCGAGTACATGCCCCTCCCCATCTCCCTGGCCCACAAACTGTGCCGACGCCTGGCCGGCGTGCGCAAGGACGGCACCCTCCCTTGGTTGCGGCCTGACGGCAAATCGCAGGTCACGGTAGAGTACGAGTACGGCAAGCCGAAGCGGGTGGATACGATCGTCCTTTCGTGCCAACACGCGCCCGATGTGGAGCATCACCAGATAGAGCACGACATCTATACCCACGTCATCAAGCCGGTCATCCCCGCCGGCCTGCTGGATGACCACGTGAAACTGTACATCAACCCCACAGGGCGCTTCGTCACCGGTGGCCCGATGGGCGATTCGGGGCTGACGGGACGCAAGATCATCGTAGATACCTACGGCGGCGTGGCGCGGCACGGCGGTGGCTCCTTCTCCGGCAAGGACCCGACCAAGGTGGACCGCTCCGGCTCCTACATGGCGCGCTACATCGCCAAGAACCTCGTCGCCGCGGGCCTGGCCGATCGGCTGGAACTGCAAATCTCCTACGCCATCGGCGTGGCCAGGCCCCTTTCCCTGATGGTGGAGACCTTCGGCACGGGCAGGGTGCCCGACGAGACCATCATCCAATTGATCAGGAAGCACTTTGACATGCGCCCGGCGGCGATCATCCGCGACCTGGACCTGCGGCGCCCCATCTACAAGGCGACCGCGGCCTACGGCCACTTCGGGCGCGACGACATTGACGCGCCCTGGGAGCGGCTGGACAAGGCCGAGACCCTGCGCCGCGAGGCGGGCCTCGCCTAGGAGGGAACGGCGGGGGCCACCCCGGTTGAAGGCCGGACCGATTCGTGCTATACTATGTCTGACAAGTGGCAGGCGACAGGCAAGACCTGACCTGTCGCTTGTTCTCTTAAAGGGCACCTGACAAAGATTAAGGAGGGCCGATGGTCAGCCAGGATTTGCTGGACATCCTTCGCTGCCCTGCCTGCGTGCGGAACGGGCCGCAGGCAGGGTTGCTGACGCTGGTCAAGGGGGCGTGGCTGGTGTGCCGCGATTGCCGGCGCAAGTACCCCATCCGCGACGACATCCCCGTCATGCTGATTGACGAAGGGGATAAATGGGTGCAGACGGCGGAGGAGGCGTTGCCGGTGCCGCCGCCGGCCTGACCAGCGGCCCGGTGAAGGCCAACTCGGCTTTCTTTATCTATGGAAAGACTTGACGAGCAGACCCCCATCCCTGATGAGCCTGAAAGGCCCGAGGACGGGAGCATCCACCCCGAACTGGAATGGCGCAGCGAGCATGTGCGGCCCGGCACCGGCGAACGCCACATTCGCATCGCCCGGCCTTATGCCCGCTACTTTCGTCGCGTCGGCCCAGGGCAACTCCTCGCTACCGAGCGCGTCCTGACGCCCCGCGATACCCTGGCGCGCCTGTGGATGCGCGCGAAACGCATCCTCATCGGCCCTCCCTTGACCACGGCCGAGGAGATCCACGAGCGCCTGACGAAGGTGAAGGCGCTGGCGGTCTTCTCGTCCGACGCGCTCTCCTCCTCGGCCTACGCGACGGAGGAGATCCTCTGGCAACTGATCGCCGCCGGCGCCGCGGCCCTCACCCTCTCGGTGCCCATCAGCCTGGCCATCGCCTTGCTCCTGGCGGTGGTGGCCTTCTCCTACCGCCAGACGGTGCGCGCTTACCCTAAGGGCGGCGGCTCCTACATCGTGGCCAAGGACAACCTGGGCACGGGCCCCGCGTTGGTCGCCGGCGCGGCCCTCCTGACCGACTACATCTTGACGGTGGCCGTCTCCATCTCGGCGGGGGTGGCCGCGGTCACCTCTGCCTTTCCGGCCCTCTATCCTTACCGCGTGCCCCTCGGCGTGGCGGCCATCACCTTCATGGTGTTGGCGAACCTGCGCGGCATCCGCGAGTCGGGCAACATCTTCGCCGTGCCGACTTACCTCTTCATCTTTAGTTTCGCGACGATGATCGTCGTCGGCCTGTTCAAGAGCCTCGTGCTCGGCGCGGCGCCGGCCATGCCCCCCACCTTGTCCGCAGCCACCTTGCAGGACGTTACCTTGTTGTTGATCCTAAGGGCTTTCGCCGGCGGCGCGGTGGCTTTGAGCGGCGTGGAAGCCATCGCCGACGGCGTCCCCGCCTTCAAGCCGCCGGAAGCCAAGAACGCGGCCACCACCCTCGTTTGGATGGCGGCGATCCTGGGGAGTTTCTTCGTCGGCCTCTCCGTCCTGGCGCACCGCTACGGCATCGCGCCCGTGGGCCACGAGACGGTCGTCTCACAGGTGGCCCGCGCCGTCTTTGGTCAATCTGGGTTCTACTACCTCATCCAGGCTGCTACCGCGCTCATCTTAGTCCTCGCGGCCAACACCAGTTTCGCCGACTTCCCGCGCCTGGCCTACTTCCTGGCCCGCGACGGTTTCCTTCCCCGTCAGTTCACCTACCGGGGCGACCGCCTGGCCTTCTCCACCGGCATCGTCATGCTGGGCAGCGTCGCCATCTTGCTCCTCATCGCCTTCCGCGGCGAGACCCATGCCTTGATCCCCCTGTACGCGGTCGGCGTCTTCCTGTCCTTCACCATCTCCCAGTCGGGCATGGTCGCTCGCTGGTGGCGGCTGCGCGAGCCGGGCTGGCGGCGCAGCCTGGTCATCAACCTGATCGGCGCGCTCGCGACCGGCGTCGTGCTGATCATCGTGGCCACCATGAAGTTCCGGCACGGCGCCTGGATGGTCATCTTTCTGATCCCTAGCCTCGTCTTTTTGTTCACCCAGATCGAGCGACACTACCGCTACCTGGCTCAGGCCCTGAAGCCGACGTCGCACGATCCGCTGATGGCCGCGCCCGCGCGCCCGTTGGAGCAGCCGGTGCTCATCCCGGTGCCGGGCATCAATAAGGCCGTCCTGCGCTCTTTGAACTACGCCCGCTCCATCTCGCGCCATGTGACGGCCGTGCACGTGACCGACGACCTGGAGGCCGGAAAGCGGCTGCGCGCGGAATGGGAGGAGCAAATACCGGACGTGCCCCTGGTGATCCTGGAATCGCCCTATCGTTCGTTCCTCGGCCCGATCCTGGCCTACGTGGACGCCATTGATCAGCAGACCTTGGGCCTGCCGGTGACCGTGGTCATACCGGAGATCGTCCCCGACCATGCCTGGGAAAGGTTTCTCCACAACCAGACGGCCAAGCAACTGAAAGAGGCATTGTTCAATCGCCCCAACACGGTCGTGATTAGCATCCCTTACCGCGTTCCGCAGGCCTCGGCGCGCAAGGCGCAATGGGAGAGGGAAGGGGCCGGCGAGGAACCCGTGCTTGGCTGGGAGGACAAGGCCTTGGGCATCATGTTCGCGTTCGTCGCCATGCCGGTGGGAGCGCTCATCGGGTTCTTTGCCGGGGCCGCCTTAGAGATGATCTTGGAGCCGGGAAACTTCGCCTTGCGCGAGGCGATCCAGGTTGCCGCCGCGCTCCTGACCGGCGCCGGGGTTTGGACGTGGTACCTGCGCGGGGGATGGCGCTGGCTGACGAGGTAAGGTAGACGCCGGTTCAGGGACAGGTCTCAAGCCTGCCCCTGTTTGTTGCGCGTGATTTTGAAGTGATCAAAGTCCTCCGCCACTACCGTGTTGGGGAAGATGGGACGGGCCTCGGCCAATACCTCCTTGGCGCTGTAGCGGCGGGAGATGTGGGTGAGGATCAGTTGGCGAACCTGCGCGGCGCGGGCCAGTTCCGCGGCCTGCGCCGCGGTCAGGTGATTGTAGGCGCGCGCCAGTTCGGCCTCCTCCTGCAAATAGGTTGCCTCAATGACCAGCGCATCGGCCCCGCGCGCCGGCTCTATGAGGTCATCCGTCCGACCGGCATCGCCCACGAAGATCAGCCTCGCCCCCTCCACCGGCTCGCCCAATACGTCATTCGGCCTCACCACGCGGCCGTCCTCCAGCGTAACCGTTTCCCCGTTCACCAGCCGTCGGCGCACCGGCCCGGCCGGCACGCCCAGCGCCTCGGCGCGTTCCACCAGAAAGGGCCGGCGGGCCTTCTCCACGAAGGCGAAGCCGTAGCAGTCGCGCCCGCGATGCGTAACCGGAAAGACGCGCAACTCAAAGGTCTCGTCCTCCATGAGGAGGCCGGGTTGGATCTCCCGGTACACCACCTCTAGGGGGAGTTTGCCGGGGCCGAAGACGACGCGAAAAAGGGCTTCTACCCGCTCCAGCGCGCTGCGCCCACCGTAGATGTCCATGCGGGGGATCATCTCCCAGCGGGCAAAGGTGGAAGCCAGACCTCCTAGGCCCAAGATGTGGTCCAAGTGGCTGTGGGTCAGGAGGATGCGATCCAGGCGGCGAAAGCCGAGGCCGCTGAGCAGGAGTTGTCGCTGCGTCCCTTCGCCGCAATCTATGAGGAAGCGGTATTCCTTGTACAGGACGACCGCGGCCGAGAGGCCGCGGCGCACCGACGGCGCGGAGGCGGAGGTGCCCAAGAAGATGAGCTCAAACACGGGGAGGATTATACAATAGAGAGGTGGAGGGGGCAAAGGGAGGCGCTCGCGCGACGTCGCGAGCGCCCCGCACGGAGGGGGCATGCGTGATTTGTCAGATCAGGCGGCTTGGCGTTGACAGAAACGGTGATGTACTCGCTGGCATGATACCAGTCGACAATGCGGAATGACCAAGAGGTCCGCAACGAGATTTTATTCCTTGGCCGGTATCGGAGGCGCTGGAAATTGGTTTTGTTCATCTGGGCTGCTTGATGACCTTACTCAGACGCTATTTTGAGATGACTTCTAACAAACCGTGCGTGCACCCATGTTGTTCCTTCGGTTGGCGTCGGTTCCGTATTGGTGCGCGTTTTCTCAATTTGCGTTTTAGGGCCCTTGCGCTACAATGCTCTATGAAAGGGATGAAGCCACATTGGGGCTTCGCAGGAGGCGGCCGTCGGGAGAAGATATGTTCACCTACAAAGAGGCGCTGGACTACATCTACCGCTTCGTCAACTACGAGCATAAAGTTCACTACATCTACGGCGAGGAGACGTGGAACCTTAAGCGGGTGGCGGACCTCCTGTCCCGCCTAAACGATCCGCACCGCCGCTTCCGCTCGGTCCACATCGCTGGCACGCGGGGCAAGGGCTCCACCGCGGCGATGATTGAGTCGTGCTTGCGGGCGGCGGGCTACCGCACAGGGCTCTACACCTCGCCCCACCTGCACAGTTTCCGTGAGCGCATTCAGGTGAACGGTCAGCCGATCTCCCCGGAGGCCTTGGCCGACGTCGTCTCGCGCTGCCGGGCCGCGCTGGATGCGACCCCCGGCGTCACCACCTTTGAGAGCATCACGGCCATCGCCTTCGCCTACTTCGCGCAGCAAAACGTGGAATGGGCCGTGGTAGAGGTCGGCCTAGGTGGGCGCCTGGATGCTACCAACGTGATCCTGCCGGAGGCCTGTGCCATCGCCTCCATCAGTTACGACCATACGGACGTGCTGGGGAATACTCTCAGCCAGATCGCACGCGAGAAGGCCGGCATCATCAAGCCGGGGATACCGGTGGTCAGCGCGCCCCAGGAGGACGAGGCCAGGGAGGTCATTGAAGAGGTGTGCCGCGCACGGCGCGCCCCCCTCACCTTGGTCGGGCGCGATTGGGTCTGGGAGCAGGGCGCGGCGGACCTGCGAGGCCAATCCTTCCGCGCGCGCAAACGGACGCCGTTCCCCGCGGCAAGGCCTTTCTCCGACGATGGCCGCGAGGCCTTCACGCCGGAGGCCGGCGGCGACTATTGGATACCCCTCTTAGGGCGGCATCAGTTGGCCAACGCCACCGGCGTCCTGGCTGTGCTGGATATCCTGCGACAGCACGGGGTTCGGCTGCCGGATGAGGCGGTGCGGCGCGGGCTGGCGTCGGTGCGCTGGCCGGGACGCATGGAGGTCCTGCGCCCTACCGACGGCGACCCACCGGTGGTGGTGGACGGCGCGCAAAACGCCGACTCGGCCTTGAAGCTGCAGGAGGCGCTGGCCGAATGGTTCCCCGGCCGCGGCCTGGTGCTCGTCTTCGGCGCATCCTCCGACAAAGACATCCCGGGGATGCTGCATCACTTGTTGCCCATCGCTCGCGTGGCCATCGTTACGCGCTCGCGCCACCCTCGCGCGGCGGACCCGGCGACGTTGGCCTCCCTGGCGGAGACGCACCCGGCCCGGCCATCGGACCTGCGGGTCACCCACTCCGTGGCGGAGGCGCTGGCCGAGGCCTTGGATGCGGCCCGCGCGGACGAGATCGTGTGCGCCACCGGCTCCCTGTTCGTCGTCGCCGAGGCGCGCGAGGCTTGGCTCGCCCGCTACCCCCAATCGCTCCCCGCCGACGATTGGGCGCGCATGGCGGAGACGGTTACCGCTGCCATGCGCTAGACCCTCTGAAGTTCCACCAGCGTCTTGACGCCGCACATTTCCCGACCGCAAAAGAGCCAAGGCCTATAATAGGCCCTGGCTCTTTTAGGACCACCATCAGCGAGGCGATCTTGCCCTATGGGTACACACCGTAGCCGCTAGGAAGGGCGTGGGCGCACCACTGATGCCCACCTCCGTTCGGCTCGCAGTACGCGAAATCCGAAACCCCGTGGTCCATGATCACCTCAAACTGCCCCCAGATGGGATAGCCTCCTTCTCGCCAGTAGGGGCTGTTTTGGAGTTCAGGACCAACCCAGATGATCTTGTAATGCCAGACCTCGCCGCTCCCGCCTGGGACCTGACCGTTCCACTGATTGTCGACCCAGGCCTCCGGCGTCCAAGGAGCGCCATGGAAGCGGGCGTCGTCCCATGCTTTTGACCACTTCATGACTAAACGGTCGTTGGCATAGGTGGGATCACCCCAGACCTTGCCATCCCACACACGGTCCACCCCATCGGCCGGCCCAGCAAAGATGCGAGCCCGGTAGTTGTAGCCGAATTCGTCAAACCCTCCGGACGCCATAGCCAGCGTAGGGGACGCCAAGAGGAAAAGGACAACGAGCGCGAAGGCGAGCCTCTTCATGGTTTCATACCTCCTCGTTCAACCCATGAACCGGCAAGGACGGCTGCTGACCTTTTCCTCACCTCCTTTGGATGAACGCGTGCGAATTGCCGGATGTCGGGCCCCAATAAAGAGGGTGCGGTTTTGGTAGCCGTCCTCCTCTATTATACCACCGAACACGGACATCATTTCTGACGAATTCCTTACGGTTCGCGTCCGTTTCATTGCAGATGTGGCTGAAGATGCCTTGAAAGCGGCCTGTAATGAACGCCGCCTTCGTTTTGGGGTTAGGCGGGCACAGGGAAGCGACGACAGAGGGCCAACACCTCCTGCCGCACCTCGCGCCGCACGGCCTCATCGCCCACCTGTTTGAGGACGCGTCCCATCCAGCGCCCCACCTGGCGCATCTCCTCCGGACCGAGGCCGCGCGTCGTCACCGCAGGCGTCCCCACGCGGATGCCGCTCGTGATCCTGGCCGGTTGCGGATCGTAGGGGATCATGTTCTTGTTGACCGTGATCGCGGCCGCCCCCAGCGCGTCCTCCGCATCCTGGCCCGTGACGCCGATGGGGCGCAGGTCTACCAAGATCAAATGGTTGTCCGTCCCGCCGGAGACGAGGCGCATCCCCTGCGCGGCCAACTCGGCCGCCAGGGCTTGGGCGTTGTCCAGAACCCGCTGCTGGTAGGCCCGGAATTCCGGACGCAACGCCTCGCCGAAGGCCACCGCCTTGGCCGCGATGATGTGCATGAGCGGCCCCCCTTGCTGACCGGGGAAGACCGCCTTATCCACCGCTTTCGCCCACTCGGCCTTGCAGAAGATGGCGCCGCCGCGCGGCCCACGCAAGGTCTTGTGGGTGGTCGTCGTCACCACGTCGCAGTAAGGGATGGGGCTAGGATGAAGCCCCGCGGCGACCAAGCCGGCAATGTGGGCCATGTCCACCATCAGGCGCGCGCCCACCCGGTCGGCGATCTGCCGGAGGCGCGGGAAATCTATGATGCGAGGGTAGGCGCTCGCGCCCGCCACGATCAGTTTGGGCTTGTGCGCCAGGGCCAACGCCTCCACCTCGTCGTAGTCAATCCGCTCCGTAGCCTGGCTGACGCCGTAGTGCACGAAGTTGTAGAAGATGCCGGAGGCGTTGATCTTCGTGCCGTGGGTCAAGTGGCCACCGTGAGCCAATTTCATCGCCAGCACCGTATCGCCCGGCTGGAGCAAGGCCAGATACGCGGCGGCGTTGGCCTGCGCGCCGGAGTGCGGCTGAACGTTCGCGTGCTCGGCCCCGAAGAGCCTCTTGGCCCGCTCAATGGCCAAGTTCTCCACCACATCTACCCACTCGCAGCCGCCGTAGTAGCGCGCCCCCGGCAATCCCTCGGCATATTTGTTCGTCATCACGCAGCCTGCCGCGGCCAACACCGCGGGGCTGACATAGTTCTCCGACGCGATCAGTTCAATCCCTTCCGCCTGGCGGCGCCGTTCCCCCTCTATGGCCGCGAAGACCTCGGGGTCTTGCGCGCGCAGGATGGCGCGCGGGTCCGGCTGCTCATCCCAAGGTAGGAACCCCTCCGAAACTGCCCGCGCCGCGGGCGTCGTCGTCATAGCCATGAATGCGCCTCCTGAAAAGAATGCCTCCGAGATCAGCCCTCTCGTCAACTAGGTGGCGGACACGACCTGGGTTTCGGTCGGCGCGCATCTCCCCTCCCTCAACAGGCTCTCCATCCTCGCCTTGGCCGCCACCTTCATCTGCACGATCGCAGAGACCTCGCCGACGATCCTGCCGATGGCCTGGAGATCGGTCGGGATGGGAAGCACCACCTCGTAGAGCCTGTCGCCTATGGTAGAGATCGTAGCCTGCACGAAGGTTTTTTCCTCCATCTGCCTCTGCACAACCTCGGTATTCAGCAGGTAAAGAAGAAGGTAAGGGTGCAGTTCGTCGGGCCTCAAACACCGGAGGCGCCGGATGTGGCTCTGAATCACCAGTTTCTTATCCGCCGCGGTGACGATCGCCGTCCGCCCGATGAGGAACGTCCCATCGGTCACCAACAGGATGTCGTCCTCGCGCACGTCCTGCTTTCTTCTGTACGCCTCGTACACCCCTTCGGGGATGCTCTTGACCGGATCTACTTTGATCTCCCAGTTGACGATGTCGGAGGTCCTCACGAAGGGGATCTCTCCGAGGCCGTAGTATCGTGAGCCGACCTCGTGCCCCCTCCGGATGGAGATGAGCCCCTGCTCCACCAACTCCCGGATCGTCGCCAGACGGTAGCGGCCGGTCCTCTCCAGTGCCTTCAGCGTCTCCTTAATCTCCGGATCGTAGTAGCCGGGGATGAAGGTATGGTGGACGATGGCGGAGGACCTCACGATGAAGCCGAGATGGCTTTCCTGCGCCACGCGCCCCTTCCCCACATATTCCCGATACCTGGCGGCGATGAGGGGAAGGTCGTCGTCGGGGATCCTCCTCCCCTCGCGATCCAGGATGTAGTTCCCCTGGGCATCTCTCCTGTAGATGAGTTTGCCGTTCTTGTCATGCCCGACCTTGCGGGCGATGGCCATGAAGATCTCGTGGTCCCGACCGCCGCGCGCGCCCTTCTCTAAAAAGAGGACGCTCGTCTTCGTGTGGGTGCCGGGCAGGAAGGTCTCAGGCGCCAGGCTGACCACCGCGAGCACCCTGGCTTTCTCCAGGATGAACTCCCAGATGTAGCGATCGCTGGGGTTGCCGAAGACTCCGTCGGGCAGGACGATCGCCATCCTCCCGCCTGGCTTCAGCAACTGGAGACACCTTTCAATGAACAGGATCTGCAGCGCCTGTCGGCGAACCGTCTCTGTGGCTTCCCAACGGCCGGATCGCCTCTTCACCCAGGCGCGCCCCAGGGCGTAGCGCTGCAAGACCTTCCCGTCGTCCACGAAGATCTTCGCCCCAAACGGTGGGTTGGTCAGCACCACATCGTAACTTTCATCGGCGACGACCTCTCGCAAGGTCGGCGGCCAAGATTCCGGTGCCAGGGAATCGGCGCAGAAGATGCGCGCCCGGCCCCCCATGACCGCCATGTATGCTTGGCAGAGTTTCGCCAAGTCCCTCTCTTTATCCACGCCATAGATGCCGTCAGACCCTTTCCCTTTAAGGTGGGATAAAACCTCTACGAGGAAGCCGCCGGAGCCGCAGGCAGGGTCTATGATCCTCTCCCCCGGCCTAGGATCTAGCATGGCGACGCACATCTTGACCACGTTCCTGGGGGTGAAGAACTGGCCCTTCTCCCCGCGCAGCCCAGGCCCCAGGATCGCCTGAAACGCCTCGCCGATCGCGTCCCGCTCGGCCTCGGCGAGGGCGCAACCCTGCAGCGCGCCCACCACATAGGCCAGCGACGGATCATCCAGGCGCAGCCTTTCATCTCCGTCAAACACGTCGGGATGGGCGCCTTTCATCTTCTCAAAAAGCCCCCTGACCCTTCTCCCGATCTCGTCCTCACCCTCGTGCGGTTCTGCCCTGAACTCCCGTTTCCCACCGTTCCTCTCATCGTACAGTTTGCAGAAGATGAGCCGCACCATCTCGGCCGCAAGCCGTTCGGCCCGCGGGAGGTTGCTGTTGCTGTAGAGATGGTAGTAAACCCGCTTGAAGACCTCGGGAAGGCTAGGGGGGAGGACGGACGAACCTGAGGGTTGCGCGGCAAGGTCGCTTCTCATCATCTCCGGCGCACCGCCTGGGCCTCTGCGGGAAACCACGCGCGCTCATCTTGCGGCTCAGGAAAAGGATACCATCTGACCGCGGATTTGTCAACGACGCCTGAATGCCCATGACGGAACATTTATTCTAAGAGGCTGCGCTGTGCATTTCTCGGTCAGGCCAAAATGTGGTACAATACGGCCATGAATCGCACCGCTGAGCAACCTCGCCTGGGCGTCATAGATTCCGTCTCGGCCGGCTTCGCCGTGGTCAGCCGCAACCCTTGGTTGATCGCGCTGCCCATCTTGCTAGATGTAGGGCTTTGGCTGGGCCCTAAACTCTCCATCCGGGGGCTGCTGGCACCGCTCCTTTCGGCGATGTCGGCGACCGCGGCGGCCTCGCCCGAATATCAGCAGGCGAGCGAACTGAGCCGCCAACTCCTGGAGCAGACGGCCGAACGCCTGAACCTCCTCTCCCTCCTGGCCAACGGCCTGCTGGGCATCCCCAGCCTCATCGCCGGGCAAGGGCCAGACCTGTCCGCCTTCGTCTGGGGCAGCGGGCCGGTGGTGGATGTGAGGGGCCTGGCAGAGGCGTTGGGCCTGGCCGTCCTCCTAATCTTGGCTGGCCTCCTGATCGGCGGCATCTACGTGGGGTTCATCGGCCAGAAGGTGCGCGGTGAACCGGCGCCGCGCTTCCTGAGGCGCGCGGGGCGCACCTGGCTGAGGCTGGTCGGCCTCAGCGGTGGGCTCTTCATGGCTGGGATTGCCATAGCCCTGCCTCTGGCCCTCCTTCTGGCCTTGTTGAGCCTGTTTGCGCCGGGCGCGGCGGCCTTCGGCGCCAGTTTGCTTCTCCTCCTGGGCGTTTGGGTAGCGGTCTGGCTCTCCCTCGCGCTCTTCTTCGCCGTGCCGGCCATCATCCTGGATGAGGTAGGGGTCAGCGCGGCCATCTGGCGCAGCGTCAACATCGTGGGGCGCAACTTCTGGTCCACCATCGGCCTGATCCTCCTCGGCTTCTTCTTGAACACGGGCTTCTCCGTCATCTGGCAGCGCCTCAGCGCGACGCTGTGGGGCTTGGTCGTGAGCATCATCGGCAACGCCTACATCGGGAGCGGCTTGGTGGCGGCTACCTTGGTCTTTTACGGCGATCGGCGGCGGCGTTGGTTGGAGTCGCCGGCTACGCACAGGGCTTAGCCTGAGATCGGGAAGACCCTAAAGGCCGGCGACAAAGGGAGACTAGGCGCTTGCACGCCCCACATTCACTTTAGGAGGACGCCATGAAAGGGAACGACAAGGTAATCCAACGTCTGAACGAACTGTTGGCCGAAGAGTTGACGGCCATCAACCAGTACATGGTGCACTCAGAGATGTGCGCCAATTGGGGCTACGGTCGGCTGCACGAGGCGACCGAGAAGCGCGCCATTCAGGAGATGAAGCACGCCGAGAAACTGATCGCGCGCATCATCTTCCTGGAAGGCCAGCCCATCGTCAGCCGGTTGAACGCCATTCACATCGGAAGCGATGTGCCGGCGCAACTCCAAAACGACCTTGCGGCGGAGGGCGAGGCGGTCAAGATGTACAACGAGGCGGTGCGCCTGGCCCTGGACGCCGGCGACAACGGCTCGCGGGAGTTGCTGGAGGAGATCCTGGAGGACGAGGAAGGCCATCTGGACTGGCTGGAAGCCCAGGTGAGCCAGATCAAGCAGATGGGGCTGCAAAACTACCTGCTGGGTCAGGTGGGCTAGCGGCCTCATCTGCCAGCCTTGCGGAGACGGACGTAGATGGGGGGTATGAAACCTAAGGAGAACGCGACCGACACCTACGACGCCAGCAAGATCACCGTCTTGGAGGGATTGGAGGCGGTCCGTCGTCGGCCAGGGATGTACGTGGGCTCCACGGACGTGCGCGGCCTGCACCACCTGGTCTTTGAAGTGGTGGATAACTCCATTGACGAGGCGCTGGCCGGCGCCTGCGATCGTATCCTCGTCACCATCAGCAAAGAGGGCGTGGTGACGGTGGAGGACAACGGCCGCGGCATTCCGGTAGACATCCATCCGCAGACGGGCCGCCCGGCCCTGGAGGTCGTGATGACCACGTTGCACGCGGGCGGCAAGTTCGGCGACGGGAGTTACAAGGTCGCCTCTGGGCTGCACGGCGTTGGCGTCAGCGCGGTCAACGCGCTCTCCCGCTGGCTGGAGGCGCGGGTCAAGCGCGACGGCAAACTCTACCGCCAGCGTTACGAGCGAGGCAAGCCGGTTACGCCGGTGGAGGTCATCGGTCGCGCCGAGGGGACGGGCACCGTCATATCCTTCCTGCCCGACGCCGAGATCTTTCGGGGGGGCATAGAATACAAATTTGACGCGCTGGCCCAACGCTTCCGAGAGATGGCCTTCCTCACCCGCGGCCTTACCATCCGCTTCGTGGACGAGCGGGACGAGCGGGAGATGTCCTTCTACTTTGAGGGAGGGATCACCTCCTTCGTCCGCTACCTGAATAAAAACCGCGTGCCCCTGCATCCCCCCTTCTACGTCGGCAAACAGGTGAACGGCAACTACGTGGAGGCCGCCATCCAATACACCGACGACTATAGCGAGTCGGTCTACGCCTTCGCCAACAACATCAACACGGTGGATGGCGGCACCCACCTTACCGGTTTCCGCTCGGCCCTCACCCGCACGCTGAACGACTACGCGCGCAAGGCGGGGCTCCTCAAGGACAACGAGGCCAACTTCACGGGCGAGGACGTGCGCGAGGGGCTCACGGCCATCATCTCGGTCAAGTTGCCCGAGCCGCAGTTTGAGAGCCAGACGAAGGCGAAATTGGGCAACGCCGAGGTGAAAGGGCAGGTGGAGTCGGTCGTGTCGGAGGCGTTCGCGACCTTCCTGGAGGAAAACCCGAGGGAGGCCAAGGCGATCGTGGAGAAGTGCCTGACCTCCGCGCGGGCGCGCGAGGCCGCGCGGCAGGCGCGCGACCTGGTGATCCGCAAAAGCGCGCTGGAGAGCATGACGCTCCCCGGCAAGTTGGCCGACTGCTCGGAACGGGATGCCGAGCGGACCGAGCTATTCATCGTGGAGGGCGACTCCGCGGGTGGCTCCGCCAAACAAGGGCGCGATCGGCGCTTCCAGGCGATCCTGCCGTTGCGCGGCAAGATCTTGAACGTGGAAAAGGCGCGCCTGGATAAGATCCTCTCCAACACGGAGGTGCGCGCGCTCATCACCGCGCTGGGCTGCGGGGTGGGCGACCAGTTTGACCTGAACAACCTGCGCTACGGCCGCATCTGCCTGATGACCGACGCGGACGTGGATGGCAGCCACATCCGCACGCTCCTCCTCACCCTCTTCTTCCGCTACATGCGCGGCATTATTGAGAACGGACGCCTCTACATCGCCCAGCCGCCCCTTTACCGCATCCAAGCGGGCAAAGAGGTGCGCTACGTGTACAGCGATGCCGAGAAGGACGCACTAGTCAAGAGTTGGAACGGCAAGAATATCACCATCCAGCGCTACAAGGGGCTGGGCGAGATGAACCCGGAGCAACTGTGGGAGACGACGATGAACCCCGCCCATCGCGTCCTCCTGCAGGTAACGATTGAAGACGCGGCGGAGGCGGACCGCACCTTTGATATGCTCATGGGGTCTGCCGTGCCACCCCGCAAACGCTTCATCCAAACGCACGCCAAGAACGTGCGCAACCTGGACGTGTAACTGTGACGAACGGTGTTTGAATTACCTTTTCTGATCTTGCTGCTGGTTCTGGTGGCCGTCCTTTTACGTTTGGACTTCATCTTCTACATCGTTTACGTTTGCTTCGGCATCCTGGTTCTCTCGCGGTGGTGGACGACGCGCGGGCTGATGGGGCTGGAAGTGAAGCGGCGGTTCGTTGACCATGCTTTCTTAGATGAGAAGGTGGCAGTGGAGATTGAGGTTCGCAATCGGAGCCGCCTTCCCATGCCCTGGGTCCAGGTCAACGAGATCGTGCCGATCCTCCTGCATCAGCCGAGTTTCGTGCGCCAGGTGATGGCCTTGGGCGGGCGGAGTCGCGGCGTGGTGCGTTATGTCTTGGATTGCCGTCGCCGAGGCTATTATCCCTTGGGCCCTCTCTTCCTGAGCGCGGGCGACCTCTTCGGTTTCGCCGACGCGGAGCGCAAAGATGTCCTGCACGACTACCTAACGGTCTACCCGCAGATCGTCCCTCTCAGCCGCCTCGGTTTGCCCTCCAAGTCGCCCTTCGGCGTCATCCGGACGCCCCAGCAGATCTACGAGGACCCGGCCCGCACGGTAGGCGTGCGGGACTACCGCCCCGGCGATTCGCTGCGGCGGATGCATTGGAAGGCGAGCGCCCGGCAGGAACGTCTCCTGGTGCGCAAATACGAGCCGGCCATCTCGCTGGCGACGGTGCTCTTCCTCAACCTGAACTTGGCAGAGTACGATGACGCCATGCGGGCCGCCGCGAGCGAGTGGGCGATCGTGGTGGCTGCCTCCCTCGCCAGCCATCTCGTGGCGGAGCGGCAGACGGTGGGGTTGCACACCAACGGGCGCGATCCGCTGGCTGTGGACGGCAGGCCCTTGGCCTTGCCCCCGCGAGCAGGCCGCGCCCATCTGATGAAACTGTTGGAGGCGCTGGCCCGCGTAGAGGCGCAGGAGACGACGCCCCTCGCCCAGTGGTTGCGTCTGGCGACCCAAGACCTTCCCTGGGGGGTCACGTTGGCGGTGATCACGCCCAACGGCGACGAGGCCACCTGCGCCGCGCTGCATGCCTTGGTGCGCGCGGGGTTCGTGGTCGTTTTGCTGATCTGCGAGCCGCAGCGGCAGTTCGCGCAAGTGCGCAGTCGGGCGCATCGTCTGGGCTTCCGGGCCTTCCCCGTCTGGGATGAGAAAGCGCTGCGCAGGCACGCCTAAAGGCAATGATAGACATCCTTTGGCACCGCAGTTTCTTCCGACGAACGTTGATCGCCCTGTTGGGCGCATCCTTTGCGATGGGGATGCTGGCGCTTGCGCGCGCCTTTGCGCCGACGTGGCCTTCCGGTTACGTCCCCCTCGTCCTCTTCGCCGTCGCCTGGGAGGCCGCCTACACCACCGACCAATTGGCCCGCCCCGACTGGCGCTTCCGCCGCACCCTCGGCTTCCGCTTGGCCGAGCTCCTCGTGCTCTTCCTGCTGATCCGCCTCATCACCCTGGGTGTGCAGGGACGTGCGCCGTCCCTTTGGCTCTGGCTGCGCCGGCCAGGGACGTTCTTTGACGCCGAGTTCATCGGGGTGAGCCTCCTGGCCGTCGTCGCCTGGGTGATCGCCGTGAGCAGCGCGGGCGACTTCGTAGAACTGGCGCTGCGCCCCGACGAATTGGTGGAGCGGCCCTTCTCCAGCCGCGAGGTACGTTGGGACGTGCCCGCGCGGCCGCCGCAACGCACCGAGGTTCTCGCGCGCTTCAGCGAACGCTGGCTATGGGGAGGCTTCGTGTTGGTGCTCCTTGCGGCCCTCTCGCGCGTGAACCTGGGGAGCCTGGGGCGCGGGCTGATCGGCCTCGCGCGCGCAGGCCTGCCGACGGACATGGTGTTGGCGCTGGTCACCTATTTCCTGGGGGGCCTTCTCCTCTTGAGCCAGGGGCGGCTGGCGGTGCTGCGAGGCCGCTGGCAGATGCAACGCGCTCAGGGCATCGCCGAGGTCGTCGCGCGCTGGCCGCGCTACGCGCTGGCGGTCGTGGTGGGCGTGGCCCTGGGAGCCCTTCTCCTTCCCCTGGGCTCCACCTGGCAGTTAGGGCGCTGGTTGGAGATCATCCTCTTCACCCTCATGCAGGTTTTCGTGGCGTTGATCGGCCTCCTGAGCGCCCTCTTGGGCTGGCTCATGGGGCTTCTGGGCTGGCCCTCCGCGCAGGAAGCGCCCACCGAGGAGATCGGGCCTTTCCCCCTGCCTACCCCTGCCCCGGAGGGCGGGCGTCGCCTTTCCGTTCCGGATTGGCTGAGCGGGTCCCTCTTCTGGCTCATCGTGTTCGTGATCGTGGCCTACGCGCTCATGAACTATTTGGGCGGCCGAGGCCTTGACCTAAAGCGGATCGTTTCCACCCTGCGCGAGGGATGGGCTTTCATCTGGCTGTGGCTGCGGCGGCGCACGCGCGAGGCGCTGGCCCAGGCGCGCGCGACGTGGGCCCGCCTTGTGCAGGCGGAGGCCCCTTATATCGCTCCCCCAGCGCCTTGGCGCTTTCTGCGCTTGCGCGCCCTTTCGCCGCGGGAACGGGTGCGCTTCTACTACCTGGCCGCCCTCCGGCGCGCGGCCGAGCACGGCGTGCGGCGTCCGCCTGCGGCGACGCCTCTGGAACATGCCCCCCTGCTGGATGCCTCATGGCCGGAGGCCCAAGAGGGATGGGAGTACCTGACGGCCGAGTTCGTCAAGGCGCGCTACACCCCCGAGCCAATAGAACCTGAGGAGGCCAAAGGGGTGCAACGAGTTTGGGAGCAGGTGAAGGCGATCCTGCGTGGCCGCAAGGGCCTGAAAACCTGAGTCGCGTTTCTGCCGTCAAAGAAGGGACGAGAGGGGCGATCCATGGAACGCGTGGAGTTTGAGCAACTGGTGGCCGAGGCATTGGCGACGTTGCCGCCGGAACTGCTGGAGAAGGTGGAGAACGTGCAGATCGTGGTGGAGGCCAGGCCCACGGCCCACCAACTGCGCAAGGCGGGCATCCGCCGTGGAACGTTGCTCGGCCTGTATGAAGGGGTGCCGCGGACGGCGCGCACGACGAACTACGGCCTGGTGCCGCCGGATAAGATCACCATCTTTCAAGAGCCGATTGAGGCGCTTTGCCGAACCCGCGCCGAGGTCCGCGAGCGCGTGGCCCGCGTGGTGCGCCACGAACTGGCCCACCATTTCGGCTTGAGCGACGAGCGCCTACACGAGTTGGGGGCCTATTGAGCCCCTGCCTGCCGCCAGGGCGCGGCCGGGTTAACTTGACATATCGTCAAGGTTATGGCATCTTTGGCAAGAAATTCACAAATAGACCGAGGTTCACGTATGAGCCGACCGCCTTTTCGTGTCGTTTTTGCGCCGTACTCCCGCAGAGCCTTGCAGCGCGGCGCCAACAAACTCGCCGCCCTCATCCGCCCAACCCTGGGGCCTCTTCCCCGCCTGGTGGCCTTGGAGCGCACCTCGCGCTCCTATGCGCCAGAGCTCCTGGATGACGGCGCGACCATCGCCCGCCGCTTCTTGGAACTCCCTGACGCGGATGAGTCTACCGGAGCCATGCTCCTGCGGCACGCCATGTGGCGGGTGCACGAGAAGGTGGCCGACGGCACGGCGACGACGGCCGTCCTCTTCCAGGTCATCCTTCGGGAGGCCAACCGCTATGTGGCGGCGGGCTTCAACGCCATGCGCCTGCGGGCAGGGCTGGAGCAGGCCTTGGCGGAGGTGCGCAAGGCCCTGCAGCAAATGGCGAGGCCCCTGGAGGGAGAGGACGCGCTCGCCAAGGTCGCCCTCTCGCTCTGCCACGACCCCGAACTGGCGCGTTACCTCGGTGAAGCCTACGACATCGTGGGCCCCGACGGCTACGTGCAGATAGAATCCAGCAACACCCGCGGGGTGGATCGAGAGTACGTGGAAGGCGTCTATTGGGACACCGATTGGTTCACGCCTTATTTCGTGACCGACCCGACGCGCCAGATCGTAGAGTTGGATGAGCCGGCGATCCTCATCTCCGACCTGGAGATCAAGAAGCCGGAGCAGATCTTGCCGGTCATGGAGAAGGTTGTGCGGGCCGGCATCAAGGCTTTGGCCATCATCGCCTCTGCTGTGTCGGACGAGGTGCTGGGGCTCCTGGTTGCCAACCATCGGGCCGGCGTGCTGAAAGCCTTGGCCGTGAGGACGCCCTCGTACGGCATGGACCGCAAAGGGATCTTGGCCGACATCGCCGTCCTCACCGGCGGGCGCACGCTTCTGGAGGGCGCCGGCGAGGCGGTTGACCGCGCCCAATTGGAGGACCTGGGACGGGCGCGGCGCGCCTGGGCCACGGCGCGGTACTTCGGCTTGGTGGGGGGCCGGGGCGATCCGATAGCCTTGCGACAACGCATCGCCAGCGTGCGGGCCGAACTAGAGAACCTGGACGATGAACGAGACATAGAACCGGTGAAAAAGCGTCTGAGCAAATTAATGGGCGGCATCGCGACGGTGCGGGTAGGCGCGGCCACGGAGGCTGAGATGAACGCGCGCAAGGAATTGGCCGAGCGGGTGGCAACGTCGCTGCGGACCGCCTTGAAAGAAGGGGTAGTGGCCGGCGGTGGCGCCGCCCTCCTCGCCTGCCAAAAGGCGTTGACCGACCTGAACCTGGACGGAGAGGAGAGGTACGGCGCTTTGATCCTGCACCGGGCCTTGGAGGAGCCGATGCGCACCATCGTCGCCAACGCGGGCTACGATCCGGCGCCCATCCTCGCGCAGGTGCAAGAGAGCCCGCCAGGCTGGGGGTTTGACGTGCGCACGGGTCAAGTGGTAGACATGTTCCAGGCGGGCATCGTAGACCCCTACCTGACCTTGGCAACGGCCTTGGAGAGCGCGGTGAGCGGCGCAGCGGCGGCTTTCACCATTGATGTCGTGGTGCGTCGCGAGAAGCCCGACCAATCCTTCAACCCATAAGGAGCAACGCCGAGGATACCGAGCATGGCAAAAGAACGTTGGCAACTGGTAGGCGGCCCCATGGGGGGCACGATCATGGCCTTGGCCTTCTCCCCGAACTTCGCGCGGGACGGCCTGTGCTGGGCGGCCACAAGGGTGGGGCTGTTCCGTTCATCGGATAGGGGCCACACCTGGGCGCGAGTGGGCGGGCCGGGGTTTCAACCGATGACGGCGGTGGCCGTCTCGCCCGGCTACGACCAGGATCACACCCTCCTCGCCGGGACGCAAAGCGGCCCTTACGTGTCGCGCGACGGCGGTGAGACCTGGCTGGCAGGCCGTTTTCAGGTAGGCCCGACGGCGGCCGTCTCTGCGTTGGCCCTCTCTCCCGCCTTCCCCAGGGACGGGATCGCCTTCGCCGGCACGGTGCAGGACGGCATCTTCCGCTCCAACGACCGGGGGGAATCGTGGCACGGCTGGAACTTCGGCCTGTTGGATTTGAACGTCCTAACGGTCGCCGTTTCGCCCGCCTTTGAGGAGGACGAGACGATCTTCGCGGCCACGACGACGGCGCTCTTTCGCAGCAAGAACGGCGGGCGCGCCTGGCGAGAGGTGGCCTTCCCGCGCGGGGCCTCGCCGGTGTTGGCCTTGGCCCTCTCGCCGGCCTTCGCCAGCGACGGCACGATCTTTGCTGGCACCGAATCGGCCGGGGCGTTCCGCTCGACAGATCGCGGCGCCACCTGGCAGGCCTTGACGGGGCTTCCTGCTGAAGAGAGCGTCAACGGGCTGGCCGTCTCGCCCGCCTTCGCGCAGGATCGCACGGTGCTCGCGCTCACCGGCGAGGGGTTGTACGTCTCCCGCGATGCCGGGGAGACATGGACGCTCTGCGCCGCGCTCCCCGGCGCGCTTTGCCTGGCGACCTCCCCTTCCGCCACCCTGGTAGGGCTCGCCCAAGAGGGGGTTTGGATCGCCGAGGACGGGCTTGCTCGCTGGCAACCGGCCAACACAGGGCTGGCCGCCCGCGCCTTTGCCGGCTTTGCCCTGTCCCCGGCCCTGGCGCAAGACGGCACCCTGTTCGTCTACGGGCCGGGCGAGGGCCTCTTCTGCTCGGAGGATGGCGGCAGGACCTGGTTTGAGGCGATGGACGGCCTGCCGTCGCTAGATGTGGTCGCCCTGGCCCTCTCGCCGGACTTCGCACGGGATGGCACGGCCTATGCGGCCCTGGCCGAGGGCATCTGCCGCAGCCGAGATCGCGGTCGGCATTGGGAGATGGTGAGCGACCTCCCCGCGCAGGCGCTGGCCCTGTCGCCGGCCTTCGCCAGCGATGGGACCTTGCTGGTCGGCACCCGGGGGCAGGGGGTTCACCTCTCGTCCGATCGCGGGGAGAGGTGGGAGCCGTTGCCGGTCCCACCGGAGGCGCATACGATCGGCGCGTTGGCGCTCTCACCCACCTTCCCGACGAGCGGCCACCTTTTCATCGCCGCCGTGCCGGCAGAGGAGGGGGGGCTAAAGGTTTGGGACGGGGATCGGCGGGGCGCTTCCTGGCGGCGCATGGTGGCGCGGGGTTGCGGGGGCGGATGGGTGTCTTTGGCGGTGTCGCCGGCCTACGCGAAGGACGGCCAATGGTTCGCGGCGGCAGGGAACGCCGTCTACCGCCCCCCGCTTCTGGCCGGCCGAGGGCACGGGCAGGAGATAGAGCTGGCGGCCCAGCCCCTCTCGCCGGAGAGGCCGGCCGCGCTGTACGTGGCGGCCGCGCTGGACGGCCGCGAGCGGCTGCACCTCTTCGCGGCCAGCCCTGTGGGCGTTTTCGCCTCACGCGATGTCGGAAGGCGCTGGCAGCACCTGGCGGGCGCCCCCTCGCCAGGCCCTGCATTGGCCGTGATCCCCTCGCCGGACTACGCCCACGACCGACAGGTGTACGCCTTGGCCTTGGGCGGCCTGATCTGGCGAGGCGAGGCGGAGGCCGATTGAATGTCTGCTGAACGCTCAGGCGTGAGTTCACCCTGGTGCTATCTTGAGTAAGGGAGGGTTATGGCTACCGTAGCCATCGTCGGGGCCGGGCTGATGGGGACCGCCCTTTGCTATCCCTTGGCCGATAACGGTCATGCCGTTCGGTTGGTGGGAACCCATCTGGATGATGAGATCATCCGCCAGTGCCTGGCGACCCGCGTTCATCCCCCCTTGCGACGCGCGCTGCCCGCCTCGGTGGAACCGTTCTTCATCACCCAACTGGCCCAGGCTTTGGACGGCGTGGACCTTGTCATCAGCGGGGTGAGCTCCCCTGGCGTTCGGTGGTTTGGGCGCACGGTGGGGCCTCACCTACGGCCAGGCCTCCCGATCCTCGCCGTGACGAAGGGCCTGGAAGCGACGGAGGAGGGCGCTCTGCGCATCCTGCCCGACGTGCTGGCCGATGAACTGCCTGCACCGATACGCGAACGGGTGCCTATCGCCGCGATCGGCGGGCCCTGCATCGCCGGAGAGTTGGCCGCGCGCCGCCACAGCGCCGTCGTTTTCGGCTCCCGCACGCCGTCGGTCCTGCCTAGGCTGGCGGCCTGGTTGCAGACTTCCTACTATCACGTATGGCAGACGGGCGATGTCGTGAGCCTGGAGATCTGCGCCGCGATGAAGAACGCCTATGCCTTAGGGGTTGGCCTGGTGGCAGGGTTGCTGGAGCAAGCGGGCGGCCCCGACGGCGACGCGTTCATGCATAACCCGGCGGCGGCGCTCTTCGCCCAGGCTGCCACCGAGATGGTGCGCATGGTTCGCTTGCTGGGCGGTTCGGCGGAGCATGTGGCCAGCCTGCCCGGCGTCGGCGACATGTTCGTGACGGTGCAGGGTGGGCGCACGATGCGCTTAGGACGCCTCCTGGGCGCCGGCCTCAGCCTGGAGGAGGCGCGCCGGCGCATGGCAGGGGAGACCTTAGAGAGCGTGGAGATCATCCGCGCTGCCGGCGGCGCGTTGCCCCGCCTGACGGCGCGCGGCCTGGTCGGGCCGGATGACTTCCCGCTGTTGCGGCTCCTGTATCGGATCCTCTGGGAAGGGGCGGCGGCGGCCTTCCCCTGGGAGCAGTTCTTCACCGAGGCGGGGCTTTCACGCGAGGCCTGAGGCGGCCAGGCCTTGACGATAGAGGGACGGAAAGGTGCATCGGACGCGCTCCCCTATCCCCAAGGCCGGCCTCTATCCATGCGGCGGCATGTAAAACTTGCACATATTTTTAGGAGGTTAAGGAGATGCCAAGACTGGGAATCTTGACGGGCGGCGGTGACGTTCCCGGCCTGAACCCGTGCATCAAGACCATCGTGAACCGGGCCATTGACGGTGGCTACGAGGTGATCGGCATTCGCCGGGGTTGGGCAGGCCTGCTGAACTTCAACCCCGATGACAAGGACGCCCAGAAGGAGTGGATCCAACCCCTCACCAAGGCGGATGTCCGTACCATTGATCGCTACGGCGGCACCCATCTGCACACCTCGCGCACCAACCCCGCCAACGTGCGCGAGAAGGAGTTGCCGGCGTTTCTCAAGGGCCAGTTCCCCTTGAAGGAGGGGCAGAAATCCGTTGACTGCACCGCGCACATCCTGCGGGTGCTGGACTACCTGGGCATCCAGACCCTCATCCCCATCGGCGGCGACGACACGCTCTCCTACGCCGTGCGGCTGCACAAAGAGGGCTTCCGCGTGGTGGGCATCCCCAAGACGATGGATAACGACGTCTTCGGGACCGACTACTGCATTGGCTTCTCCACGGCGGTCACCCGCAGCGTGGAGTTCATCAACGCGCTGCGCACGCCCTCGGGCTCCCATGAGCGGATCGCGGTGATCGAGCTGTTCGGCCGCAACTCCGGTGAGACGGCCCTCATCTCGGCCTACCTGTCGGATGCCGATCGCGCCGTGATCTCCGAGGTCCCGTTTGACGTAGAGCGGCTGGCCAAGCTGGTGATGGAGGACAAACGACGCAACCCTAGCAACTACGCCATCGTCGTCATCTCGGAAGGTGCCTCTATGGTCGGCGGACAGGTGGTGGAGTACGGCCAGGAGGACGCCTACGGCCACAAGAAATTGGGCGGCATCGGCCAGATCACCGGCGAGGCCCTGAAGCGCCTCACAGGCGAGGACATCGTGTATCAGCAGCTCGCCTACCTGATGCGCTCCGGCGCGCCCGACTCGCTGGATCGCATGGTCGCGATCTCCTACGCGAACCTGGCGGTGGACCTGGTCCTGCGCGGCTACGCGGGCCAGATGGTCGCCTTGCAGAACGGCGTCTATACCACGATCCCGATAGACACCATCACCCAAGGGGTCAAGCGGGTGGACGTGGCCGAGCTCTACGATGCGGAGAACTACAAGCCGCGCGTGAAGCACCTCTTGGGCAAGCCGATGTTCCTGTATTGAGGCGAGACGGCCGCGACTTTTGCGCCTTGGCCGACGTCCCTTCCCGACGGTAGGACGCGACGAGGTCTGGTCAGCAGGCCAAGCCTTGTGGTAAAATGGAAAAGTAAATCGCGGAAGGAGGTGTCTGCCATGCCCGGGCGACATTGGTACGCGCGCATGCGTTTCGGCTTCCCACCCTTCTGGTTCCGCATGGCGGGGCCGCGCGCCTGGGGCGCGTGGGCGGGCTTCGGCCCCTGGGGGTTCCCGCGACGCCAGGAATACCTGGAGATGCTGGAGGAGTACCGCAGCGAGCTCCAGAAGTACAAAGAGGAACTGGAAGACGAACTGCGAGAGGTAGAGAAAGAGATAGAGGAACTGAAAAAAGAGGCATGACCGCCCGCGAGGCGGTCATGCCCTTTTGTGCTTGTCAACAGGAGGTCAGCTCAGGTAATCGCGCAGTTTGCGGCTGCGGCTGGGATGGCGCAAGCGGCCCAGCGCCTGCGCCTCAATCTGGCGGATGCGCTCTCGCGTCACGCCGAACTTGCGGCCTACCTCCTCCAGGGTGTAGGAGTAGCCGTCCACCAGGCCGAAGCGCAGTTGCAGAATGCGCACCTCGCGCGGCGTCAGCGATTGGAAGATCTCATCAATGGCTTCCCGCAGCATGCGCTGAGAGGCCGCGTCGGTCGGCGAAGGGGCATCCTCATCTTCAATGAAATCGCCCAGGTAGGAGTCTTCCTCCTCGCCTACCGGCATCTCCAGGCTCAGCGGACGCTGCGACACGCGGATGATCTGCTCCACCTTGCGCGGCGTCACCCCCAATTCCTCGGCGATCTCCTCGGTAGTGGGGTCACGGCCCAGTTCCTGCACCAACTGACGAGAGGCGCGCGTCAGGCGATTGATCTGCTCGTACATGTGCACCGGCACGCGAATGGTGCGCCCTTGATCGGCGATGGCGCGCGTAACCGCCTGGCGAATCCACCAGGTGGCATAGGTGCTGAACTTGTAGCCGCGCCGGTAGTCAAACTTCTTGACCGCGCGGATCAGGCCGATGTTCCCCTCCTGGATGAGGTCCAAGAAAGGAACGCCGCGCCCCACGTACTTTTTGGCGACGCTGACGACGAGGCGCGAGTTCGCCTTGATGAGGTGCTCCTGGGCAGCCTGCCCATCTTTGACCTGGGCCAGAAGTTGCTCGCGCTCCACCGGATCGTCCACGCCTTTGGCGAGTTGCCGGCGCGCGGCGCGCCCCCGCTCCATCCGCTGCGCCAGTTCCACCTCCTGTTCGGCGGTGAGCAAGGGGACGCGACCGATCTCCTTGAGGTAGAGGCTGATGGAGTCGTCTATCTCAATCTGGCTCAGGTCAAAGTCGTCCACGGATTCCTCCGGGATCTCCGCCCCTTCCAGCGCGATCGCTTCACCTTCCTCCTGTTGGCCTACCTCAATGCCGTTCTCAAAAAGAGTTGCAAATAGGTCTTCCAGTTGTTCCATATTAGACTCGGCTTCCGGGAAGATCTGGAGCACGTCCTCATAGGTGACGTAACCCTGCGCTTTGCCGATGGCCAGCAAACGCTCAATTTCCTCCTTGTGATCCTCGTGATGATCCTCACGAGTTTCCTCCGGTTGAGGCAGCAACGCTCGCTCTTCCTCCACTGCCAACTTTTTCACTCCCTTCCCAACGAACTGCAACCTGCCAACGGCCAGGGGGCTCCCCATCCACACCCCGGGACGGGCACGCTCCTCAGGCTCGCACAAGAACGCCCCCGTCAGCACGTCTGGTGATGAGCAGCGGGGGTCGGCTCTCCTGTGAAACCATACCTCTCCCGGCCATTGCGGTCCCTTATAAAATAAATGTACCACAAATGGCCGCAATCTGCAATAGAGAATAATTCTACATATTGCAAGACATGTTGAAAACCCGCGCTACGGCGATGCCGTCGCCGTAGGCAGAGGGGTAGGAGACGGCGTTTCCTCCTCCCTCGTGGCCGTCGCCGTCGGCGTGGGCGTCGGCTTCAGCGGCGGCCTCTCCACCAGCGCGCGCAGGTCATCGCCGGTAGAAGCGGCGATGAGATACACCGCGGCGTCCCCGGTCCGCTTCACATAATAAGACCACCCCTGGGGGTTTTTATCCCCCACATAGACGGTCTCTCGCTGGCCCTGAGCGGTCTCCAGGGTCACAGACCATTGCGGCGAGGCCAGACCGTAAGGGGCCAGGTCCGTGACGTCGGTCAAGACGCGGCTCGCCGTCAGGTTGGCGACGAGGGAAAGGGCCAGGTTGGCCCGCTCCTCGTCAGCCTCGGCCGCGCCGCTGAGGGTCGGCGTCAAGGGGACGGTCGTTTCCATTTGCCAGGGGCTATCTTTGCCCTGGCGGCTCAGGCGCGTCTGCCCCGTCGGCCCCTGCACCGTGATGGTGAGGACCTGGCCGGGATCCAACTGAAGCACCGACGTCACGAGGGATGGGCTCTGGAGGGCCATCTCGGCGGCCTTCCGACCTCGCCCCTCGGTCAGGTAGACGTACCCCGCCACAATGATGAAGACGATGACGAGAAGGAAAGTGTTCCGGAAGCGCATAGGTTTTGTGATCGTCTTGAGTTTTGAGATATCATCCCTGCCAAGCCACGCGTAGGTGGCCCCCGGAGGGCTCGCCCTTCAACGACGGCTCCACCAGACCGCCCCGCCGATGATCAGGACGGCCAAGGGGAGAAGGATGACGGTAGAGTAGAAGAGAAGGCGTTGCTCGCCCGGCGTCAAAGGGCGGATCCGGCGGTATTCCGGCGCCTTGGGGCCGATGGCGATGAGCGACTCCTCTTCCGCCAGCCAGTTGATGGCGTTGCGGAAGAGGTCGGCGTTGCCTACGGTGCCGCGCACGGAGAGCCCGTTGTTGCTGGGGAAGTCGGCATCGCCGAAGACGACGAGGCGGCCCCGTTGCCCCTCCGTGCGCTCGGCAGCCACGCCGAGGGCCAGGGGGCCTTTGATATCTTTCCCCTCATCCAAAGAGGCTTGGCGGTTCTCCAGGTCGGTCTCCCCCCAGGCTCCCGCGCTCGTCTCAAAGAGGGTTGTTACCGTCGTGTTGGTCAGGGAGACGGTCGCGCTGATGGAGCGGGCCAGGGGGAAGAAGGTGCTCAACCCGCCCAGGTCTTTGGTGATGGTGTGGAAGCGATAGCGCGAGACCAGCGGCGTCGCCACGTCACCGAAGAACGAAGCAACGGGATCAATCACCACGTCGTTGCGCAACGTGATCCCCCAACGCGCCAACACCTCATCCAGGCCCAGGTCCACGGTGGGATCCGCCAGCACCATGACCTTGCCCCCCTTTTCCAGGTAATCGCCCAGGCGCTGCGCCTCCTGCGGCGCGAAGGGCCCCCGCGGGCCGGCGACGACGAGGACGGCCACGTCGGAGGGAAGGGTATCGGTCACGGTGGCCAGGTTCAGGGTCTTGACCAGGTAGTTGTCCCGCTCCAAGATGGCCTTGATCTGGGAGTAGTTCGCCGCGTCGTAGCCCTCAGGGTCCCGCTCGCCGTGGCCGACGGTGAAGTAGACGGCCTTCTGGACATCCTGGGAGACCTTCAGGATGTTGCTGGTGATGTCCTGCTCATCTATGGCGTAGGATTCCTGCTTCTTGCTCCCCCGCTGGAAGACGAGGACGCCGCTGGAGGAGATGCCCAACTGGCGCGCCAGGGCAGGCTTCTGGTCGGGATCCACGTACTCTACCTGCAGGAGGTTGGTGTGGTACATGTACTCCTTCAGCAGGTCCTCCACCTGTTCTCGCTGGCCGCTCTCGGCAGGGGTATAGAAGCCCGTGATCTTGACGGGCTCCTTCAAGTTCTTCAGCACGGCGATGGTCTGCGGCGACAGGGAATAGCGCTTGTTCTCGGTGAGGTCCCAACGCTTGTGGTGGTTGTTGCTCCACACGTTCACGAAGAACAAGATGCCCAGGAGGGCCAAGGTCATGACCAGCGCGTTGCTGCCGTAGCGAGCCTGGCGTCGGGCCAAGAGGGTGCGCACGGCCTCCGGTCGCAGGAGGGCGAACAGCCCGATGGCCGCTATGCCGACGATCAGGAGCCCTTGGGGAAGCCACTGGGGTTGGCTTCCCAGGCGCCAGGCCAGGAAGGCCAGGAGCAAGGCGATCACGCCGCCCCAGCCGAAGCCGGCAGCCCCGTCCTGCAGTTTCTCTCGCCAGTTTCTCCACATCTCAGCGCCACCTCCGGCTTTCCAGGACGCGCGTCGCCAAGAAGAGGGCGGCGACGATCACGCTCAGGTAGTAGATGAGGTTCTTGGTGTCCACGACGCCGCGGGTCAGGTCGTAGAAATGGGTGCTCAAGGCCAAGTACTGGAAGAAGCCGCTGAGGGAGGAGCCGGCGAAATCGCCGGCCGCGCCGATGAGCCACAGCAAGATCGTCAGGCCGATGCCGAGCACCGCGGCGACGACTTGGTTCTGCGTCAGGGCCGAGGTGAGGGTTCCCAAGGCCAGGAGGACGCCGCCGAGAAGGATGATCCCCAGGTAGCCGGTGATGATGGGGAACCAATCAGGGTCGCCGAAGCGGCTCAGGAAGAAAGGATAGAGGAGCGTCGGCAGGAGCATGACGAGCCAGAAGGCGAGGGCGGCGGCCCATTTGCCCAAGACGACCTCCCAATCGCGCACCGGCGCGGTGAGGAGGAGCTCTATGGTGCCGCTGCGTTGCTCCTCGGCCAAGAGCCGCATGGAAAGGATGGGCGCAACGAACAAGAGGATGGTCGTCAGGTTGTTGAAGAGGTAGCGCAGGGTGGCCTCCTGGCTGTAGTACAAAATGAAGTAGAAGAAATAGCCGGCGATGACGAGGAAGCCTGCGGTGACCACGTAGGCTACAGGCGAGGTAAAGTAGGCGCTCAGTTCGCGCCGCGCGATGGTGAAGGCGTTACGCATAGGCTCTCCTCACTACTCCGTCGTCAGCTTCAGGAAGATCTCCTCCAGGCTCATCCCCACCGGCCTGAGCTCCAGCAGAGGCCAGCCGCGGGAGACGATCGTCTGGGCGATGGCGGCGCGCCGATCGGCGCCCAACGCGCAGATCACCTCGTAGCCGCCGTTCCCCTTCGGCTCCACGCCGGTTACGCCCTCTATGCCGCTCAACGCCTCCGGCAGGCCGTCGGGGGAGCCACCCACCTGGACGTAGATGCGTTCGCCGCCCTTGAGGCGCGCGGTCAGGCGTTCGGGCGTATCCTCGGCCACGATCTGGCCCTCGTTGATGATGAGGACGCGGTTGCACACCTGGGAAGCCTCGGGGAGGATGTGGGTGCTGAGGATGATGGTGTGCTCGCCGCCTAGCTCCCGGATGAGGCTGCGGACCTCAATGATCTGGCGGGGGTCCAGGCCGATGGTGGGCTCATCCAGGATCAGGACGCGCGGCTTGTGAAGGATGGCCTGGGCCAGACCGACGCGCTGGCGATAGCCCTTGGAGAGCTTGCCGATGGGGATGTCGGCCTGGTCCTCCAGGTGCAGCCGCTCCATGACCTCCGCGAGGCGCGCGCGTCGGTCGGGGATGTGGCGCAGCCGTCCGACGAAGTCCAGGTAACCCGCCACGGTCATCTCCGGGTAGAGGGGGACCGTCTCCGGCAGGTAGCCGATGTGGCGGCGGGCCTCTATGGATTCGGAGAAGACATCGTAGCCTGCGACGCGCGCGCGGCCGGCGGTAGGAGGCATGTAGCCGGTGAGGATCCGCATCGTGGTGGTCTTTCCTGCGCCGTTGGGCCCCAGGAAACCGAGGATCTCGCCGGCCTGCACCTCAAAGGACACATCTTGGATTGCGATCCGGTCGCCGTAGGTCTTGGTTAGCCCTTGCGCTTGTATCATAGTTCGTTCGCTTCCTGCGCCTCCGTTTTTCGCGGCAGGGGGTCTCATCGCAGCGGAGACGCCCCTGACGGCGGGACGTCTCCGCGCTTTCCTGGCCGCTATGGGCGGCACTGTAGCAGATGGAGATTAAACGGGCATTAAAAGTCAGGCCGCGGCGAGGGGGGTCTTGAAGTCGTAGATGCCGTCATCTAGAGGCCAGCGCTGTCCGCAGCCCTGACAGGTGAGGCCGTGAGGGTGGGCGGCGAGGGCCTGGCTGTGGCAGAGGGGGCAACGGAAGAGGCCCTCCGGCGCGGCTTCCTTGGCCGGGGCGCGGGCCTTCAGGAAGATGCTGGGGGTCAGCTTCAGCCAGCGTCCGAGGGGCTGCAGGCGGCGGTCTAGCGCGGCGAGGCGGCCGGCACCGACAGCCCTTTTGAGGGCGGGGCTGCGGAACCAGGAGACGGCCCGCGTCGCCTCCACGGCGAGCCCGGCTTCCCGCAGCCGTGCCTCCATCCAGGCGGGGTGGAAGTTGAAGTTGAGGGGGACGAACTCATACGGCTGCAGGGCGAAGGGGCTCCAAGCCTGGGCGCGCAGGAGGTAGCGGGCGATGGCCTTCAGGTGGCGTTTGCTGGCGTACTCCAGGATGAGGGTGCCGCGCCCGGCGAGGACGCGGGTGATCTCGGCCAGGGCGCGCGGCACGTCCTGGATGTGGTGGATGACGCGGACGAGGACGACGGTCTCCGCCGCCTGGTCGGCCAGGGGGAGGTCGTAGATGTTGCCGACCACGTAAACGAAGCGCGGGTCGCGCCCGAGGCGCTCTTGGGCCTCGCGCAGGATGGATTTGGAGTAATCCAGGAGCACCACCTCGCGGTAGGTGGCGTAGAGGTCGGCCAGGCGGCCGAAGCCGGCGCCGACCTCCACCAGGCGCTGGCCGGTGGGCGGGAGGAGGGCGCGCAGGGCGCTGCGCTCGGCCAGGTCCTCGTACTCCCGCCGGCCGCCCCCCCAGAACTCGGTGCGGTAGCTGGAGCCCTCGTAGTCGCAGATGGACGGCTGCGGCTCCGGCGGCGCGATCCGCTGTTTCATGTGAAACACCCCGTCGCGATTTTACATAATATTCAGGGGCGGGAGACCCCCGCCGCCCGCCGTTGGCGCGCGGCTTCAAACAAGATCACGCTCGCCGCAACCGCCGCGTTCAGCGACTCCACCCCCCGCGCCAGGGGGATCGCCACCCGCCCCGTCGCCAAGGAGGCCGCCTGCGGGCTCGCCCCCTCCGCCTCCCCGCCGATGATCAGGCCGCACGGTTCGGTCCAATCCACCAGGTCGTAGCGGGCCTCCCCGCGCGCGTCGGCCAGCCAGACCGGACGGCCGCGCAACGCCTCCGCCACGCCCGCCCAGGAGGCCACCTCCGGCGGCAGGCGAAAATGCGCGCCCATCGCGCTGCGCAGCACCTTAGGGCTGTAAGGGTCCACCGTCCCCGGCCCGAGCAACACCCGCTCTGCCCCCGACGCGGCCGCCGAGCGCAGGAGCGTGCCCAGGTTGCCCGGATCGCGCAGGCCGTCCACCACCAAGGTCAGGCCCGGCGCCGAGGCCGAGGAAGGAGAGGGAAAGGGAACCACCGCCACGATCCCCTGGGGCGTGACCGTGTCGGACAGCGACGCCACCACCTCCGCGCTGGCCTCGTACGCCGCCGCGCCCAACGCCCGACAGCGCTCGTAGAGGGCCGCCCCGCGCGCGTCGGCCAACGTTTCCGGCGTACAGAAGACAAGAGCGGGGATGCTCCCCGCTCGCAACGCTTCGTCTATCAGCCGGAGGCCCTCAATCAGGCAACGCCCTTCCCGCAACCTCGCCCGCCGCCGCAAGAGCGCTCGCGCGTACCTCACCTTCTCGTTCGCCAGGCTGGTGATCATGGGAAGGGCAGCCCCACGCGACGGGCTATGGCGAAGAGGCCCTACCCCCCGCTCCCCTTCGCCACCGCCACCAATTGGGCAAAGGCCGCCTGGTCACGCACGGCTAAGTCCGCCAGCATCTTGCGGTTGATGGCCACGCCCGCCTCCCGCAGCCCCTTCATCAGGCGACTGTAGGTGAGGCCCTGTTGACGGGCGGCGGCGTTGATGCGCGCGATCCAGAGGCGGCGGAAATCGCCCTTTCGATCCCGTCGGTCCCGATAGGCATAGGCTAGCGATTTCATCATCGCCTCGTGGGCCCGACGGTAGAGGGCATGCTTCGTCCCTTTTTGGCCCTTGGTGAACGCCAACACGCTCTTGTGCCGAGCGCGGGCCGTCACCCCTCGTTTCACTCTCGTCACGTTGCCTTCTCCTTAAAAACAAAGGCCGCAGCCGGCCATTCCCAGCCGCCGGCCTCAGGCCGTGTTAGTCTTTCTTCAGGTAGGGGGCCAACGTCGCCACGCGTCGCCTCGCGCCCTTGCTGACCACGACGTGCATCTCCGCGAACATGCTCTTGACGCGCGCGGACTTGCGCCGGCGCAGGTGGCTCTTGCCGATCTTCGTGCGCAACAACTTGCCCGTGCCGGTGTAGGCGAACCGCTTGGATGTGGCCTTGTGGGTTTTGATCTTCGGCATAACCGTTCATCCCTGACAAGATGCTCTGGCTGCTACGACTTCTGCGCAGGGGCCAGCACCATCAAAAGGCTGTTACCCTCCGGCGCGGGCCGCTGTTCCACCACGCTCACATCGGCCAGCAACGCAGCCACCCGCTCCAGCAGGTCCCGCGCGACCTCCGGATGGGTGATCTCGCGCCCGCGAAAGCGGACCCGCACCTTGACCTTGTTACCCGCCGTCAAAAAGCGCCGGGCATCCCGCACCTTGTACTCAATGTCGTGCTCGCCCGTTTTCGGGCGCATGCGCACTTCCTTGACCTCAATTTGCTTCTGCGCCCGCCGCGCTTCCTTTTCCTTCTTGGCTCGCTCGTACATGAACTTGCCGAAGTCGAGGATGCGGCAGACCGGAGGCTCGGCATTGGGCGCCACCTCAACCAGGTCAAGGCCTCGGGCGCGGGCGACCTCCAGCGCCTCACGCACGCTCAGAACGCCGAGTTGCTGCCCGGTCTCGTCAATCACGCGCACTTCCCGGGCACGGATGGCTTCATTGACGCGCAGGGTTTGTTTGCTGATGCTGTCCTACCTTTCGGTTGTCGTGTAGCGTCTCCATTCAAAAGCCCCGCGTCAAAAGGCGACGTGGGGCCGTCGCAATGTACGTCCATTTATAACATAACTGCGACGGGAAGTCAAATCCAACGGCGCCAGAGAGTGTTGAAAAAGTCCCGCGAATCCCCAACAAGTTGGTTAATCTCGGCCTCAAAACCACTACAGGTCGTGGGATGCGAAGGGTTATTCAACACTCTCACGGCGCCATCAAGGTAGCACCCGCAACGCGCCGGCCACCGAGAAGACGATCAGCGCCTGGGCCGGGCCGTAGGTCAGCCAGACCACATCGCCGATCAAGGGAAAGCGGAGGCCGCTGAAGAGTTGCCCGGCCAGGATCAGGTCGCTGAGGAGAAAAAGCCCGCCGCCTATCGCCAAAGGCACAAACACCGAGGCCTGCCAGGCCAGGCCGGTCGCGAAACCGGCGGTGCTCGCCAGGAGAAGGGCGTACAGCAAAGCGGCCCAATGCAGGGCCGTAGGCCGCTGGCCGCGATAGACCGCCACGTACCAACCGCTCAGGCCGACCAGGAGCCAGGCTGCCCAGCCGCCCCAGCGCGGCCCCGCCGCGCTCAACCCGGCCTGAGCGCCCAGGCCCAGGAAGGCGGCGATGTAGGCGACGTGGCCCAGGCCGAAGGCGGCGATGCCGCCCAGCACCGGCTGGCCCACCGGCAAGAGACGGGCCATGAAGAGGTCGCCCAGGAGGCCCAAGGTCATCCCGACGGCAATCCACCTGGCATAGGTGCCGCCCGCACCCGCGCGGGCGACCCACCACCACGTCCAACCTGCCGCCGTCAAAGCCAGCGATGAGGCGATGCGCGTCCAGATGGGCATCCGTCGGTTTCCCTCGGCCTGGAACCGGCCGAAGAGGAAGCCGCCGAAAAGAAGCGCGGCCCACAGGACGAGGAGGAGACTCAACCAGAGGGATTGGGAGGCAGAGACGACATCGGTGAACATCCGGCTACCTCTCTCTATGGCGGTGTAAAGGCCGCCACCGGCAAGTAGGCGAAGGGCCGACGGCAGGGGATGCCCGTTCCCCGCCGCTCGTCGACGCCCGCCAGCCATTGCCAAAAGCCCCAGTGCACCGGCTCGCACAGGCCGGTGCCGTCGTACCGGAAATGCGCCAGGTAGGCCAGGTTCGTCAGGCTCAGCGGCAGCGCGCCGGCCAACGGGTTGTCGCTCAGGTAAAGCCGCTCCAGGCGGTTAAGGCTGCCCAGGGTCGACGGGATCTCGCCGCTCAGTTGGTTCTTGCTCAGGATGAGTTCCCTCAGGCCAGTGAGATTCCCCACCTCGGGCGGGATCTCGCCGCGCAGCCGATTATCCATCAGGCAGAGGTACTCCAGGCTGGCCAGGTTGCCCAAGGCGGCCGGAACGCTCCCCTCCAGTTGGTTCTCTTGCAGGTAGAGGGTCTGCAACTGGGCAAGGTTGCCCAGCGCCGACGGGATCGGCCCGCTCAGACGATTGCCGTGCAGGTAGAGGTAACGCAGTTCGGCCAAGCCGCCTAGCGAGGCCGGGATGTCTCCGCTCAGTTGGTTGTCGTATAGGGAGAGCATCCATAGGCTGGTGAGGTTGCCCAGGGTCGGTGGAATGCTGCCGCTCAACAGGTTGCCCTGCAACTCAAGCCACCTCAACCTGGTCAGGTCGCCCAGTTCCGGCGGCAACTCCCCCTGCAGCCGGTTGGAGACCAGGATGAGCGCGGTCACGTGCCCACCGTCGCACCGCACCCCATACCAGGTGCAGGGCGTGGCGGTCGCCAACCAGGAGCGGCTGATGAGCCAATGCGGACCATCGGTGCTCTGATACAACGCGACCAAAGCCCGGCATTCGGCCGGCGGGATCTGATCCACCGTCGCGCAGTCAAACGCCGCCGCCGGCCCTTGGCCCCGCGTCGGCCACAGCACGGCCAACCAGGCGAGGAGAACGAACCCGCGAAACGACCTCAATCGCCTCACCTCCCCTCCGCTTCGGGCGCGACGGCGCCTTTGGCGCGCATCGCCTCCTGATAGAAGGCGACGATGCGCGCGCCAACGCCCTCCCATGTGTAGCCCCGCACCTGACGCAACCCCCATTCACTCAACCGCCGACGCCACTCGCCGTCGGCCACCAGGCGCGCGAGGACGCGCGTCAGGGCCTCCACGTCGCCCGGCGGCGCGAGGGCCTCCCGCGCCTCATCGGTGAGGACAGTGAGGTACCCCGCGTTGGCGTAGCCGGCGATCGGCAGGCCCGCGGCCATCGCCTCTAGAAGCACGACCCCGAAGGACTCGTTCTCATAGGCGGGCGAACAAAAGATGTGCGCGGCGCGATAGTAAGCCGGCAGTTCCGCCCCCGCCACCGCGCCCGTGAAGGTCACATCCGGCAGGCCCCGCTCGGCCACGAACGCGCGCGCCGCCTGGGCCTCGGGCCCGTCGCCGACCACGATGAGGCGCACGTCGGCCCGCTCCGCCCGCAGGGCCGCGAAAGCCTCCAACAGGTGCGGCACGCCTTTGCGCCGATCCAGGCGTCCCACGAAGAGGATGTTGACCTTGCCGTCATCGTAGAGGCGCTTCGCGCCTGGGGCCGGCGCAAAGCGCGCCTGGTTGATGCCTGCAGGGATGATGGTGTAGGAGCCGGGGAACCAGAGGGAGCCGTACCGCTGCGCGGGCGGCGAGAGGGCGATGCGACCGTGCAGACGGGCGTTCAAACGACCCCGCTCCAGCGCGCGAAAAACGGGCGCGACGAGGCCCCAGAGGCCGAAGCGGTCCTTGGCCACCAGAAACGTTGCCACGTTCGTCGCGTCCGACTCGGCTAGGATCTGCATGGCCAAGAGGCCCATGGGGGCCATGAAGTGGAGAACGTCAAAGCGCCCCCGTTGCAAAAAGGCCCGCAAGGCGCGGCGAGAGGCCCACGTGATGGAGCCAGGGGCCGATTGCCCCTTCAGGCTGGGAAGGTCCAGCCGCCGGCCCAGCGTCAGGAACCGTCGCGAGGCATCCTCCGGCGACGGCCGGGCGGGCGCGCTGATCACGGCAGGCTCGTGGCCTACAGCCTCCAGGTAATCGTAGAGGCCGCGCACGTACTCCTGCACGCCTCCGGGCACTGCCATGTTGGCGTCAATGACGAGGCCGATGCGCATGGTTGATCCTATCCATCCTTAAGGGTAAGGGGCAGGAAGAGGTGCCGATCGCTGATGAAGAGATCGTAGGTGGCGCCACAACTTCCTCCAGGGCTGAGGAGCACTCCCGGCCTCACCTGTACGTAGTAGGTTCCAGCCCTGCCGAAGCGCCAGCGGATCTGCGCCGCGAGGGGCTCTCCGTAGTCGCCTGCCGTCGCCAACGCGCGGGCGCCGTCGGTGTCGTAGAGGGTCAGGATCGTATCGCCCTGAGGGCCGTTGTTCAACGTCTCCACGATGTATAACTTGCCCACGTCGGCCGCGGCGACCGTGAATTTCACCCAATCCTCGTCCCCTGCGAAAAAGTTCTCGGTGTCAAAGGTGTGGTGTTGCAGGCCGGCGTAGGGCTTGGCCGCCGCTGGGGTGTCGTCCTGCTCGTAGGCGTCAGGGGAGACGTCAGGCGGCGGCGCGGATCGGCGGCTGACCCGGTGCCCCTCCGGCGTGCGAAGGCTGACCTCGGCCTCGCTGCACTCCCCCATCCGGACCGGCTGACAGTCAAATGTGAACTGGCCGGCGAAAGAAGCCGAATAATTCCCCGCCTGATCGCTGGTCGCGTTCTGGATGCCCAGAAGGCTGAAGGCCTGATACAGGGACACCGAGACAGCGGTATTGGGCAGGGCCTGGCCGTACACACGGTTGCCGGGCGGGTCCAGGAGCACGGTCAGGTGAGGGACCGTCAGGCTGAAGGGGGCACCCCCGCGCGGCTGCACTTCAATCCTATCGCTCACCGCGATGGTGGCATCGCTGAAGGCGACGCTGTAGAAATCGGACGCGGAGGAGGTCGTCGCCTGCGTCGCCTTGACGCTTCCCCCCTGGCTGCGCAACGTAACGGTCAGGGGCGTGCCGGCCTCCCGGATGTAGCCGTTCACGTTCCCCGTGCCGATGGCCGCGTTGATCCAGGGGGCATGGGCGCTCGCCACGTTTTGATGACCGTTGGCGTCGGTGTAATAGGCGCTGGCGCTATCGCCGGCCTTCAGGTCCACATCCGCGCCGGCGGCGGTCTTGAGCCTGGCGTTGTAGGTCGTGCCCGCCGCGTTCCCTTGCCAGCAACCTGTGCTGCTACCTTGAACGACCAGCGGGCCGTTGGCCGGGGCCTGACCGGAGACGAAATCGGTCGTCTCGTTCACGAAAACCGTCAGGTTGACGACCGGCACGGTGTAGGTGAGGACGCCGTTGCCCACCTCAAATTGATCACCGACGGCGACATCGCCGCCGAAGGTGGTGAAGAAGGAGCCGTCGTCCTCGTTGACGACGATGGACCTGCTGGCCTTGACCGCCCCACCGGAGCCCCGCAGGAGAACCTGTAGGTTTGCCTGCGTCTGCTCCCAAAAGCCGGAGACGGACTTCCTCTGCCGAGACACTTCCACGTAGCCGGTATGCCGCTCGTTTTCTTGCCAGTTCCCTTCGCTGTCGTAAACCACCGCCTCAACCTGATCGCCCCGCCCCAGGTCCAGGTCGCTCCCCAAGGCGACGTTGACGTTGCCCGCGCCGTCGCTGGTGAGCACGCGGCAGTCGGCATCAACGGTGCAAAAGCGGGAGGCCAAGGTGCGCGTGGAGACTTTCACGAGGCGGTTGGCCGCCGTCTGCAGGCTGAACTGGTTGGCGCCCAGGTTCACGCCGGTGAGGGTCAGCGGCACCACCTGGTACACGATGGCCATGCTCCCGTCGGTGATGTGGATCGTGTTCCCCGGCGCTGGCTCGGGGGAGAAGTTGAAATGGCCGTCGCCCGCGCCATCTGTCGTGGTCGTCTCGGCATCCAGCACGGTGCTGCCCGAACGGAGCGTGCCAGTGATGAGACGATTGGGGCGCATGGTGATCTCCACGCTCCCGAAGGCGGAGACGGCGATGTGGGGCGCGGAGACGGTGAAGAAGGTGGCGTTGCGATTGCCGTCGTACACCCAAATCTGCGCGCGGGCGTACCGTTTGATGTCCACCAGGCCGGAGAAGTTGGCGCTATAGGCGCCGGCGGCGCCGGAGGTCACGGCGCGGGTGAACAGGGTGGGGCTGCAAGAGCCTTGCTCCTGATAGACCCGTACCTCTACGGAGCGAGACGCGGCCGTGCTGCCCGAGACGACATCGGTCACCGGATTGACCTCGCCCGTGATCCCCACGACCGTGGTAGAGGCCACGCGCGCCGCCCCTGCCCGCACCTCCACCGTATCGCCCGGCACCAATGCCACGCAGGCCAGCGAGGCCCAAGTGCTGTATGAGCCATCGTCGGCGCTCGTGGCGTGAACGATCCCCTTCGTCGTGCCCCTCGCGCTCCTGATCGTGACGGTGATCGGCGCGTGCGGGTCCGTGACGCCCGCGATAACGCCGTAGCGCAGGTCTACGTAAACGGTGGGGTTCGTCGCCTCGGGCGCGGCGAGGCCCGCCTCTCGCCCTCCCTGCCGTGCGGCCAGGCTCGCGACGGCGCGCCGCGCGCAGGAAACGGCCTGGGCCGTCGCCGGGCGCACGGCCAGCACGCCGTCCAAGCCCGCTAACGCCTCCAGCGCCGCCGCCGACGCGCCGCGCACGCGGACGGCGTGCGCATCGTTCAGCCAGGAAAAGTCCTCCAACTCGCCGGTGGCCTGCCACTCGCGCAGGCGGGGGCGAAGGGCGCGAAAGATGTCTCGCGCTCGCTCCTCGGCGTCGGCAGCAGAGAGAGCGCCTGCCCCCTCGACAAAGGGCGCGACGCGCAGGAGGAGAAGGACATCGTAGCGGGTTGCCGTCGCAGGGGCGGAGGCTCGCGGCCCGACGCGAGGAGCAGAGAAAAGAAACAGGGCGAGGACGCCCAACAAGGCCAGGGCGCGACGGATCATACCATCCCTCCTGGACGTGGCCGCGTGGCAGGGCGAGCAAGGGCGCCGAGAGGCACACCGCAGGGAAGAAGCGCGCGGATTGTAGCACAGGAGGAAGGGCCTGTCAAACGGCGCTGGCGCCTTGGGCAAGCCCTGGCTCGGTGCTATAATAGCGAACGAATCACAAAGGCCAAAGCGAGGAAACAGACATGTCCACCCCCAGAGAACTCGTTTACCAGAGCCTGCACTTCGCCAATCCTGCTCGCGTGCCCAGGCAACTATGGACCCTGAAATGGGCCGAGTTCAACTACCCTGAGCAGTTGGCGAAAATCCGCCGGGACTTCCCCGACGACATCGCCTATTCCCCTGCCTTTGAGAAGGCGCCGCCTCAAACCCAGGGCGATCAATACGAGGTCGGCGAGTTCGTGGACGATTGGGGCTGCAGGTTCATCAACATCCATCGGGGCGTCATCGGCGAGGTCAAAGAGCCCCTCATCAAAGGCGACGATTGGGAAGACAAGGATGCCCTGCGGCTCCCCGAAGGACACCTCACGGTGGACAAGGAGAAGGTCAACGAGTTCTGCCGCCACACCGATCGGTTCGTCCTACCTCCTATCGGGGTGAACCCTTTTGAGCGCATGCAGTTCATCCGCACTACGGAACGGCTGTACCTGGACCTGGCGGCCCGCTCTAAGGGGATGTTTGAGGTCTTGGAGAAGGTGCATGATTTCAATTGCCGCCTTCTGACCGTCTGGGCGGAGACGGAGGTGGACGGCCTGCACTTCGCGGACGATTGGGGTGGGCAACGGCGGCTGCTGATCAACCCGCAGTTATGGCGGGAGGTCTTCAAGCCGTTGTATCGGGACTACATTGAGATCGCGCACCGCCACGGGAAGAAGATCTTCATGCACTCCGACGGCTACATCCTGGAGATCATCCCCGACCTGATTGACCTGGGGCTGGATGCACTGAACTCGCAGATCTTCTGCATGGGCGTGGAGAAGTTGAAACCCTTCCGAGGCAAGATCACCTTCTGGGGGGAAATTGATCGCCAGCACCTCCTCCCTCGCGGGACGCCGCAGGAGATAGAGGACGCGGTGAGGCAGGTTAAGGAAGCCCTGTGGGCCAACGGGGGGTGCATCGCCCAGTGCGAGTTCGGCGCGGGCGCCAAGCCGGAGAACGTGTACAAGGTCTTTGAGACCTGGAAGCGGGTGCTGGAGTCATAGCCCTCCTCGTTTCCCTTCCCGAAAGGAGCAACCCTTATGCTGCCGATTGAAGATACCAGCCAGGCACGGCTACAAGCCACGCGCGCGGGCGTGCAGCGCTTCCGGGAGATGCGCCTGGGACTCTCGGTGCACTGGGGGCTGTATGCTCTCCTGGGCCGAGGCGAATGGGTGATGCACAACGAACGCAT